>NZ_CAACVB010000074.1 GCF_900659635.1 Actinomadura roseirufa | reverse complement strand
GATCAAGCACCGCCTCAAGGTGATCCAGCACCACCCCGACGTGATCGACGGTTGCCTGACCACCACCGGCCTCACCCTCAACACCACCCCCGCCAACACCAATTAACCCTGATTAGTAGCGCCTCCTCCTAGCGGGGGGCGGGCAACCTCACGTCGTTGGGGAGCGCGAGCTGGGGCTGTCCCTGGGAAGACGTCCCGCCGAAGGGGGGCCGATCTAGGTCATTCTGGTTCAGCGCCTTCACGTTGAGGGACAAACTGAGGCACAACGCCCCTGGACATCTGTGGACTCCCCTGGACTCCTGTAGACGGAAGATGGCCCTAGAACAGCCGCCGCGCCAAGGTCAGGGCCTCATGATCCCCGTTCGAGTCCAATCGCGGGAGCTTGAACATGCTCCCATAAGCGCAGGTCAGGCCCCGTCCGCAAGATCGGAACGGGGCCTTTCTCATCCCCGCCTGACTACGGCCCGCCGGTCTCCGGGCAAAGCTGCCGCCCCCTGACGGCGCCGCCCTCCAAGCCGGGCCGCACCCGATGCCGGCCACCGCCTCGCTGCTCGTCGTACTGGTGTGCCCTACCAAGCGCGCCACGGGTTAGCGCGCACGCCGTCCGGGGCTGCGGCTGCGAAGCCCAAAGCCGTTGCTCCAACGGGGCGGTGAGCGTGTCAGCGACGTTCCGAGGATGAACGGTCGGCCGGCTCGACTGTCGGGTCCGACCTTGGCTGTTGGCCTGTCGGCCGGGGCCGACCTGATCGCGTCCGGTCCGGTTACGCAGGACGGGCCATCGGCTTCGGCCAGGGCATGAGCGAGCCGCGCGGGGGTGGCTCCGACCTGGGCGATCACGCTTCTGTGGAGAATCCGCATACGCTTGGGGTGGGAGACGCGGTTGCCGTCCACGTGCGGGGCGGTGCCCGTAGCGACATCGTGGGCAATGACCGAGAGCGCAGGATTCAATCCACCTGGCCGCGCGCTTCTCCACTGCCACGATCGAAAATGACCGGGAATTCTCGCTGAACGGCGTCCGCCCATGCATCGATCTCTTCGTGTGACGTCCTGATGGCGGCGATCAGCATATCGATCGCCTCCATCTTCCGCTCGCTCACATGCGTGCGAAGCTGCTCCAGAGTCACTTCGGTATAGGGCATTCCGAGTTGCCACCAGAAGCGCATGAGGTAACGGCATTCTTGCTGCCGCCTGTCGTCGGCCAACCGGCAGTGGATATGCCTACGAACATGGGCCAGCTGCTCCGCATCCCGGAAGCCGAACCTGAGATCTGTCAGCGACACGTCCGTGACCCTAGCATCTACTGCTCTTTCTGGCTGACAATTTAGCCGGTGCCGTGGACAGATTCCAGCCCAGGCGTCGACGGTCCAGAAGCCGCTGCCCAGAGCCTGGTGCTGCTTGCTCGGTGGAACTCGCTCACGCCCGCTTGCGCACGCTCTTGAGGGCGTGACGATACTTCTCACAGCCACTCGTGGGACTGGACACTCGTGGGACTGGACAACGGGTGGGTGTGAGTCTGTGGTGCCTTTGGGGAGCGTCGTCGCACCTGACAGTCGGGGCGTTTACGGGCGAGGCCGCTTGGTGTGTGGCGGAGGATCCCCATCCAGGGTGCGAGGTAACGCGGGGCCGAGACTTGCGTTTCGTGGGGTGATCTTGGCCTACATGGCGGTCAGCCCGGGTCTCTCTGACAGCGCGGGGAAGGTTCTGTGGCGCTCCAGACATGGGACCAGCCTTCCCCGGTCAACGCGCTGCTCGACCTTTGCCGCTTGCATCACCACGATGTGTGCGGAGCGTGTCGTGCAAATGCGCGATCCATTGTCGAGGGAGCAGGCGCGAGATCATTGAAAGGCGCCGATGAGTGCGAAGCGCGGCGCCAGCTCACTGTGCTCGATGCCGGCCGCGCGCGGCCGGGAGGCCCCGTCGGCCTCAGGTGCTCCAGCCGCGAGGCGGCGCGGGCCGTGTGGCGCGTCGGATGGTGTTGGGGCGTCCTGGTGCTGGTGGGCCGGTGCCTTGACGGCGGTGCCCTCCCGGTTGGCCGCCTGGGTGCGGTCGGCCGGGGTCGGTCGTGTTCGTTCTCAGCGATGTCAGGAGTCCTGCGCAGGGACCTCAGGCGACGTCTGCGGTGGGGATTCGGTCTACGGCGATGGCGATCGCTTCGGCGGCTGTGGTGACGTGGTGGAGAGCGGGGCGGTTCCACCGATCCTTGATGGTGTAGCCGCCGGCTCCCCGTAGTGAGCCGATCGAGACGAAGGCGGGGGAGAACGGATAGTGGGGTGTGTTAGAGAAGCTCAGCGCATCGTGGCTGGTCAAGGGATAGAGCCTGCGGAGCCTTGGGTCGGCGTGGGCGGACTCGATGAGCGCCTGGTACTGCGGCCAGCCGGCGTTGGCGGCCTCCTTGAGGAGGCACTGCCACTCTGAGGCGATGAGGTCGGCGACGTTGTCGTCCGGGACCTCGAAGCGTCCGGTCAGCAGCTCGAAGGGCGCGGCCTGCCCGATCTCGTCCAGGCCGGCCCCGTCGGCCCAGCCACGGATCACTGGGAGAAGCTCGGGCAAGTCCCCGGTGGCGCCGCGGATCATGAGCCTGCCATTGGACGAGCCCTGGATGGTCCAGCGCCGTTCGTGACGCCACGCTGTGACGTAGGACGCATGGCGGTGCGGGACGACGCTGGCGATCGTGGCATGGCGCAGTGGATCGGACGAGGTGACGGTCAGGGGAAGGGACGGCCCTTGGCCGGCGGCTGCGGCTCGCAGTGCCGCGGCGAGACTGCCGTGGGCGGCCACGTCCGGGTAGAGAACGGCAGGGGCTGGTTCCTGGCTCATTGAGATTCCGATCTTCTGCCCACGCGGTGTGCAGTGGCGGCCACCGTGGTGGCGAAGGGGGAGACGAAATGTGGGATCCGATTGGATCGGCGGTCTGGTCCAGTAGGCCGGACATGGGTTTCTGATCGCCACCTGGCCATCGTGGATCTAGTCTCCAGGGGGAGTCGCAGACCTGTTCACCGCGTTTTCGCCGTCACATCGGCATGACCGTGGTCTTTAAGAGCGGCGCGTCGGTGTCAGAGATAGTCGCGCCAGAATGGGACGGTGGCTTGGGGCGCCCAGTCGTCAGGGCGCTCGGGCCGGGGCTCTTTGAACTCCTGGGTGATGTAGTCGAGCAGGTCGACGCCGTAGTAGATGATGTAGCTGCCCCGCATCGACAGGACCGGGTGGCCGAAGGTGCCGTGGCCTGCGGGCAAGAACCTGTGCTCATGGACGGGGACCATCTTCGGTACCCCGGCCAGCTGTGATGTCGCCAGCTCGACGGCTGCTTCGCCGGAATCCGGCCGCTCACCCCAGGCGGGTCGCCAATGCCTGTGCTGGACGTCGTCGAGCAGGAAGTCGATCGGCCAGTTGAGCTGCAGGCGGAGTTCTCTGGGTCGCCGTTGCGCCAGTCCGGCCATGGTCCTTCCCAGGCATAGTAGGTGGCCGGGTCCTCTTCCCGTGGTTCGTGGACCGGCAGCCCGGCGGCGAGGAACGCGCGGTGGTCGTCGGCGAATTCGAATCCGTACTCGTGCTCGACGCGAGTGAACTCTGCTTCGGTCAGCCCCGCCTCGATCACGCAGCCGCCCAGTTGAACCAGGCGACGTGCGGCCTGTTCTCCGAGCCGGGCCGCTTCTTCGTCGATCACCTTCGAACCGTATCGCGATGGACCTGTGCCCTAGAGTCGCGACCGCTGAGGCCAACTGCCGACCGGAGGCCGCCGCATGACGATGGCCAACCCGCGGGCTGTGGCCCTGGAATGTGTCGCGCGGGCGGAGAGTGTTCCGTTGTGCCCCGATGGTGGGCGGCCCGCGCTCCGGACTGACCGGCACGGCCCTGCAATCGTCGACCTGGCCCGGATCCGTCGTGCTGGAACCACGACCCCTGCGACGTCGGCATGGCCTGTGGCTCGTCCGGTCTCGTGGTCGTCGAGCTCGACACTCCTAGATCGGGCCAGAGCCTGTGGACTACCGGGGTGGGTGGACCCGGCATCGGCGCCGACGGGGCGCGCTCGCCGAACGGTGCTGTCACCGTTCCGGACCGTCTCCGCACGTCGTGGCGGGTTCACCACCGCGCCCGGCGCCGGTCTGCGGAACACCGCCGGCCGGCACGCCACCGGGACGGTGACGGGCCTGCCCGCCCATGTCCACCTCGCCCTCAAGCGAGAAGTCACGTCTGCCATCGCCGTGGTGACCGGGGGATGTGACACCGCGCTCAGCCAGACCGCCTGCGGCCTCGCCGGCATCGGCGTCCTTGACGTCGAGGTCGTCGACATGCCGTGCTGGGCCGCGGGCGTGGGTCCTGATCCAGGACGGAGCGCGGGAGGTGGACGTGATCTTTCCGGGTCCTCGTCAGAGCGGCCGTGGACGCGCTTTGGTAGGCACAACGACGATCAGGCATGCTTCCGGTCCTCGGGAACATGCCTGATCTGTGGCTTGAGGAGCAGTGAAGGTCTCGCGATCGGGCTCGAACCGGCCACGCCGGCGGCGGTCACCTTCGCGTCCCACCACGCTTGCAGATCGTCCGTTGTACCGCTCATCATCCGCCCTTGCCTCGTGGGTGTTGAGGGATCGGTGCGAGGAGCCGAAACGTGGCCGGGCACACTTCCGGGGACGGAAGCGCGCCCAGCCGGCTGGTTCAGGAGTCACTCCGGCTTTCCGCAGGTCGCGCCGTGGTGGGGGAGGAAGCCGTACTCGGCGATTCGGGCTTGCGCTCGTGGGGTGGAGCAGAGCCAGCTGTTCGGGCCTACGAAGAGGTGGGCCAGGTGGTGGGGGATGCGGCCGTTCTTCTCGGTGAGGAGGACGATCGACTGTGTGATCATCAGTGGCGGCGGGAAAGCCGGGACGCCGGTGGCCTGGCCGTTGTTGATCTCGACGCGGTCGGTCGCGGGGTTGCGGACGGTCGGGGTGAGGCCCTCGATTCGGCGCAGTGACAGGGAGCCGTGGACGTCGTCGTGGCCGTACTCCGCCTGGGCGAGGTACTTGGCGATCGAGTACCACACCAGGGCGTTCGGGTTGCCCGCGATGAGGGGGTCGGTGCCCTGGTCCTGCGGGACGCCGGTCCGCACGCAGGCGCCGACCTCGTGCACCCCGAGCTGTTCCAGGAAATAGGTGATGCCCGGGCCGACGATCGGCAGCATCGGCTCGATCGTGGCGGTCGAGGTGCCGCCGACGCGGTCCCAGGTCCGGGCCCGGCAGGTGAAGACGTCCGCGAGCTGGGCGAGGGTGAGCGATGCCGGTGCGTGGCCCGTCGCGTTGGCCGCCCAGGTCAGGCCGTCGGTCGCGAACGGGAGGAAGACCATCGTCGAAGGGTCGCCGGGTAGCCGGGGCCGGATCGTCCGGGCGAAGTCGACGCACGGCCGGCCGCCGGGCAGGGTCTGCCGGGCGACCAGCGCGTCCATTCCCTGGGACGAGCCGGACGGCCGGACGATCGGGCGGCATCCGGCCTTGGGGCGGATGGTCTGGGAGCCGCGGGTCCGCCAGCTGAACAGGCGGCGGCCCGGGGATCGGGTGTTGTGGTCCGCCGCCAGGTCGTCGAAGAGGACCTCCGTGGTGTCGGCGCCGACTCCGACGACGTCGGTCGTGCGGGGCACCGTGGCGGGATCGGCGGCGGCGGGTGAGCCAGCGGCCAGGGTCAGCGCCAGGGCGGCGCCGAGGACGGCCGAGGCCGCACGGGTCCAACGGTCACGCATGGTGGCCTCCGGTTTCGGAAAGGTCGGGAACGGGTGGGGTGTGCGTGGCCTCGTGGCGTCCCGCGCCGTGTCGGCCCCACCAGCGCGCCAGGGGTCGCGGAGACCACCACAGGCGCGGTCCGATCAGCTTGATCGTCGCGGGCAGGAGCAGCCCGCGCACCAGCGTCGCGTCGACGAGCACCGCGAGCACGACGCCCACGCCGATCATCTTCATCACGGTGATCTGGGAGAACACGAACCCGCCGACGACCACGCAGAGCAGCAGCGCGGCGCTGGTGACGATCCGGGCGGTCCGCTGGACGGCGAGGGCGACCGACTCCTCGAGGTCGCCGGTGCGGTCCCACTCCTCCTTGATGCGGGCGACCAGGAAGACCTCGTAGTCCATCGCGACGCCGAAGGCGATCACCACCACGAGCAGGGGGAAGTTGACGTCGACGGCGCCGATCGGGACGAAGTCCAGTACCCCGTCGAGATAGCCGTCCTGGAAGATGAGCCGGATCGCGCCGAGCGCGGCCGACAGGGACAGCACGGTCAGCGCGACGGACTGGAGCGGTAGGACGACCGAGCCGAACGCCAGGAAGAGGACGGCGAAGGAGACCAGGCCGACGAACAGCGCCATCCAGGGCAGCCGGGAGGAGACCATGTGCACGATGTCCACCCGGGAGGCGGGCATCCCGGTGACCGAGGCGCGGGCGCCCTGCGGCGGGGCTTCCGCGCGAACCTTGGAGACCATCGTGCGCGCGGCGCGTGACATCGGGTCGATGGAGTAGCCGAGGGTGATGCGCGCGGTCGTACCGCTGGTGCCGGTGACCCTTCCGCCGTCGACGTTCGGGACCGCGTCCAGGCGGTGCGCGTAGTCGTCCAGGGCCGCGCGCGTTCCCGGCAGGTCGGCGGGGCCGGGGAGCTCGACGGCGACGGTCATGACCTTCGCCGGGTCGGCGGTGAAGCGCGTAGCCAGCTCGCGGGTGACCGACCGGGCCTCGCCGTTCCTGGGCTGCACCCAGTCGCCGGGACGGGCCCAGTTCGCGCTGAGGAACGGCAGGCCGAGGGCGACCAGGAGGACCACCACCCCGGCGGTGACCGCCAGGGGGCGTCGCATCACCGTGCGGGCGAGGGCGTACCAGCGGCCGTGCGCGGTGTCGGGCCGGCGGCGTCCGGGGAGGGGGACGCGCAGCGAGTCGACCCGGTGCCCGGCGAACGTGAGGAGCGCGGGCAGCAGCGTCAGCGAGCCGAGCACCGAGAACAGCGCGACGCACACCCCGGCGTAGCCCATCGAGTGCATGAACCGGGACGGGAAGACGATCACGCAGGTCAGCGAGGCGGCGACCGTGAGGCCCGAGAACAGGACGGTGCGGCCCGCCGTCGCGACCGTCCGTTCGACGGCGTCCTCGACCGGCAGGCCCCGGGCCAGTTCCTCACGGAAGCGGTTGACGATGAGGAGCCCGTAGTCGATGGTCAGCGCGAGCGCGAAGAGCGTGACCACGTTGACGGCGAACGTGGAGATCTCTGAGAAGAAGGTGATCAGCCGCAGCGCGACCAGCGACCCGAACGCCACCGTGACGCCGACCACGAAGGGGAGCGCGGCGGCGACGGCGCTGCGGAACACCAGGACGAGCAGCAGGAGGAGCAGCGGCATGGAGAACATCTCCGCCCGGGCGACGTCCCGCAGCGACTGCTGGTTGACCTGCTGCGTCATGGACGTGAGGCCGCCGAATGTGACCCTCATGCCGGGGACCTGGAAGTTCTTCTTCAGCGCCTTGAGCTGCTTGACGCGCTCCTGCTCGTCGTCGGACGGGAGCTGGAGGGCGACGTAGGTCGCGTGGCGGTCGCGGGAGACGAACGCGTCGTCGTGGGTGGACCAGTAGGTCTGGAGCCACTTCGCCGAGCCCGCGGGCAGCCCCGCGACGGCGCGTTGGACGGGCCCGGAGAAGGCGGGATCGTCGACCGTCCTCGACGGGTCCCGATAGAGAACGACGACGTCGGCGACATGGCGCCCGAGAGGCCCCTCGAGGACGCGGTTGGCGTGGACGGACTCGCTGTTCGGATCGTCGAAGCCCGAACCGCCGGTGAGGGACCGGAAGACGCCGGTGCCCCAGACTCCGGCGACGATCACCAGGACGACCGTCCCGGCGACGACCCACCAGCGGCGCCGGGCGGCCATCCGGCCGAGAAGCGCGAACATGGCAACCTCAATGGATAGTAGTGCTCACCACTATTGGCACCAGGAGTATCCATGCGCCGTCCCGACCGCACAAGGCGCCCGACGGGGCGCCGATGCCGTCCGAATCTCTGGATCAGCCGAGGAAACCCCAGGTCACGAAGCCGGCCCTCCTCCACTGGAAGGATGGGGCGAGTCCTGCTT
The DNA here is from genome assembly GCF_900659635.1 of Actinomadura roseirufa. GTDB lineage: Bacteria > Actinomycetota > Actinomycetes > Streptosporangiales > Streptosporangiaceae > Spirillospora > Spirillospora roseirufa. Next base: position 24,546 of record NZ_CAACVB010000074.1, on the reverse strand, counting down.
GTGGCCGCGAAGTCGGACCAGTGCGCGGACCCGGGTCGGCCACAAGACCTCGCTCCCCGTACCGGCGGCGCACCGAGCCGGGCGCGTCACGGCGCACCCGGGTGGCGCCCTCTAGGGTGAGGGAGATCGGCCCTCACCGTGCCGGACCAGGGGAACGCCGAGAGAAGAGGAACCATGCGGATCGCCGAGCTGAGTCGCAACAGCGGGGTCCCGGTGCCGACCATCAAGTACTACATGCGCGAGGGCCTGATCCCCCCGGGCGAGCTGACGAGCCGCAACCAGGCGCAGTACGCCGAGGAGCACCTGCGGCGCCTGCGCCTGGCCCGCGCGCTGATCGAGGTCGGGGGCCTGCCGGTCGCCACGGCCAAGCGCGCGCTCTCCGCCATCGACGGCGCGGGCAACGTCCGCCAGGCGCTCGGCAAGGCCCAGTACGCGGCAACCCCGACCCGGCCCCACAACCTGGAGGACGAGGACTGGGAGAAGGCCCGGGCCATGGTGGACGATCTGATCGAGGACCGCGACTGGCAGATCAGGCCCGGCGCTCCCGCACTGGTGAATCTCCTGGAGACCGTCGCCGCGCTGCACCGCCTCGGACAGGGCGGCCTGGCGGGGCTGCTCGGTCACTACGCCGACGCCGCCGACATCCTGGCCAAGGCGGAGCTGCGGGAGATCGCCCGTCACGCGACCACCGACAGCAAAGCGGAGGCCGTCGTCCTGTGGACGGTTCTCGGCGACGCGTTGATGGCCGCCCTCCGGCGCCTGGCCCAGGAGAACGAGTCCGCCAAGGTCTTCGACGCCCCCACCGGACCGCCCGCGATCGGCTCGGTCGCCGCCACGGACCCCTAACTCGCACCCGCCCGTGGCTTGGCAAAGTGCTCGCGCAACCCACCAGCCTCGGGGACGTTGAGCACATCGAAGATGGAGAGGGCCTGCTGCCGGTGGTGGCGGGCCAGGGGACCGCGATGGGCGAGTGCCAGGCCCGCGTGAGCTCGGGCGAGTTCGTAGCGGTCTCCCGTTTCCGAGGTGAGGGCCAGCGCCATGTCGTGGTGAGCGCGGGCCTGGGTGGGGTGCCCCAGCTCGTTCAGCGCCTGGCCTAGCCCGTTGAGGGCACGTGCTTGGCCGTTACGGTCGCCGAGCCGTTGGTACATCGCCAGGGCTTGCCGGTGGTGGTCGGCGGCCCGAATGAGGTGGCCTTGCCGTTGGAGGGGCAGCCCGAGGTTGGTGAGCGCGTCCGCCTCGCCTGCCTGGTCACCGATCTCGCGATACAAGGCCAGGGCACTGCGGTGGTGGTGAACCGCAAGCGCGTGGCGGCCCTGATGATGGCGGACGTTGCCGAGGTTGCCCAGTATGCGGGCCTCGCCGCGCCGGTCGCCGAGCGCGCGGTAGCAGGCCAGGGCCCGCCGTGCGGCACGGATGGCCTGCTGGTGTTCGCCCTGCCTCCAGCGCACCAGGCAGAGGTTGCCCAAAGCGCGCGCTTGGCCGGCCAGGTCATCAGAGGCGCGGTAGATCACAAGGGCGCGTCGGCTGTGGTCGGCGGCCTCGGGGTAGCGGCCCTGGCGCCAGTAGATGATGCCGAGGTTGCTCAGAGCACGGGCCTGGCCGAAGCGGTCACCCGCTTCGCGGAAGATCTCCAGCGCCCGCCGGACGGACTCGGCGGCGCACTCGTAGCGGCCCTGATTCCACTGGACGCCGCCAAGGCTGGTCAGGAAGTGCGCCTCGCCCGAGCGGTCACCGGTGTCCGACGCCGCCCGTCGCGCGTGGTGGTTGACGGTCTCGGCGTCGGCGAGGTGAGCCCCGACGTCCAGGTAACGGAACAGGGTGGCGGCCAGGCGGATCGTGTGGCCGGGCAAGCCGTGCGCGCTGCCATGAGAGCAGACGGCCACGAGGTTGGGACGCTCCGCGTCGAGCCATGCCAGCGCGCTGGCCGGTTCGCACACCGGTGCGATCGGTGATGAGGCCGGTGGGATGTGGGGGCGACGCTGTTGCTCGGCCGGGTACAGAGCGTCCATGGCCGCGCTCGCCGTGCTCAGGTAGTGGTCGAACAGGGCTGTGAGAGCCGCCCGGCGAGGGCGTTCGGGCTCGTCGGCGACGGTCCGGGCCGCGAAGGCCTTGATCAGGTCGTGGAACCGGTAACGGCCCGGTGTGGACTGGTCCAGGAGATGGACGTCGAGCAGGTCCTCGCAGAGCCGGCGCGCCCGTGCGACGGTCGTGCCCGCGAGGCAGGCCGCGGCGTGAGCGTCGGCGTCCGCACCCGGGTGGAGTCCGAGATATCGGAACATGCGCCGCTGGTCTCGGGTCAGCCCGCGGTAGGAGAGCGCGAAGGCCGCGGCGACGTCGCGTTCGGTGTCGGCGAGGATGGTCAGGGCGTCGTGCCGTTCGGCCAGCCGCTCGGCCAGGTCCGCCGCGCTCCACGCGGGCCGGGAGCGCAGGCGGGCCGCAGCGATCCGGACGGCGAGCGGGAGCCGTCCGCAGAGGTGGACGATCCGTGCGACGGCGTCGATGTCGTCGACGCGGCTGGGCGCGGCACTCGTAAGGAACAGCGTCACCCCCTCGGAAGGGGAGAGGACGTCCAGGGAGAGCGGCAGGGCGTCGTCCAGGGCGGCGAGCCGGCTCCGGCTCGTCACCAGGATCAGACAGCCCGCCTCCGCCGGCAGGAGCGGGCGGACCTGTTCCGCACCGGTGGCGTTGTCGAGCACGATCAGTGTCCGCGTCCCTGTGAGCCGGCTCCGATACAGCGCGGCGCGCTCGTCCGCGTCATGGGGGATGCGCCCGCCGGGAACCCCGAGCGCGCGCAGCATCCGCTCCAGTGCCGCCGCCGGGTCCACCGGTGAGACCGAATGCGTGTGGCCGTGCAGGTCCAGGAACAGGCAGCCGCCGGGGAACCGATCGGCGAGCCGATGGGCGGCATGAACGGCCAGCGCCGTCTTGCCGATGCCGGGCATTCCGTCGATGGCGCAGACCGCCGCCCTCCCCGCGGGGCGGCGGGCGTCGCGGGCGAAGGTCAGCAGCCGCGACAGCTCGGCTTCGCGGCCGGTGAAACGGCCCGTGTCGGAGGGCAGTTCCCGGGGCGGGGTCACCGGCTCATCCGGCGGCGGTGCCGGTGCGCGCGGCACGGGAGCCCTGTCGTCCGTACCCGATTCGCCCGTGCCCGTCCTCTCCCAGAACGGGCTGGTGGGCAGGCAGACCCACGCGAGGGTGTCGGTCTCCTTCACCTTGACCTGGACGCTGCGATAAGAGGAGGCCACGTCTCTTGGGGCATGCCGGACGACCTCCGTGTAAAACCAGTCGGAGACCGTGAGGGCGAGCGCCCCCGGCGAGCCCGCCAGAATGCGTTTGAACGGCTCGGCGTCCAGCAGCCGGAACGCCAGGTTGATCGCGCTGCCGATCACCCCGTGCTCGTCCTCACGGATCTCGCCAGCGTGCACCGCGACCCGCAGCCTGATCCGGGCCGGCCCGTCCCGATCCCGGTTGTGGACGGCCAGTTCCGCGGCGAGGCGCCGTGGGAGATCGGTGATCAGGATCTCCTTGGGCACCTCGCTCGGCACCAGGATCAGCGCACCGTCGCCGCGGTCCTCGTGATGGCAGGTCCGCCAAGGGATCCCCGAGCCGTCGAACGCCTCCGACAGAGCCCGGTAGAGCCCCCGGCGCGCCACGACACGGTCGCGGTCCGTCCGGCGGGGGTCGCCGAAGCCCTCGATGTCGGAGCAGACGATCGATCGGTGCACCGCGCCCATCGTGTCGGGTCCTTTCGCGGCGGGTTAGGAATGTGCTCGAAATGCCGCAACGGGCGCGTCTTAATGAGCAGGGTGGGGGAATTCTCTGGTCGGCGGTGTGCTCGCTCGGGGTATTCACCGTGCGCTCTCGCGGCACATCTCGAAGCGGCGGGCTTTGGGGGAGGTGCGGGCGGCCGGGGGGACGTGAGCTTCTTTTGGTAATCGCTGCGCGTCCTATTGTGACATGTCTAAGGTCGGGGGGCCGGAAGTCATGGGCGGCCAGATCTTGGAGGATTCGTGAGCGACGGTGACGCGCCGGTGGCGCGGTGGCGAAAGAGCAGCCGCAGCGGCGACAACGGAGGTCAGTGCGTCGAGGTGGCGGGGCTGGTCGTGGCCGTCGGAGTGCGGGACTCCCGCGATCCGGATGGACCGAAGCTCCTCTTTTCTCCCGCCGAATGGGCGCTGTTCCTGCGGCGGCTGAAAGGCGGCGGGTGCGACCTGGGATGATCGGCCGGAATCCGTTTCGGCTGGGGTGATTTCGCGTTAACAGTCACTCTTGGGCTATAAGTGCCTAAATCGAGTGAAGTGCTTGCGGTGGCGGGCGGGCGGGGTTACCAAGGCAGGCGACGCGGGACGCGGTCGTGTGCGTGGCACCCTGCCCGCCGGCCGGCCCGGGAAGGGGCAGGCATGAAGAAGATCTTGTCGGCGGCCCAGGTGACGGCGCTGGCGACGCTCGGCGGGCTGGCGGGGACCTTACTGGTCTCGGCCGCGGTGCAGGCGGCCGGCGGGGACGGCGGGCAGCAGCTCACCGCGCAGATCCGCGACGTGCAGGGCAAGCAGGTCGGGACGCTCACCGTGACGCCCGCCGGACGGACCGCCGAGCGGCTCTCGGTGCGGGTGTGGGGCCTGCCCGCCGGGTTCCACGGATTCCACGTGCACGCGGTCGGGAAGTGCGACCCCGCCGCGGTCGACCCGAGCACGGGCAAGGTCAGCCCGTTCTTCACGGCGGGCCCCCACCTCGACCTCGGCGGCCCGCACGGGCACGGGAACCACTCGGGCGACCTGCCGAACCTGCTGATCGGCCAGGACGGGCGGGGCGCGGGCGAGTCGGTCACCGACCGTTTCCAGGCCGCGCAGCTGACCGACGCCGACGGCAGCGCCATCGTCGTGCACGCGCTGCCCGACAACCACGCGAACATCCCCGAGCGCTACTCCTCCGGAACGGGGAAGGGACCGGACGCCGACACGCTGAAGGCGGGCGACTCCGGCGGGCGCTCCGCGTGCGGCGTGATCGGCGCGACGCGCCGGTCGTAGTGCCCTGAGCGTCACCGGGCCGGACGACGGCCCGGCGGCCGTGCACGGCGTCACCGCGCGGGCGCGGGCGGAGGGGCCGCGCCCGCCGAGGTGCCGTCGAGGTCGCCAGCCGGCTCGGCGGACCGCGGAGCACCGGCCCGCCGGTGAAACGTCCCGGCCCTGGCCCCGCCCTGTGGGCACCCCGGTCGCGTGTTCGCCGAGGCCGTCCGGTCGCGCCGGGTGCCGGCGGGCCGGGGGCGGCGGGTGCCGGCCGAACTGTCGGTGGCGGGCGGCAGGGTGGTGCGGTGGCCATTCATGTCGTGAGCCGGCGGCGCTCCCGGGCGGCGGTCGAGGCGGCGCACCCCGGTGCCCTGATCCTGGACGTGACGTCCCGGGCGGACGAGCCGTGGGTGCGGTTCAGCCCGTTCTATCCGCACGGCGGGATTCCCGTGCCGTTCTGCCCGGGCGTCTTCGCCGAGTCCGTCGAGGGGATCTGGCAGGGCCTCAAGGTCTTCGCGGGCGCCGGAGCCGACCCGTCCAGGTTCGCGGTCACCTCGATGAAGGGGATCAAGCGGACGGTGCGCAGGTACGGGCCGGTGCTCGGGCACCGGGCGGGGGAGGACCTGCTGCCGTACGGGCGGGCGCGGCGGGAGATCTATCTGCCGGCCTACCGGTGGATGCTGGAGAACCGGGCGGCGGGCCTGGCCGGGGAGCTGCGCGGGCTGGCGGAGGCCCGCGACGTCGTCCTGCTCGACTACACCGTCAACGGGGACGTGGCGGACGAGTCCAGGCCGTTGTCGCACGCCGCACTGGTCCGGGCGTTCGTGGAGGACCGCTGGCCCGCATTCTGACGGAGTGTGTCTGATTCATCGCTATGGGTAGGAGGTTGTCGGGGATGCCGTGATCAGTGGGGGATGGCATGTTCGGGGGATTGGCGCGATTCGTGGTGCGGCGCCGCTGGTGGGTCATCGCGGTGTGGGTGGTCGCCGCGGTCCTGCTCGTGGGGTTCGCGCCGAAGTTCAAGGCCAGCACGCAGCAGACCGACTTCCTGCCCGGATCATATGAGTCCGTGCGGGCGTTCCACCTCACCGGGGACGCGTTCCCGCAGACCCGCGGGCAGACCGCGATCTTCGCGGTGACGCGGGCGGACGGCGGCCCGCTGACGGCCGCGGACCAGGCGGCCGCGGCCCGGCTGGCGGGGCGCCTGGACGCGGCGGACGTCGAGGGCGTGCAGCGGGTGGCGGCGGGACCGGTGGCCGCCGACCGGCTGGTGCAGATGATCAATGTGCGGTTCCTCTCGGAGAGCTTCGACGACCCGGCCGTCGGCAAGGCGGTCGACCGGCTCCGCGACGACGCCGCCGCCGGGACCCGGGGCACCGGGCTGACCGCCCGGCTCACCGGGACGGCGGCGATCAACGCCGACGCGCAGAAGTCCTACGAGCGCAGTGACACGATCACGCTGGGCGCGACCATCGTGGTGATCTTCGTGCTGCTGATCCTCACCTTCCGCAGCGTGGTGGCGGCGTTCCTGCCGCTGGTCACGGTCGGGCTGGTGATGGTGGTGGCGCTGTCGCTGATCGGCAGCGTGAACGCGGCGTTCGGCCTCAAGGGCGACAACATGACGCAGTCGCTGATGCCGATCGTGCTGTTCGGGGTGGGCACCGACTACATCCTGTTCCTGCTGTTCCGCTACCGGGAGCGGCTGCGCGCGGGCGAGGACGGGCGGAGCGCGATGGTCGCGGCCGTGGAGCGGGTCGGTGAGGTCATCGCCTCGGCCGCGTGCGCGGTGATCGTCGCGTTCAGCGCGCTGATCCTGGCCTCGCTCGGCATGCTCCGGTCGATGGGCCCGGCGATGGGCATCGCGGTCGCGACGACGCTGGTCGCGGCGCTGACGCTGATCCCCGCCGTGGTGTCGCTGCTCGGCCCGAAGGTGTTCTGGCCGAGCCGGGCGTGGCGCGCGGAGCCGCGGCACACCCGGGCCGCGGGGCTGGGCCGGCTGATCGGGCGCAGTCCCTGGCCGGTGGCGCTGGTGTCGGGCGCCGTGCTGGTCGCGCTGTCGGTGTGCGCGCTCGGGTTCAGCGCCGACTTCAACATGGCCGCGGCGCCGTCCGGGACGGAGGCGGCGCGGGGGCTCCAGGACCTGGAGAAGGGCTTCCCTCCCGGTGCCGAGGAGGCCACGCAGGTGTTCGTGCGCAGCACGTCGGGCGCCCGGCTGGCGCCGGGGGCGGTCGCGCCGGTGGTGGCGCGGCTGAAGGCGACGCCGGGCGTGGCGGCGGTGGGCGCGCCGTCCTTCAGCGCCGACGGGCGGACCGCGCTGTTCGACGCGCAGCTCGCCACCGACCCGCTGTCGCGGCCGGCGATGGACACCGTCTCGGGGCCGGTCCGCAGGTCGGCGCACGCCGCGGCGCCGCCCGGCACCGAGGCGATCGTGGGCGGGCAGACGGCCGTCATGGTCGACCTGCGGCAGGCGATGAACCGCGACTACGCCGTGGTGTTCCCGATCGCCGGGGTCCTCATCGCCGTCATCCTCGGGCTGCTGCTGCGCAGCGTCGTCGCGCCGCTGTACCTGATGGCGGCGGTGGTGCTGAGCTTCCTCGGGACGATCGGCGCGAGCGTGGCCCTGTTCCAGTGGGGCGGGGGGCACGCCGGGGTCATCTTCTTCCTGCCGCTGGTGGTGTACCTGTTCGTGACGGCGCTGGGCACCGACTACAACATCCTCGTCATCGCGCGGCTCCGGGAGGAGGCGCGCGCCGGGCACTCGCCGCGGCGGGGCGTCGGGCACGCCTTCACGCAGGCCGCGCCGACCGTCGCGTCCGCGGGGCTGATCCTGGCCGGGAGCTTCGCGACGTTCCTGCTGGCCGAGGCGGACGCGATGCAGGAGATGGGGACGACGGTCGCGCTCGGCGTGGTCCTCGCGGCGTTCGCCATGTCGATGTTCCTCGTCCCGGCCGTGACGGTGCTGCTCGGGCACGCGGCGTGGTGGCCGGGCCACCAGGACGCCGCCGCGGCGATGGCGGGCGCGGAGGAGCGGGCCGCCGGGCCCGGCCCGGCGGGCGGCGAGCCGTACCGGGGCGCGCCCACCCGCCACGACTGAGCGCCCGTCCTGGGACGGTTACCGCGCGGCGCCGTCGGCGACGACCTCGGCGAGCAGGTCCTCCTCGGTCGCGCCGCGCCGCCAGTAGCCGGTGAAGGTGACGGCGCGGCGGTCGAGGCCGCGCTCGTTCACCAGGTGCCGGCGCAGCGCCCTGACCACCGCGGCCTCGCCGGCGATCCACGCGTAGGGCGAGGTCCCGGGCATCTCGGCGCCGCGGACCGCGTCGAGCAGGCCGCCGGGACCGACCCAGGAGATCTCGGCGTCGGCCTCGGTCGGCAGGTCCTGGCGGTCGGCGGCGTCCGGCACCTCGACCCACACTCGCGCGCCGGTCCCGGCGGGCAGCCAGGCGAGGTTCCCGGCGATGGCGGGCAGCGCGGTCAGGTCGCCCGCGATGAGCACGGGGGCGCCGGGCGGCGGCCGGAAGTCGTAGCCGCCGTTGTCGGGGCCGGACGGGCCGAGCACGACGACGCGGTCCCCGGGACGCGCGGCGGCGGCCCAGCGGGCGGCGGGCCCGGACGCGCCGCCGGGGTGCAGCGCGACGTCGACGTCCAGTTCGCCGGGACGCCGCGCGCGGACGGTGTAGGAGCGCATGATGCCGCGTTCGGCCGGGTCCAGCGCCCGCCAGTCGGCGAACCACGTGCCGGGCGACCAGGTCGCGGGCATCACGGGCGCGTCCTGGTGGGGGTGCGGGAGGAACAGCTTGAAGCGCTGGTCGCGGCCGGCCGAGACGAACGCGTCCCCCGAGTCGTCCGCCGCGTCCAGCGCCGGCCCGCCGAAGGTGACGCGGACCATGGAGGGCCCGAGCGGCGCGGACCGCAGGACGTGCAGGTCGAAGAAGCGGTAGGGGTCGGCGGGGGCGGCGGTGGGCATCGGTGCTCTCCTCAGCCTGTCTTCGTGGCGGACCGGATGGACGTCGCGAGGGGCTCCGGCAACGGGGCGCGACCCTTCGGCCGGAGCGCCTGCGGGTCCCGCCGTGACCGATTCCGCCCCGACGGGCGCTTAGGTTAACCTAACCTAAGGTGTTGGCCAGTGGCGGTTCGGCCACCGGACCGTCCCCCGGGGGAGCGCGCCGGCGTCGTCGACGGAGGCCCCGCCCGCGCCCGCGCCGCCGGGCCGCTCGGCGGCGGGTACCGGGCCGGCCTCCCGTGACCGAACGAGGACGGGACGGAACTGATGACGGAACCGAACGCGCCGGGCGCGCAGGCGGCGGACGCGCGGCTGACCGCGGCGGGCCTGACCCTCGCCTACGACCGGCGGACGGTGGCCGAGGGCCTCGACGTGGTGGTCCCCGACGGCTCGTTCACCGTGATCGTCGGGCCCAACGCGTGCGGCAAGTCGACGCTGCTGCGGGCGCTGGCCCGCATCCTCAGGCCCGCCGCGGGCGCCGTGGTGCTGGACGGGCGGCCCATCGCGGGGTGGCCCGCCAAGAAGCTGGCCCGCACCCTGGGGCTGCTGCCGCAGTCGTCCATCGCGCCGGACGGCATCTCGGTCGCCGACCTCGTCGCGCGGGGACGCTACCCGCACCAGGGGCTGCTGCGGCAGTGGTCCCGCGAGGACGAGCGGGTGGTGGCCGAGTCGATGGCCGCGACCGGCGTGGCCGGGCTCGCCGACCGGCCGGTGGACGAGCTGTCGGGCGGGCAGCGGCAGCGGGTGTGGATCGCGATGGCGCTGGCGCAGCAGACGCCGCTGCTGCTGCTGGACGAGCCGACGACCTACCTCGACATCGCGCACCAGATCGAGGTCCTCGACCTGTGCGCCCGGCTGCACGAGGAGGGGCGCACGGTCGTCGCCGTCCTGCACGACCTGAACCACGCCTCCCGCTACGCGACGCACCTGCTCGCGATGCGCGGCGGGCGGATCGTCGCCGAGGGCGAGCCGGCCTCGGTGGTGACGGCGGACCTGGTCGAGGAGGTGTTCGGGCTGCCCTGCCGGGTGATCGACTGCCCGGAGACGGGGACGCCGCTGGTCGTCCCCGCCGCCCGGCGCCGGAGCGCCGTCCCGGAGGACGTGAAATAGTTGTAGAGTTCCAATGGTTTTAGAAATACAACCGTTGGAGGTCCCTTGTCCGAACTCACCCCCCGCCGCCGGCTCCTCGTGCTGGCCATCTGCTGCATGAGCCTGCTCATCGTCAGCCTCGACAACACGATCCTCAACGTCGCGCTGCCCGCGTTGCGGAGCGACTTCCACGCCTCCCTCTCCGGCCTGCAGTGGGCGATCGACGCCTACCTGATCGTGCTGGCCTCGCTGCTGCTCCTGTCCGGCTCGACCGCCGACCGGCTCGGCCGCCGCCGCGTCTTCCAGACCGGGCTCCTCCTGTTCACCACGGGCTCGGTGCTGTGCAGCCTCGCCCCGTCCCTCGGCTGGCTCGTCGCCGCGCGCGTCGTGCAGGCGGTGGGCGGCTCGATGCTCAACCCGGTGGCGATGTCGATCATCACGAACGTCTTCACCGAGCCGCGCGAACGCGCCCGCGCCATCGGCGTGTGGGGCGCCGTCGTCGGCCTCAGCATGGCGATGGGCCCGATCGTCGGCGGGCTGCTGGTCGACTCCGTCGGCTGGCGCGCGATCTTCTGGCTGAACCTGCCGATCGGGCTGGCCGCGCTGACGCTGACCGCGCTGTTCGTCCCCGAGTCGCGGGCCCCGCGGCCGCGCCGGCCCGACCCGCTCGGCCAGGCCCTGATGATCCTGCTGCTCGGCACCCTGACCTTCGCGATCATCGAGGGGCCCGACCTCGGCTGGGACGCGCCCGGGGTGCTCGGCGGCGCCGCCGTCGCCGCGCTCGCGCTCGCCGGGTTCGCCCGGCACGCCCACCGCGCCGCCGAGCCGCTCATCGACCCGCGCTTCTTCCGCAGCGTCCCGTTCTCCGGCGCGACGGTCATCGCCGTCTCCGCGTTCGCCGCGCTCGCCGGGTTCCTGTTCCTCAACACCCTCTACCTGCAGGAGGTCCGCGGACTGTCGGCGCTGCACGCCGGGATCTACCTCCTGCCGATGGCGGCGATGACCGTCGTGTGCGGCCCGCTGTCGGGGCGGCTGGTCGGCGCCCGCGGCCCGCGGCTGCCGCTGCAGATCTCCGGCGCGGCGATGCTCGCCAGCGGGCTGCTGTTCGCGCTGCTGGACGCCGAGACGTCCAACCTGACGCTGTTCGCCGCGTACGTGCTGTTCGGCATCGGGTTCGGGACGGTGAACCCGCCCATCACCAACACCGCCGTGTCGGGGATGCCGCGCGCCCAGGCGGGGGTGGCCGCGGCCGTCGCCTCCACCAGCCGCCAGGTCGGCCAGGCCCTCGGCGTCGCGGTGATCGGCGCCGTGCTCGCCGCCGGAACCGGCGGCCACGGGCAGGTCACCGGCTTCGTCACGGCCGCGCGACCGGCATACTGGGTGCTCGCCGGGTGCGGGGCGGCCGTGCTCGTGCTCGGCGTCCTGACCACCGGGCGCCGTGCCGCGCGCAGTGCCGAGCGCACCGCCGTCCTGTTCGAGACCGGTCCCGAGCGGACCACGACCCCGGCGAACGCCGCGTGACGGGAGCGAGACCCCCATGAACGACCCCGACGCGGCCACGCGCGCCTGGCACAACCTGCGGATCCTGCTGCACGACCGCGGGGACCGGAGGCGGGAGGTCACCGAGGCGCTCGGCATGAGCTTCGCGCGGATCAAGGCGCTGCGCCGGCTGGCCGCCGCGCCGATGACCCTGCGCGACCTCGCCGACGTGCTGCTCACCGACCGTCCCTACACCACCCTCCTGGTGGACGACCTCGTCGCGCGGGGGCTCGTGGAGCGCACGCCGAACCCCGCCGACCGGCGCTCGAAGATCGTCACGGTCACGGCGGCGGGCCGGGCCGCGGCGGCGCGGGCCGAGGAGATCATGGGCACGCCGCCGGCCGAGTTGTACGGGCTGCCGCCCGAGGACCTCGCCGCCCTCGACCGGATCGCCGCCCGTCTGGTCGACGGCGGCTGAGCGGGGTCAGGACCGCGGGTTGTGCCCCGCGTCGGCGTCCATCCGCTCCCAGTCGGCCTCCCACAGCGCGTCGCGGTGCCGGTCACAGCGCCGCCGGACGAGCGCGTACGTCAGCAGCAGCGGCATCGACAGGCCGAGGACGGTCGCGACGCCCGCGTAGGAGGCGTCGGTGAGGGTCCTGCCGTGCGGCCGCGGCCGCACGCTCGGCTCGTCGTTCCGGTCCACCCAGATGGTGCGCACCGCGCCGACCTTGGCCTTCTTCCAGCTCGGCAGCGTGCCGTTGACGACCTTGCCCTGGTGGCCGGGCCAGCTGGCCTGCACCGTCTCGTGGACGTACCGGTCGCCGGCCGAGCCGATCCCGCCCGTCGCGGTGACCGTGGCCGTGACCTGGTGGCGGCTCGCCCGTTCAGCGCGCTCGGCGTGCACGCCGGACTCGTAGGACCACGCCGCCGCCAGCGCCGCCAGCGGCGGCCCGGCCACGATCAGCAGCATGAGCAGTGCGAGGGCGGCTCTGCGCTGGACGCGGTCGATGGGGCGGCGCAACGCGTTGCGCTCCAGCCCGAGCCTGCGGCGCAGCCGGAGGACCGGCGCGCCCTTGCCGATGCCGAACCTGCGCATCCGTGTCACCTCCCCGGAGAAAGCCCTCCCGGCAAGAGACCTTTGGCCGTCGTTTCCCAGAATATTCCCGGCCTCGTCATCCGGCACATGCCACATGGCCGAATCCTTTCCCAGATCAGGCCCGGTATGCCGATCCGATGACCGTAACCGGTCACCGCATCACCGTGTCAGGACGCCCTCCCGGGGCGGGGCGGCCCGTCCGGCGCCGTCCCGCCGCGTCCCCGCGGCGAGCGCGAGCAGCGCCCCGAGGAGGCACAGGCCCGCGGTGATCCAGAAGATCTCCCGGTACTCGGTGCGCAGCGCGTCCCGTACCGCCGCCTGGTACACCGTGAGCCGCCGCGCGAACTCGGCGTCGGAGATCATGAACGGCAGCGGCGGGCGCAGGTCCGCGGTCAGCACGTGGAAGCGGTGGAAACCCCACGCCGACAGGGCCGAGACCCCCAGCAGCATCCCCATCATCCGCGCGACGACCACGGTGGCCGACGCGACGCCGTGCCGCGCGGCGGGGACCGCCGCCAGCGCCGCCGACGACACCGGCGCGATCACCAGGCCGAGCCCGAGGCCCGTCACGACGAGGTCGGCGTCCATCCGGGGCAGCGGCCCGTACGAGGCCGCGGCCGGGTCGGCGGGCCAGCCGGCGATGAGCAGGTAGCCGCCCGCGGCGAGGAGCATCCCGCCCGCCATCGGCCACCGCTCGCCGGCGCGCCGGGCCAGCAGGCCCCCGGCGACCGCCGCGACGGGCAGCGCCACGAGGAACCGGGTCAGCAGCAGCGCCCCGTCCACCGGGTCCTTGTGCAGGACGGTCTGCGCGACCAGGACCACGTCGACCAGCGTCACCATCAGCGCCGCCCCCGACAGCAGGCTCACGCCCAGCGCGGCCAGCAGCGGCCCGCGCCGTACCCCGGCGAGGTCGAGCAGCCGGGTGCGGGCCCGCGTCTCCCATCCGGCGAACGCGGCGAGCACGACGACGCCCGCCGCGAGCACCGGCGGGCCCCACGGCGGCAGCGCCGCCTCCTCCGGCTCCGGGTTGTACACCCCGGCGACGAGCAGGCCGAGGCCCGCCGCGAGCAGCAGCCCGCCGACGGCGTCCACGCCGGGCCGCGGCCCCTCCCGGCGGCCGCCCGGCACCGCGTACTGCACCGCCGCCATCGCGGCGGCCACCAGCGGCAGGTTGATCCAGAAGATCGCCCGCCAGTCCAGCGCCGCCGCGACGCCCGCGCCGTACAGCGGGCCGAGCACGCTGCCGAGCTCCTGCGCGGCGCCCACCGCGCCGAGCACCACCGGCCGCTGCCGCTCGTCCCACAGGTCCCCGGCGAGCGCCATCGTCACCGGCAGCAGCGCGCCGCCCGCGACACCCTGCACGACCCGTCCGGCCGTCAGCAGCGGGACGTCCCCGGCCAGCGCGGTGACGACCGAGCCGGCCGCGAAGAACAGCAGGCACGCCTGCAGGAGCGGACGCCGCCCGAACCGGTCCGACAGCTGCCCGAGCAAGGGCATCGCGGCCACGTACCCGAGCAGGAAGCCGGTGAGGACCGGCGTCACCCGTTCCAGCCGGTTGACGGGGATGCGGAGGTCCTTGACGACCGGCACCAGGATCGTCGTGACGACGTAGGCGTCCAGCGCGGCCAGCAGCACCACGGCGCCGCCGGCCCCGATCGCGATCCGGCGCCGCGAGCTCACCGCGGTGCGCTGATCTTGTAGGGGGCATCGAACTCGGTGAACGAGACGACCACCGCGTCCTTGCCGCCGGGGAACACCCCGCGCACCTTCAGCAGCCTGTGGTCGGCCTTGCCCACCCACACCTTGCCGTCGATGTCGGAACCGACGCCGGGGAGCAGCCCTGCCACCCGGTCCTTGGGCAGCGTCCCCGCGACGCGGTAGGCCTCTTTGCCGTTCACCTTCTCCACGGCCTCGGCCTTCGGCGCCCGCACGGAGCCGAGCAGCCCGACGATGCCCCGGTCGGGGTCGAGCACGGCCGACGGGTCGTACCGCAACGCGGCAAGCGCGCGCGGCAGCTTCTGCCAGCCGCCCGTCCCGGGGTTGAGGTAGACGCTGTTCCCGGTCGCGACGACCTTCATCTCGATGTTCATCCCGGACTGCCGCATGGTCAGCGTCCCCTGCGCGTCACCGTTGCGCAGCAGCTTGACGTCGCCGCCGTTCACCGTGAGCGGGGGCTTGCCCTCCGACTCCATCCTGAACGCGACACTCCGCACGCCCGCCATCGCCGTCGACGCCTGCTTGAGCGTCCCCGCGGCGTCGAAGTCCGCCTTCTTCTCGCCGGACCCGCCTCCTCCGCAGGCACTGGCCACGGCCAGCAGGGGGACAAGGACGAGGATGCGTCTGGACATATGCCGGACCCTACCGACGGGCAATCGCCGCCGTCACTCGGTACGAGGTATGACATGCCCCAGCCGCAGGGAGGATATTTCCCCACCGCCTCCACCCCCATCCGACTACGCCGACCCCTCCAACGGACAGTAACCCCGCAGGGTGAGCGGGCCGATCGGGGCCCACGACGGACCCCGGGAACCGGTGCGGGGTGCTGATGCGGGCTGGTCGGGGCGTCCCCCCGGGTGGAATGGCGGCCACGGCGAAGGCGGCCACAGGCCGACGAGCAGGGAAGGGGGCGCGCGGAGGCAGTCAGACGCGACGCAAACCGCTCTGACCTCCTCGACGATCTAACCCGCGTCGTTGCTCAGACCGGCACGCACCCGGACGGCACCGCCCCCGACGATAGGGGTGTTGCCATTTACGAGTGCAATTCCTTCACCATCGCATCCATCACCGGCGCGTCGGCTCTCGGCTGGACGGTCCCGACGGTGCGCCAGTTCCATCGTTCATACATCGCATGGGCTGGCGCTTCCGGCACCGACAGCAATGTGGCGTACTCCTCTGATCGTTCGACCAGTAGTTCAGCGAGTAGGCCGCTACCGAGACCTGAACCCCGGAACGGCCGGCGCACCACCAGTTCGATCACGGCGAACTTGGTGGCCTTCTGAATCTCATGTGGTGGCGACGACGATGTGTCGCCACCCCACCAACGTGACCCAAGTGAAAAGCCAAAGGAGAAACCGGCGAACTTGCCGTCCACTTCGGCCGTCACGAGGGCGAATCCGTCGGCGCCGAGCTGGGATCGAGTGCGCTCTAGAAACGCGCTGCGAGCAAACAGTGGGCCGGAGTTGTAGGGCGGTTCGGAATAGACCTCATCGTAGACATCGGCAATACCATCAAGAAGTGAAGATGCTTCCAGGCCGGTATGACGGGAGAGTTGCGGCGCGGTCATCTTCTTGATTTACCCTTCGCTCGGGCTCGGCAGAGCCAGGCGTTCACGGTACTGACCCACGGCCGGCCTGTTGACCTCATTCTTGGGTACGGCTTCCAGTACCTTGCCTGCTATGACTCGCACGTAGTGGGTATGGTGAGCAGTTGGAAGGACGGTCAGACTCTGCTCGGCGAGGGTGATGCCGTCCCCTATATTCCCGGCCCGCACGAGGGTTGTTGCTCGGTGCAGTGAAATTTGAGCGCGGGCGGCGACTCTTTCTGGCGCGTAGGCGTTCAGTGCGGCGACGTGCGCTTGCTCGGCGTGCTTGGTCGGTCCGATGGCGGAGTGGACAAAGCTTTCAGTGTGCAAAAGCCTGTGTTCGGGCCAGGTGAGAAGTGAGGCACGATCTTCAGTCAACGCACCAGGCAATGCCTCAAAGGTTCTCCGAGTTTGACGGAGGGCGGTAGCGGCCTCGTCGGCCGCTCCAATCTGGGCCAAAACCTGCGCTTTGCAGGCCATGGCTTCCAAGAGTCCAGGCGAGACGTGACCTTGAGAGAGGCGGATGGCGGACTCGGCGCGGTCGAGAACCAAGCGGAATGGTCGCCCTTGATACAAGATGTCTACCGACTCGTAGCCTTGTACCCACACCCCCAGGTCGCGATTGCCTGATACGGCTGCATAGTGCCGTGCGGAGCGCCACCAATTACGTGATTCCCGGGGCAATCCAAGGGAGTTTGCCGTCATGGCCAGGATGGCGGCCAAAATCGCGCCGGAGTGGTAGAGCTCGGCAAGCTGATTGATATTCGCGTCTTGGTTCAAAGCTTCTTGCAGTGCCAGGATGTCGGCGGCGAGTTCGGGCATGAGGACATGGCGCGGGGTAACAAGAAAGCTATGCGTGTATTCGTAGGCTAATTCTTGCCAGTCCTCGGCGGTGTACTCGTAGCCATGAGACGCGAGCGACGCATTAAATGCGTCGCGAATAAAAGCAAGAGCTTTCCCCTCGGCGGCTGTGGCCGCACCAAGGGTGGCAAGGCTTTCGAGTAGCTTGCGGCGTTTCACGGCTTCCTCGCTCTCTCCGACGGCGGGGGCGTGAACATCCATACTACCAAACAGCTCGGATTCCTCCATCTCGAACAATTTGGCGTAGGCGCCGGCCCAGTCACGGGGATAGTGTTTGCCGGTTTCCCACTGGCGAATCTGGCGGACGAGCGATTGCAGCTTGCCGGTTGAAATACCGGCGGCCTGAAATAGTCTGCGGGCGGTTTCGTACTTGCCCCAGCCCCTGGCCTCACGTTCGGCCTGGAGACGGACACCAACTCGGACGTTGAGGGGTGAGAGTGGCTTGGGCTTGGGCTGCGGCTTGGTGAGTGGACCGGCGAGGAGGACGGCCAATTCCTCAAGGGAGAGCTTGAGAGCGTCTGCCAGCTTGGGACGGATATAGGGCTGGGGTTCGGTCTCGCCGCTCTCCCAGCGGGCGACCGTGGAACGCTCAACCCCCAGGAGCAAGGCCAAGGACTCTTGGGTGTGGCCGACCGTGCGCCGGGTGTGGGCGAAGCAGCGGCGAGGCTGGGGGGTGCTGGTCACGGTGGGCGTCTCCCCTGGGCGTCCGGCTGGGCGGGTGCTTCGCTGCCTATGCTGACAGCCTTCCCGGAGGTCAGGCGGAGGATGCGGCGGGGATGCCACAGAGGTGCGGCGGGGGAGGGGTGGGGGTTGGGGGGCGGAGCCTCTGAGATCGGGGGTTCGGGGGTCGTCCCCCGGGTGGGATTGCGGCGCTCGGCGAAGGCGGCCGAAGGCTGGCGAGCAGGGGAGGGTGGCGTGTGGGGCGGGCGGGACTCGAACCCGCGACCCGAAGATTATGAGTCTCCTGCTCTGACCAGCTGAGCTACCGCCCCCGAGGCGTGCCCCGTGAACGTGCCGTGGCGGCCGGGGGCGTGCCGCGTGTCATCTTAGCGGTGGGGGGTCGGCGGGGGCCACCGCGAATGGCGGATGGGGCTGTGACCTGCGGTCGGCGGGGGGCGGGGCGTCGGGCGGGGCGGGTGTTGGCACGATCCATTTCATTGACACCGTTCGGACTGTATGGTTCATTTTAGAGCATTGTGATCGAGTCCTCCGTTCGCGGGGTTCGGGAGCCGGAGGTGGGCGACGGCCATGGGGAGACAGCCGCTGAGCTGCCCGTTCTTCTTCGCGGTGGGTCTCGCCACCCGGCCGGGCGAGCCGGTCGCCGAGATCGGCGAGTTCGCCCGCTTCTATGACGAGGTGCATCTCGCCGAGGTCGTCGACCGTAACGAGGGGTTCGTCAGCGCGGCGCGCTACGAGCTGACCGACCCGGTCGCGTCGGACGAGGTCCCGCCCTGGCTGGCGGTGTACGGGATCGACGGCGAGGACTCCGCGCGCCGCTTCCTGGACCGGCTGCGCGGCCCGGAGGAGGCCCGGGTGACGTACACCCCGGGGCCTCCGGCGTTTCGGCGGGCCTCGGCCGTCTGGCGGATGATCTGGCGGAACACCGGCTCGACGGGCGGACCCGACCTGGTCCCGGGCCGGATGGCCATGATCGGGATGGACCCGGCCGCCGACGCGACCGCCGCCGAGGTTGCGGAGTTCGACGAGTTCTACACGCGGACGCACCTCCCGGAGATCGTCGCGGGGTTCGGGTACGACCGGGGCTCGCGTTTCCAGCTCTGGCACGAGTTCTCGCATCCCGCGCCGGCTTGCCCCCGCTACTGCGCTGTGTACGAGGCGGAGGACGCGGAGCCGCCGGCCCCGCCCGCGGGGGCCGTGCTCACGCCGGGTCCGCGGGCCTGGGAGAAGCGCCGGGTCCGGTGGCGGGTCAAGTACCGGCGGGCGAGCTGAGTGGTTCGGACAGCGGAACAGGAGTGGGGACGGGTGCCTTCCGGGACGTCGACGATCAGCGTCGGCCGCATGCGGGTGTCGCAGCTCAGTGACGGAGTGGCCGTGGGTCCCCGGCGCTACTGGTTCACCGGCGCCGAGCCGGCGGAGTGGATGCCCGCGGTGGGCGTCGACGACCCCGACGCGCCTTTCACCGTGTCGTTCGGCGGGTTCGCCGTCACGGGCGACGGCCATGTCACCGTCGTCGACACGGGCTGGGGGCATCGCGCGGGGGAGAAACCCGGGCTGGCGGGCGCGGGGGAGCTGCCGGCCGGGCTGGCGGCCCTCGGCATCGGCCCGGAGGACGTCGACCACGTCGTGCAGACGCACCTGCACGCCGACCACTGCGGCTGGCTGGTCAAGGACGACGAGGGCACGCTGACCTTCCCGAACGCGACCGTGCACGTCCACGAGCGCGAGGTCGCCTATTGGACGGGCGACGAGGTCGAGGCCATCGCCTTCAACCGGGACATGGCCGCTCAGGCCCGGGTACGGCTGCGGGCCGTCGAGGCGGCAGGGCGGCTGCACGCCTTCGCCGGGGCTCTGCGCCTGTCGGACGAGATCTCCGTCCTGCCCACGCACGGTCACACCCCCGGGCACGTGTCGGTGGTGGTGGAGTCAGGTGGGGAGACCGCGATCCTCGCCGGGGATCTGGTGCACCATCCCGCGCACGTGGAGCATCCGTGCTGGCTGCCGTCGGTCGACCACGACCCGGCCGAGTCGGTGCGCAGCCGCGAGCGGGTGTTCGCGCTCGCGGCGGACCGGCGGGCGACGATCCTGGCGCCGCACTTCCCGATCCCGACGGCCGTCGGAGTGGAGCGCGGCGAGGACGGCGGAGTGCGCGCTCTGTCCCGGCACACCGAGGAGGCGTCGTGAACCCGGAGGAGCCCCGGATCGCCCCGATGCCGGTCGAGGATTACCACCGGCTGGAGCGCGAGCTGTTCGGCGCGGACGCCTGGAGCGTCACCGCCCACGTCTCCCGGACGTGGGCGCACGCGCCCGGCCTGATGAAGGCGCAGCGGCCGCTCCAGGAATACCTGCTGGACGGGTCGCCGCTGCCCGCGCGCGACCGCGAGCTGGCCATCCTGCGGACGGCTTGGCGGCTGCGCTCGGAGTACGCCTTCGGTCAGCACACCCGGATGGGACGCGCCGCCGGGCTGACGGCGGAGGAGATCGAGCGGGTCGCCGCCGGTCCGGACGCGCCGGGGTGGACGGACTTCGAGGTCGTCCTGCTGCGCGCCGTGGACGAGCTGCACGACGACGGGCGCCTCTCGGACGGCGCGTGGCGCGCCCTGGCGCGGGTGTACGACGAGGCACAGCTCATCGACCTGATCGCCGTGGTCGGCCGGTACTGGACGGTCGCGGTGACGCTGAACTCGCTCGGCGTGCGGCCCGAGCCGGACCTGCCCGGTTTCCCCGCGTCCGGCTCGGGCCGCGCTTGACCCGCCGCCGAGGGAGAACCGGCCTGCGCTGACCCGCCCCGGACACCCGGGGCGGGCGAAGGCACCCTTTCTCGTCGCGCACGGACACACCGGAGCACGGGCCACACGATGAGGACGCCGCGCATGGCGTCATGCAGGCGCTCGACCCTCGCCGCCTTTCCAGAGTCCGGGCAGGCCGGCGGAGACGGGCCTTCTCGGTGGTGCGCCGTGTAGGGACGGCGGGCGACGCTTCGTCCTAGGTCTGGGCAGGTCCATCGGGTGGGGGAGCATGGCGGGGGCGACCGCTGTGCGGGGCGGCGTGCTGTCGGGTCCCGCCGGCCGGCCGCCGGGTGCACACGAGGGGCGGGGGTGCGGCGGCCGGCCGGCGGGACGGTCAGCGCAGGGCCCCGGTGCCGGACCCGGCGTCCGCGTGGAGCGGCGGGCCGTAGATCTGCCGGCCGAGCGACTGCCCGCCGTCGGCGGTGAGGACCGCGCCGGTGACGTACCCGGCGCGGTCGCTCAGCAGGAAGCCGGTCAGGTCGGCGATCTCGGGCGGGGCGGCGAGGCGGCGCATCGGCACCGACGCCAGCACGCGCTCCCGGTCCTCGGGATCGGCCCACAGCGCGCCGCCCGCGCCCTCGGTCTCGGTGGCGCCGGGGGCGACGCAGTTGAGCCGGATGCCGTGCCGGGCCCACTCGACGGCGAGGGTCCTGGTCATCGCGACGACCCCGGCCTTGGCCGCGGCGCTGTGCACGGTGCCCGGGTGACCCGTCCAGGCGTAGGTCGCGACGACGCTGACGACCGAGCCGGGACGGCCCGCGCCGATCATCCACCGGGCCACCGCCGAGGTGCAGTTCCACGTGCCGTTGAGGACGATGTCGACGACCGCGCGCCAGCCGTTCGGGGACAGGTCCTCGGCGGCGGCGACGAAGTTGCCGGCGGCGTTGTTGACCAGCCCGTCGATCCGGCCGAACCGGGCCACCGCCGCCTCGACGGCCGCCTCGACGGCCGCCGGGTCGCGGACGTCGGCGGGATGCGCCAGGGCGTGCCCGCCCCGGCGCTCCACCTCGGCGGCGACCGACTCCAGCGGCTCCCGGCGGCGTCCGAGGACGGTCACCGACGCGCCGAGCCGGGCGAGGTGGAGGGCGGTGGCCGCGCCGATGCCGGTGCCGCCTCCGGTGAGGAGATAGGCGCGGCCTGCCAGTGATTCCACGGGGTTCTCCTCGGTGCGCGGGACGGTGCGGTGCCGTCCGGTGTCAGGACTTCGCGAACTGCTGGAAGCGCTTCAGGACGGGGTCGCGGTTCGCGCCCCACCACTCGCTGTTCTGGAGGAACTGCACCTCCAGGTTCGCGGGGTGCGAGGGCAGGGTCTTCGCGAACTCCTTGTCCATCAGGCCGAGGGCCTTGGAGTTCGCGGGGCCGTTGGGGTACTTGCTCCAGACCAGGGCCTGCACCTCGGGCCGGACGGAGTACTCCATCAGCTTGAAGGCGTTCTCCTTGTTCGGCGCGCCCTTCACGACCGACCAGCTCGCCAGCTCGAACATGCCGCCGTTCCAGGTGAAGTCGAGCGGCGCGCCCTTCGCCTTGAGCTCGCCGATGCGGCCGGAGAAGATGCTGGAGGCGGCGACCTGCTTGCTGACGAGCATCTGGCCGGGCTGGGCTCCCGACACCCACCACTGCGGCACCTGGCCCTTGATCTTGTCGAAGCGGCGGAAGGCGCGGTCGACGTCGATCGGGTACACCGACTTCGTGTCGACGCCGTCGGACAGCACCGCGAACTCCATGTCCGGGGGGACGCCGTTGTCGGCGCCGCGCAGCGTCCGGCGTCCGGGGAACTTCTCGGTGTCCCAGAAGTCCGCCCAGCCCGTCAGCTTCTTCCCGGCGCCGAGCACCGAGGTGTTCCAGGCCATGACGACGGAGAAGAGGTAGTAGGTCAGCCAGTTCGGGTCCACGTAGGACGGGTCGAGGCCGGGAATGTTGAGCAGCGAGTCGGGCAGCTTCTCGAAGTAGTTCCGCCCGATCGGCAGGACGGTGCCCGGCCCGCCGGCGATGAGGTCCCACTCGATGTTGCCGGTGTCGACCATCGCCTTGATCTTGGCGCCGGTCGGCGGCCCGGCCACGACGACCTCGATGCCGGTCTCCTTGCTGAACGGCTCGAAGATGTACTTCTTCTCGGCCTCGACCAGGGCGCCGCCCCAGTCGGCGACCACGACGCGCTTCTTGCCGCCGGATCCGCCGCCGCAGGCGCCGAGGACGGGCGCGGCGGCGAGTCCTCCCGCGAGGAGGGCGCCGCCTTTGAGGACGCCGCGGCGGGAGATCGAGGGACCGTGTGAGCTGCCGGAGAACTTCATGTCGTTCTGTCCTTCGTGGGGTGGGCGCGGGGACGGTGGTGACCGGGCGGGGGGCGGCTCAGCGGAACATTCCTCGTTTGAGCAGGTTGCGGGCGATGATGATGCGCTGGATCTCGGAGGTGCCCTCCCAGATGCGCTCGATCCGGGCGTTGCGGTAGGCGCGTTCGACGTAGGTCTCGTTCATGTAGCCGGTGCCGCCGAAGATCTGCAGGACGCGGTCGGCGACCCGCCCCAGCGCCTCGCTGGCGAACAGCTTGGCCGCCGACGCCTTCGCGTGGACGAGCTTGGGGGGCTCGCCCTGGTCGGCGCTCCAGGCGGCGTTGTAGGTCATGAGGCGGGCGGCGTGCAGGTCGACGGCGCAGTCGGCGAGCATGAACTGGATCGCCTGGTAGTCGGCGATGGGGCGGCCGAACTGCACGCGCTGCCCGGACCACTGCACGCCGTCGTCGATGAGCCGGGCCATCGGGCCGAGGCACCGGGCGGCGGTCATGATCCGGCCGTTGCTCAGCCCGCCGTGGGCGATGCCGAAGCCGCGTCCCGGCTCGCCGAGGACGTTGCCCTCGGGGACGGCGCAGTCGTCGAGGACGAGCTCCGCCTGCCGGTAGCCGCGGTGCCCCATCGTCTTGTGGAGCTGCCCGACGGCGAACCCGGGCGTGCCCTTCTCCACCAGGAACGCGGTGATGCGGTCCTGCTCGCGGCCGGGATGGGTGAGCGCGAAGACGATGGCGAAGTCCGCCGAGTCGGCGTGGCTGATGAACCGCTTGCGCCCGTTGATGACCCAGGAGCCGTCCCGGAGCTCGGCGCGGGTGCGGATGCCCGCCGCGTCCGAGCCGGTGTCGGGCTCGGTCAGCGCGAAGCACCACTGGAGGTCCCCGCGGACGCAGGGGAGGAGGAACCGCTCGCGCTGTTCCCCGGCGCAGGCCAGCAGGACGCTCGGCGCGGACGGCACGACCTCGGCGACGCCGCCGAGCGCGCGGAACAGCTCCTCGGTCACGAGCACCTGGCCGAGGACGTCCATGCCCGCGCCGCCGACCTCCTCGGGCATGCCCATGGAGTTCAGCCCGATCGCGCGGGCCCGGTCCCGGATCCGCCGTTCGACCTCCTCCGGCAGCCCGTCGTGCTCCTCCACGTAGTCCTCGTGGGGGATGAGCTCGGTCTCGGTGAACCGGCGCACCGTCTCGCGGAACTCCACGAGGTGGTCGGGGATCGTGAAGTCCATCAGTCCAGCCGTCCTTTCTCCGCCGGTCCGGAGGCCCCCGCGGGATCGCCGAGGACGACCAGCGCGTCCAGCGCCAGGCAGCCCTCGCCCGCGGGCCCGCACAGCAGCGGGTTGACATCGATCTCGGTGATCTCGGGGAGGCCGGCCAGCAGCCGTCCCACCCGGACCGCGGTCTCGGCCAGCGCGCCGACGTCGGCCGGCGGGCCGCCCCGGTAGCCGCCGAGGAGCGCACCGATCCGCAGCCGTCCGAGGGCCTCGGCCACGTCGGCGGGGGTGAACGGCCAGAGCAGGTTCGCGGAGTCGCCGAGCAGCTCGGTGAGCACGCCGCCCGCGCCGACGACGACGAGCGTCCCGGCGGCGTCGGTGCGCCCGCCGACGATCAGCTCGGTGCCCGGTCCCGCCATCCGCTCCACGAGCACTTCGGGCGCCGGACCGCCGGCCCCGGCGTCCGCCGCCGCGCCGGTCGCGGCGGCGTGCCGCCGCAGGATCCGGCCGAACGCCGCGCGCAGTGCCGCCTCGTCGCGCAGGCCGACCTCGACGCCGCCGATGTCGGACTTGTGGGCGACGCCGGGCGCGTGGAGCTTGGCGACCACCGGGTAGCCGATCCGGGCGGCGACCTCGGCCGCCGCGTCGGCGTCGGCGGCCACCTCGCCGGGCGGCGCGGCGATCCCGTACAGCGACAGCAGCCGTTTGGCGTCGGCCTCGGGCAGCGCTCCGGCGCGGCCGTCGAGCAGGGC
>NZ_CAACVB010000073.1 GCF_900659635.1 Actinomadura roseirufa | reverse complement strand
GGTGAGCCGATCGCCGAGGCCGATCGGATCGTGGACGCGGCGTTGGTCGTGGCCACCACTCTCGGCGCACCGATGAAGCATGGGTGCGGCGGTGAGTGACTTCGAGCGTGGGCGCGGGGGGACAGGTGACGCGGCAGAGCCCCCCGCGTCCACTTCACCGGGTGAGCGGCTGGCCGAGCTGGCGCTGTTGGTGAGCCGGCGGTTTTCGGGTGTGGCGCCGATATTGCCGCACGGGACGGAGATTCTGCATCTCATCCGGTCGGGGCTCGGGCCGCATTACGTGGTGTGGGCTCGGCATCGGGAGGCGTTCCTCTGGTACTGCGGGCCCGACCACGGCGCGCAGCTCGGTGTCACGGCCGAGCAGGCGGCCGAGACGATCGGGCGGATGCTCGGGCTGCCGCCCGCCTGACACATCACGCGAGCCCCGAGACCGGCGCGGTGGTGCGGGTTGACGCCGCCCCCGAGGTCCCCGCACCACCGCGCCTTCCGTTCAGTGGATGGGCGGTCGCACGCCGGCCGTCTGTGCAGGTAGGGTCCCGCTCGCCGCATGAGCTGGGGTGGCGCCGTCTTCCGATCGCTGCGGCCCAACGGCGCCACCCCTCCGGGCTCGCGCCCGCCTCGCTCGTGCCCCGGGGCGGAGGCGATAGCCGACGGCTATGAGAGGGGGCATTGGACGGGGCGGATGGAGCGGTTCGATAGTTTGCGTGCCCGATGGGGTTACGGGGACCAATGTCTTCCAAGGGGAATCATGAGCAGTGTTGAGGACAGGCTCGACATCATCGAGGTCTGTACGCGGATGGCCTGGCACGCCGACCAGCGTGAGTGGGAACGGCTGAGGGAGATCTTCACCGAGAGCGTGGCGCTGGACTACACCAGCCTCAACGGTGGGGAGCCCATCACGATCGGCGCCGAGCAGATCGGTGGGGCGTGGAAGGCGGGGCTGGGCGGGTACGACGCGACGCAGCACATCCTGGGCAACCACCTGGTGACCCTGGACGGGGACACCGCCGTGTGCACCGCCGTGTTCCAGGCCACGCACCGGCTGGCGAACCCGTTCGGGTCGCCGCTGTGGACGCTGGGCGGGACGTACCGGTTCGACCTCGTGCGGGACGGCGGCTGGAGGATCCGCGGGCTCGTGATGACGGTGACGTGGGCGGACGGCAACCAGAACCTGGCGACGCTGGCGAGTGAGCGGTCCTGACGCCGGAGAGGAAGATCCGCGCCGTGTGCGGCGTGGTCGCCTACCCGGCCGGGCGTCCTGAGCGCGCGGAATCAGCGTCTCGGGGTTGGCCGGTGGTGGCGCCGAAGGCTTGGCGGTAGTCGCGGGGCGGCAGGCCCACGTGGCGGGTGACGTGGCGGCGCATGGTGAGGGGGCGCGTGGGTCGCGCCCGCGGGCCCGGACGTGGCGGGCGCACAACCAAGATCGGCTCCGAGGTTCGCATGGTGTTGGTAACCATGGCCGCGTCCGCGATACGGCGTTTCGGGTCGGGTGCCGCCCGCCCCCGCGGTGGGCGGCACCCACGTGGTCTCAGGAGCGGACGGGAACGGGCGGGACGGCGGCCAGGCAGGACAGGTCGCCCGGCCTCAGGTCGCGGACGAACGCGGACTCGATGCCCGCGGCGCAGCCGCTCGGCTCCCGCTCGGCGACGTGGCCGACGTTGGGGACCTCGACGACGGTGGCGCGGCGGAACTGGCGGGCGGCCAGACGTCCCGACTCGGTGGGAGTGTTGGGGTCCAGGTCGCCGGACACGACCAGCACGGGCACGTCCGGGAACGGCCCGTTCGTCGGCTGGGCCGGGGCGTCGCGGTCCGGCCAGCGGATACAGGCGTCGCCCTGGTCGCTGATGGCGCTGGTCCAGGCGACCTTGCCGAACGGCCAGAACGTCCGCTCGGGCAGCGCGGCGCGGCCGGCCGCGTACTGGCGCAGGCGGGTCCGGACCGGCGCCTTGCGGTCCCAGAGCGTCGGGTAGTCGTTGCACATCACGGCGGCGGCGTGCGCGACGTTGAACTCCTGCTCCTCGTTCCGGCGAAGGGCCGAGCCCGACATCGGGCCCGCCTTCCCGGCGGCCTCGACGAGCATGCGGGTGTCGCCGCTCAGCGCGGTGCGGACCATCGCCGGGAGGTCCCCGATGTCCTCCGGCGCACCGCTCGCGGCGCCGTAGACGATCGCGGCGAGGGACGTGTCGTCCAGGTCGCGGGCCGGTCCGCCGCCCTCGGGCGTGTAGCGGAGGGGACGCGCCTTGAGCCGTCCCGCGAGGCGGGAGACGTCGCGCAGGACCCGGTCGCCGTCGCAGGCACCCCCGCTGCGCTCGCACAGCAGCCGTACCGCCCGGTTGGCGGCCCGGACGTTGGGACGGGCCCACAGGTCGAAGGCCAGCGGGTACGCGCTGGACAGCACGGCGGACCGCACCCGGTCCGGGTGCCGCTGGGCGTAGACGGTCATCAGGTAGGTGCCGTAGGACTCGCCGAGCAGGTCCAGGCGGGGGATCCCGAGCCTCGCCCGGACGGCGTCGATGTCGTCGGCGATCTCCGCCGAGGTGTAGGCGCGGCGCCGCTCGCCGAGGGCCGTGCCGCAGGCGCCGATCATGCGGACGAAGCCGTCCCGGGTCGCGGGCAGCGGCAGGCCGGCGCCGCAGTTCGCCGGGTCGGACCGGTTGACGCCGCGCGGCTCCACGATCAGCAGGTCGTGGTCCTTCAGCAGACCCGCGAACGTCGCGGCGTACCCGGGCGCGTACACCAGCGCCGAGTCGCCCGGCCCGCCGGGGTTGACGGTGAACGTCCCCTTGGCGGGACGGGACGCGTCGCGGTGCCGGATCACGGCGTAGGCGACGGTGGTGGTGCCCAGCTCCGGGCGCGACCGGACGAGCGGAACCCGGACCGTTCCGCAGTCGGCGCCGGGGACGGCCACGCAGTCCCCGGGCTCGCGGCCGGCGCGCTGCGCGGACGCGGCGGCCGTGCCGCCCGTCGCCGCGACCGCGAACGCGGCGGCCAGCACGGCCGCCCTCTTCGTGATCTGCCTCATGGCAGGAGCTTCGCAGTGGCGAAACCCAGAGCACATCGCCCACGGAGTGGAGCCCGCCTCCGCTACCCGGGAGGGATCGCCCTCCCCCTTGAGGACGGTCTGGAGGCCGCCGAAATCCTACGGAAGTCGCGTCCGTTACATCTTCGTGAGTTGAACTTCTGCCGGGCGGCGGCAGGATCGACCCATGTTGATCTTAAACAGACCCTCGGCACCGGCGGCGTCGGACGGCGACGAGCACCATCGCGAGGCCGGTGCCCGCTTCGGGCGGGACACGGCCATCCCCACGACAGGTCTCTCCCGGGCACAGCGGCGCGGCGCCGGGTGCGTCGTCTGCGACAAGCGCTGGCCCCGTCCTCACATCCCGGTGGGCCGCTTCCCGGACGGGAGCGCCGCCTACGCCTGCCAGGACTGCGCGGCACTCCTCGGCGTGGACGCCCGCGGCCCGGGACTCTAGAGGCGTTCCTCCAGGTGGACGGTGACGTCGTCGCCGACGTCCTTGCCGATCGCCGCCCGGATCTCCGCCTTCACCGCCAGCTTGTGGGTGCCGTCTCCAAGGGCCATGAACGACCCCTGGAAGGGGTGCCCGTCGATGGTGCCCCGGACTTTGACCAGTCCCCTCGTCCCGAAGAACTCGACGGAGCGGGGCCAGACCACGTAGGTCCAGCCGCCCTTGGCGGGGCTCTTGCGCAGCGGGACGGTGAACTCCTCGTCCAGCGTGGCCGTCTTGCTCATGCTCGTGCCCTCCCTTTCGCGGCTCTCCAAGGACAGACCGTCCGGAGCCGCGAAACTCATCGTCATGCCAGGTGGAGGGTGGTCGTGGTCAGGAACCCGGCGGGCTCGCCTTCTGGACTCTGTCCAGCGCGGCCAGGATCTCCTCCAGACGAGAGGGCGCGGCCACGTATTCGAGGACGGCGTGGTCGAACGCCTCCGCGAGGACGGGCGGGAAGGTGTCCGAGGCGTCGAAGTGCACGGACGTCGCGTCGGCGAGTGTCTGGGCGATCCGGCGGGACAGCGGGTCGGGATAGGCGGCGGGAGGCACCGCCCGGCTGAGCGAGAACGCCCCGCTGCCCTGCTCCTGGATCCATTTCCTCTGGACCGGCTCTTTCGTCAGGTAGGCGACGAGCGCGTCGGTGGCCTCGACGCGGTCGAACACTCCGAGGACGTCACCGCCGATCTCGATGTCGCCGCCCTTGGGGAAGGGGACGAAGTCGGCGTCCCGGGCGCCCGGCCCGCTGCCCAGGGTCGTGATGAACGCGCCCCCGTGCGCCAGTGCGCAGCCGGGTCTCGGCTCGAACATCCGGGCGCTCGCGGCCGCGTAGCCGGTCACCAGGCTGTCGCCGGAACCCGCGGCGACGACGGAGCCGAAGGTCTGCCAGGCGGCGCGGACCTGGGGTGACGTCCAAGGCAGCGTTCCGGACACCCAGGCGTCGTAGACCTCACCTCCGGCCCGGTGCAGGAGGATGTCCTCGATCCAGTCGGTCCCGGGCCAGCCCGAAGCGGACTTGTCGGCGAAGCCGAGGCACCAGGGGCGGCCGAGCCCGGACGCGGCGGCGGCGAGCTCGTCCCAGGAGCGCGCCTTGCCTAGGCGGTCGCGGACGCCCGGCGCGAGCGTGCGCGGGAACCAGATCAGGCTTTTCACCGACGCCTTGACCACGATCCCGTACGGACGTGCGCCGTCCGGGCCGGGAACGGTGGTCAGGTCGCCTCCCCGGCCGGCGGGGAGGCCGGCTGCGACCGGGCTGAGCCGGCCGCTCGCGGCGTAGGCCCGCAGGTCACCGAGGGTGGACAGCACGGCCGCGTTGGGCGGATGACCGTCATGGAGGTTGCTGGCGAGGACGGCGCGCGCGTCCCTGGTGCCGGTGTAGTCGACGTTGAAGCCGGTCTGCTTCTCGAAGTCGGCCAGCACCTTCTCGAAGGTCGCCTGCTCCTTGCCGACCCAGGGCCCGAGGATGGTGATGGTCTCCCGCTCGCCGGAGCCGCAGGCGGAGACGGTGAGGACGCAGAGCAGGAGCAGCGAGGCGAGGGCGCGCAGGGGTCGTGTGCTCATGCGGGGAACTCACGGAGCCGGAGCAGGCCGCCGCCCACGATGAGGGCCGCGGCCGTGAGGGACAGGAGCGGCAGCCCCACGGGGAGGGCACCGGTTTCCGCGGCCTTGGCCAGCGCTGAGTCCAGCGAGGCCCGCGACCCGTTGGCGGCGGTGAGGTTCAGGCGGTAGCCGGAGTCCGGGCCGTTCCGGGCCAGTGACCGGGCCGCGGAGTCGGCGGCGCCGATCTGGCCCAGCAGCGTCCTGTCGGAGCCGTGCAGCGTGCCCCCGGCGGCGGCGTCGAAGTGGTGTTCGACGTCGCCGAGGGCGGTCGCCGTCCACAGCGCCAGCCCCAGCAGCAGGGCGGACGCGGCGAGCAGCGGCAGGTTGAGGACGCGCCGGAAGCGCCTGGCCATCGAGACCTGGACGTAGCCGAGGTGGGTCAGCAGCACCGCGGCGAGGCCACCGGTGGTGACGACGGCGCCGGTCCCCGTCCAGAACGAGGCGCCGAGGTCCTCGACGGCCGCGCGGTCCCTCTCCGCGATCTTGCCGAGCCGGGCCAGCGGTCCGTCGGCCGGGTCGTGCAGGAGGTCGGAGGCGTAGGTCAGGTAGGCGAGGCCGAGCGCCGGAACGCCCTCGCGATAGGCGGCGTCGGACTGCTCCACGAGCCCCTGGTAGGCCACGACCTGCGCGTTCACCTCGCGGATCCGGTCGCGTCCGGCGGCGCCGCCGAGATCGGACTGCGCGAGCCGCGCGAGGCCGTCGCCGGCGGCGGTGAGGTCGTCGCGGAACTGCCGGCCGGGGCCGGTGAGCCGGATCGTGCCGGAGCGGGCGCTCTGCCAGGCGGCGCGGTCGGCGTCGGCCAGTGCAGCCTGGGCCGTCCGGGCGCTCACGAAGGCGGGGGCGGCGCGGTCCTTCGCCCCGCGGACGTCGGCCTGGCCGCGTGACAGGACGCTCGTCGCGGCCAGCCAGAACACCAGCGTGAGCGCGACGGCGAGACCCGTCGCCGACCACAGCCAGCGCGGGGTGCTCCACCTCCGGGAGGTCGCGTTCCCGGCCACCGCGCGGGAGGCCAGCGTGGACGGCATTCGGTCACGCTAACCCAGGCCCGCCTTGCTCCACTTGCCCCCAAAACGCCATGAAACCGGCGAGATCGATGCTCCTTTCCCGGCATCTGACCTGCTCTTTCGTCCATCCGCTCCCGGTCGCCGGGCTCGTTCTCCCGTACGACCGAAATGGCCGGTTGCGGCCCCGCGGCACGGCGGCCCGGACGCGTCGCGCGGTCGGCCGGACAGGAGATCAACTTTCGGGCGCGGGCCGGGTAGGAACAGGTCACGGCGGGGGCCGGGGTCCGCCGCGCGGCGCGGACCACCCCCGTTCGGGGGTGGCGTGGGTCACGTGCATGGCCAACCATCCTCCTAACCAGGTGTCCGTGCGGCTACGAGGAGAGACCATGCCGGCAGTCGAGTTCCGCGCGGCGCGCGACTTCCTGCTCGCGCACCGCGACGACTACGCGACCGCGTACGAGAGTTTCCGCTGGCCGGTGCTGACCGGGTTCAACTGGGCCCTGGACTGGTTCGACGCGATCGCCGAGGACAACGCGGACCCGGCGCTGTGGATCGTCGAGGAGGACGGCTCGGAGGCCCGGTACTCCTTCGCGGAGATGTCGGCGCGGTCCAACCAGGTCGCGAACCGGCTGCGGGCGGCGGGCGTGCGGCGCGGCGACCGGATCGTGCTGATGCTCGGCAACCAGGTCGAGCTGTGGGAGACGGTGCTGGCGGCGATGAAGCTCGGCGCCGTGCTGATCCCGAGCACGCCGCTGCTCGGGCCCGCCGACCTCCAGGACCGGCTGACCAGGGGACGCGCCCGGCACGTGGTGGCGGGCGCCGCCGACACCGCCAAGTTCGAGGGGCTGACCGGCGAGTTCACGCGCATCGCGGTGGGCGGGCCCGTGGCCGGCTGGCTGCGCTACGAGGACGCCTACGACGCGCCGAAGACGTTCTCGCCGCTCGGGCTGACGATGTCGCGGGACACGCTGCTGCTGTACTTCACGTCCGGGACCACCGCGCAGCCGAAGCTGGTCGAGCACACGCACGCCTCGTACCCGGGCGGGCACCTGTCGACGATGTACTGGCTGGGGCTGCGGCCCGGCGACGTCCACCTGAACATCTCCTCGCCCGGATGGGCCAAGCACGCGTGGAGCAACGTCTTCGCGCCGTGGAACGCCGAGGCGTGCGTGTTCATCTTCAACTACACGCGGTTCGACGCCGACCGGCTCCTCGACACCGTCGACCGGTGCGGGGTGACGAGCTTCTGCGCGCCGCCGACCGTGTGGCGGATGCTGATCCAGGCCGACCTCGGCCGGCTCGGCACGCCGCCCCGCGAGGTCGTCGCGGCGGGCGAGCCGCTGAACCCCGAGGTCATCGAGCGCGTCCGGGACGTGTGGGGCGTGACGATCCGGGACGGGTTCGGGCAGACCGAGACGACGGTGCAGATCGCGAACACGCCGGGGCAGCCGGTCCGTCCCGGCTCGATGGGACGGCCCGTGCCCGGGTACCGGGTCGCGCTGATCGACCCGCTGACCGGGAAGCCGGGCGACGAGGGCGAGATCTGCCTCGACCTGGAGGACCGGCCGCTCGGGCTGATGACCGGCTACCACGGCGACGACGAGCGCACCGAGGAGTCGATGGCGGGCGGGTACTACCACACCGGGGACATCGGCGCCCGCGACGCCGACGGCTACATCACCTACGTGGGCCGGGCCGACGACGTCTTCAAGGCGTCCGACTACAAGATCTCCCCGTTCGAGCTGGAGAGCGTGCTGATCGAGCACGAGGCGGTGGCGGAGGCGGCGGTGGTGCCCTCGCCGGACCCGGTGCGGCTGGCGGTGCCGAAGGCGTACGTGACGCTCGCGGCGGGCCGGGCGGCCGACGCCGAGACCGCCCGGTCGATCTTCGCGCACTGCCGGGCGCAGCTGTCGCCGTACAAGCGGGTGCGGCTGCTGGAGTTCGGCGAACTGCCCAAGACGATCTCGGGGAAGATCCGCCGGGTCGAGCTGCGCAACGCCGAGGCCGGCAGGCATCCGGGCGTGGACGACCGTCCGCCCGGCGAGTTCCGCGAGGAGGACCTGCGATGACGCTCTCCTACGCCTCGGGTCCGGCGGCGGCGCCGCTGCTCGGCGACACGATCGGCGCGAACCTGGATCGGACGGCCGCGCGGTTCCCCGACCGGGACGCCCTGGTCGAGCGGGCGACCGGGCGGCGCTGGAGCTACGCCCGCTTCACCGCCGACGTGGACGCGGTCGCGCTCGGCCTGCTCGGGCTCGGCGTCGGCAAGGGCGACCGCGTCGGCGTCTGGGCGCCGAACTGCGCCGAATGGGTGCTGGTGCAGTACGCGACGGCGAAGCTCGGCGCGATCCTGGTGAACATCAACCCGGCTTACCGGGCGCACGAGCTGGAGTTCGTCCTCGGCCAGGCGGGCGTTCGCACGCTCGTCGCGGCGCCCGGGTTCAAGACCTCCGACTACGCCGCGATGATCGAGGAGGTCCGGCCGCGCTGCCCGGCGCTGGCCGACGTGCTGCTCATCGGCACCGCCGGGTGGGAGGCGCTGGTGGAGGCGGGGCGGGCCGCCGACGCGGCGCCGCTGGCCGCGATCGGCGCGACGCTGAGCACCGACGACCCGATCAACATCCAGTACACGTCCGGGACGACGGGGTTCCCCAAGGGCGCGACGCTGTCGCACCACAACATCCTCAACAACGGCTTCTTCGTCGGCGAGCTGTGCGGCTACGACGAGGAGGACCGCGTCTGCGTTCCGGTGCCCTTCTACCATTGTTTCGGGATGGTGATGGGCAACCTCGCGGCGACCAGCCACGGCGCCTGCGTGGTCATCCCATCACCCGGGTTCGAGCCCGCGGCGACGCTGGCGGCGGTCGCGCAGGAGCGGTGCACGTCACTGTACGGGGTACCGACGATGTTCATCGCGATGCTGAACGACCCGTCCCTCGACGGGCTGGACCTGTCGAGCCTGCGCACCGGGATCATGGCGGGGTCGCCGTGCCCGGTCGAGGTGATGAAGCAGGTCATCGAGCGGCTCGGGATGGCCGAGGTCACGATCTGCTACGGGATGACGGAGACGTCGCCGGTGTCGACCCAGACCCGCGCGGGCGACTCGCTGGACCGCCGCGTCTCCACTGTCGGGACCGTCCACCCGCACCTGGAGGTCAAGGTCATCGAGCCCGGCACCGGCGTGACCGCGCCGCGCGGGACGCCCGGCGAGCTGTGCACCCGCGGGTACTCGGTGATGCTCGGCTACTGGGAGGAGCCGGACAGGACGGCGGAGGCGATCGACGCGGCGCGCTGGATGCACACCGGCGACCTCGCGGTGATGGACGAGGACGGCTACGTCAACATCACCGGCCGGATCAAGGACATGGTCATCCGGGGCGGCGAGAACGTCTACCCGCGCGAGGTCGAGGAGTTCCTCTACACCCACCCCGACATCGTGGACGCGCAGGTCATCGGCGTCCCCGACGAGAGGTTCGGGGAGGAGCTGATGGCGTGGGTGCGGCTGCGGCCGGACGCGCCGGAGCTGACCGCCGAGGCGCTGCGCGAGTTCTGCGCGGGCCGCCTCGCGCACTTCAAGATCCCCCGGTACGTGCACGTCGTCGAGGAGTTCCCGATGACGGTCACCGGGAAGGTCCGCAAGGTGCAGATGCGCGCCGAGGCCATCGCGATCCTGGGGCTCGGCGATGCGGCGGCCGCCCGGCACGCGTGAGCTTTCCCCGCCCGCGGCCTTCCGCGCCGGCCCGCGCCGGGGCATGCTCTGACCATGCAGACCCCGCCGGTGGCCGACGACGCGGGCGCGGTGCGGACGGCGGTGCTGGCCCTGCACCGCAGCACCGGCCTGCCCATGGTGTTCGGCGGCGCGCTCAGCGGCCAGGACCGGCTGCGCATCACCGAGCTGGTCGGCAACACCACCGGGTCGCTGAGCGGCCTGGTGGTGCGGCAGGGCACCGGCCTCGGCGGGAAGGCGATGGCGCTCGGCCGGCCGGCGTGGGTGAGCAACTACCCGGCCGCCGCGTCGATCAGCCACGACTACGACGCCCCGGTGGGCCGGGAGGGGCTGCTGTCGATCGTGGCGGTGCCCGTGGTGGTGCGGCGCAGGGTCCGCGGCGTGCTGTACGGGGCGCTGCGCGAGCCGCTGTCGCTGGCGGACCGGATCGTCGGCGCGACCGTGCAGGCCGCCCGCGACGTCGAGCAGGACCTCGCCGTCCGCGACCGGGCGGGCGAGGCGCTCGGCCGGGTCCCCCACGGGACGGGGCCGCCGGGGGACGCGGCGCGCTGGGAGGAGGTCCGGGCGGTGCACGCCGAGCTGCGCGCGCTGGCCGAGCGCGTCCAGGACGCGGCCACCCGGGACCGGCTGCGCGAGATGACGCTGCGGCTCGCCGCCGCGGGTCTCGCCGGCCCCGGCGGGCCTCGCGAGGCCCCGGCGGCGCCCGCGCGGCCGGCCCTGTCGCCGCGCGAGCTGGACGTCCTGTCGTACGTGGCCGTGGGCTGCACCAACGCCGAGGCCGCCGACCACCTCGGGGTGCTGCCGGAGACGGTGAAGAGCTACCTGCGCTCGGCGATGCGCAAGCTCGACAGTCACACCCGCTTGGAGGCGGTGACGGCGGCGCGGCTGGCCGGGCTGCTGCCCTGACCCCCGGCGGCCCGGGCCGCTGTACGGGCCGCCGCACGGCCGCCGAGGAACGCGGCGGCGCACGCGACGAGCGCGACGCATCCGAACGCGGTCATGACGACGGTGAAGGCGTGCCGGGAGCCGCCGGGCAGGCCGAGGTAGAGCGTCCCGAAGGCGGCGAGCCCGGCGACGCCCGCCAGCTGGGAGTTGGTGTTGATCAGCCCGCTGAGGTCGGCGGCGGACCGGGCGGGCACGTCCGCGGTGAGCCGGCCGAGCTGCGGGGCGAAGCCGAGGCCGAGCCCGAACCCGCCGCATCCGAGCAGCGCGACGAGCGCCGCGCCGTCCGCGTGCGCCAGGCCGATCGTGAAGTAGGCGAAGGCGAGCAGCATGTAACCGGCGACGGGCGCCCACGCCGAGACGCGGGCGGGAAGGCGCGGCAGCACCGGGCCCGCGACGCCGAACGCGGCGACCCACGACACGAGCACCAGGCCGGAGAACAGCGCGCTCCGCCCGAGTCCCTCCTGGACGTGCAGCGCGAGCACGAACAGCATCGCGAAGTAGGTGCCGGTCGCCGCGGCGAGCGAGCCGAGCGTCCACGCGACGACGGGCCGCGCCAGCAGCCCGAGGTCGACCAGCGGCGTCCGGCCACGGGACGCGGCGCGCCGCTGCCGCCGGACGAACAGCCACAGGGCGGGCACGCTCGCGGCGAGCGAGAGCCACGCCCACGGGGGCCAGCCAGCCTCCCGGCCGAACAGCAGCGGGACGGTCGCCAGCAGCGCCCACGCCGTCAGCAGCGCGACGCCGCCCGGGTCGAGCCGCCGGGCCGCCCCGGTGCCGGTGCCGGTCTCGGTGCCGGTCTCGGTGTCGGGCGGCAGCAGCCGGGCGCCCGCGGCCAGCAGGGCGATCCCGGCGGGCACGTTGACGAGGAAGATCGGCCGCCAGCCGAGTCCGCCCAGGTCCGCCGAGACCAGTACCCCGCCGAACACCTGGCCCGCCACCGCGCCGCCGGCCAGGGCGACCGCGAGCAGCCCCTGCGCGCGGGCCCGCGCCGTCCCGGTGAAGTGGATCTGGATGCCCGCGAGCACCTGCGGGACCATCAGCGCCCCCGCCGCGCCCTGCGCCAGCCGCGCCGCGACCAGCGCGCCGGTGGCGGGGGCGAGCCCGCAGGCCAGCGACGCGAGCGTGAACGCGGCGAGCCCGAGCAGGAACATCCGCCGGTGCCCGCGCGCGTCGCCGAGCCGGGCACCGGTGATCAGCAGGACGGCGTAGGCGAGGGTGTAGCCGGAGACGACCAGTTCGAGGGCGCCCTCGGACGGGTGCAGCCCGTCCCGGATCGCCGGACCGGCGACGTTCACGACGGCGGTATCGAGGTTGACCATGAACTGGCCGGCCAGCAGCACCGCCAGCATCCCGGCCGGGCGCCGCCCGCCGGTGCGGGCCGCGGGCCCGGGGGGAGGATTCACGCACGGGTAACCCCGGCCGCCGCCGCGCGGTTGCGGACGGACGGGAGCACCCTCTGGAGAGCACCGGCGTTTCCGGGACGGAGAACCGCGGGGCCGCGCGGTGTCCGCTGCCCCGGAGGGCCGGCGATCGGGCCCGGCGACGGGGTCAGCGCCCGCGCGGTGGCACGCGACGTCCAGAGCAGATCGGCCCCCGTTGGCGCACTGCCCGACGGAACGGTCACCACGATCCGGCTGCGCCGGGCCATGATCCTCGGCCGCCCCGCCCGACGGGCGGAGGCGTCCGGCCCCCGTTGTGCAGACAGCACCGTAACACTTGTGAACACGGATGTTCGTGATGTTGGAATTGTTCTCGTTGGGTCCCCCTGTTGGTAGCTTTGGCCCCATGGCCCCCCACGGCGGCGGTTCACTCCCCCGCGGCCGCCACCGCCTCACCCGCGAGCAGGTCCGCGCGTCCCAGCGGGCACGGATGCTCCAGGGCATGACGGAGGCGGTCGGTGAGAAGGGGTACGTGAGCACCTCCGTGGCCGACGTGCTGCAACGCGCCCACGTGTCCCGTGAGACGTTCTACGAGCACTTCGCCGACAAGCAGGCGTGCTTCCTGTCGGCCTACCAGGAGGCGGCCGACAGCATCGTGGAGATCATCGAGGACGTGCTCGGCGTCGCCGACCTCCCGCTGATGCTGCGCCTGGAACGGGTGCTGGCGGCCTATCTCGGCGCGCTGGCGACCGACGGGGCGCGGGCCCGCACGTTCCTGCTGGAGATCTACGCGGCGGGCCCGGCCGCGGCGGCGCAGCGGTACGCGGTGCAGCACCGCTTCGTGCAGATCGTGGACGCTCTCCTCGTCGAGGACGAGCGGTTCCGCGCGCTGCCCGACCCCGAGTTCGCCTGCCGGATGCTCGTCGGCGGCGTCGCGTCGCTGGTGACCGGGAAGGTGGCGCGGGGCGAGCACGCCGCGCTGCCCGGCCTGTCCACGCCGATCCTGGCGCACGTCCGGTGCGTCCTGGGGCGCTGAGCCCCGCCTCTCCCGGATCCGTCCCTCCTAGATGAAGACGCTGAGGAGGGCCGCCATCGCGAAGCCCACGACCGACAGGATCGTCTCCAGCACCGTCCATGTGCGCAGGGTGTCGCGGACGGACATGTTGAAGTACCGGGAGATGATCCAGAAGCCGCCGTCGTTGACGTGCGAGGCGATGATCGAGCCCGCCGAGATCGCGATGGCGATCAGCGCGACGTGCGCCTGCGAGTGGTGCTCGGCCTGGACGAGCGGCGCGACGATCCCGCCGGTGGTGACGATGGCGACGGTCGCCGAGCCCTGCGCGAGCCGCAGCCCGCAGGCGATGAGGTAGGCCAGCACGATCACCGGCAGGCCCGCGTCGGAGAGCGTGTCGGCCAGCGCCTTGCCGACGCCGGTCGCCGACACGACCGAGCCGAAGAACGCGCCGCCGCCGATGACCAGCAGGATCATGCCGATGGGCCGCAGCGACCGGGTCGCGAGCTCCGACAGCTCCGCGGCCGGGACGCCGCGTCGGGTGCCGAGCAGGTACATGGCGAGCAGCACCGCGATCGTCAGCGCGACGACCGGGTTGCCGAGGAACGTCAGCGCCGGGAGCGCGGCGCTGCCCTTCCACCAGACCGTGCCGAACGTCGCGAGCAGGATCAGCACCAGCGGCACCGCGATGATCAGGCCGACCAGGGCGAGGGACGGCTCGTCCTCGCGCCGCTCCGGGCCGCGCTCCGCGGTCTCCTCGCGGTCCCGCTCCTCCTCGGCGGCGTCCTCGGCGGCCTTCTCCCCGGTGACGTACTCCTCGGGCACCGCGACGACGACGCGCTTGCCGATCCAGGCGCCCCACACGACGCCGGAGACGAGGAAGGCGGGGACGCCGCAGATCAGGCCGAACACGATGAGCCAGCCGAGCGGGACGCCGAGGAGCCCGGCGGCGGCCACCGGGCCCGGGTGCGGGGGCAGGAACGCGTGCGTCATCGACAGCCCGGCCAGCAGCGGCAGCGCGTACAGGACGAGGGACCTGCCGCCCTGCCTGGCGGTGATGTAGACGAGCGGCGCCAGCACGAAGATGCCGACGTCGAAAAATACGGGCACCCCAAAGATGAGCCCGGTCAGGCCCATCGCGAGCGGCGCGCCGCGCTCGCCCGCGACCGCGAGCAGCCGCCGGGTCAGCACGTCGGCGCCGCCGGAGCGTTCGAGGATCGCGCCGAGGATGGTGCCGAGGCCGACGATCGGCGCGATGTGCCCGAGCAGCCCGCCGAACCCCGTCTCCAGCAGGGACGTCTTGGAGCTCAGCGCGGTGCCGACGATCCGCTCGACGCTCAGCCCGGCGGCGAGCGCCAGCGCGAAGCTGGAGACGACGAGCGCGATGAACGGTTCGAGCCTGACCTTGATGATGAGGAACAGCAGGACCGCGATCGACACGGCGCACAGGAGCAGCAGGCCGCCCGTCTCGTGTTGCAGCCAATGGACCATGGGGGGTGACCTTTCGGGTTGCGGGGGGCGACGAGAGTCCGGCCGTGTCGGCGGGACGGGCGAGGGAGCGGGGGCGGGAAGGGGAGCGGGGGCGGGTCAGTGGGTCGTGCCGTCGGGGGCGCGGCGGAGGGAACGGCCGGGCAGGGCGCCGGTGTGACGGCCGCCGGAGATGACGGCCGTCCCGCCGACGAACACGTGGGTGATGCCCTCGGCCTGCCGCCGGGGGTCCTCGAACGTCGCGGCGTCGCGGACGGCCGCGGGGTCGAACAGCACGAGGTCGGCGTGGTGGCCGGGCCTGACCAGGCCGCGGCCGGCGAGCCGGAGCCGCCGCGCGGGCCGTCCGGTCAGGTGCGCGACGCACTCCTCCAGGCTCAGCACGCCGAGGTCGCGGACGTAGCGGGCGAGGTAGCGGGGGAAGGTCCCCCACGCGCGCGGATGCGGTTTCACCGCGCCGCCGTCGCCGGAGACCACGGGCAGGAGCCCGTCGCTGCCGCCGGTGTGGCACGGATGCCGCATGATCGCCTGGACGTTCTCCTCGTGCCCGACGTGCTGCAGGATCGTCGTGGCGAGGTCGTCGGCGACGAGCCGCTCGCAGTACACCTCGAACGGGGGGCGCCCCGCCGCGGCGGCCAGGTCGGCGATGGTCCGGCCGACGACGGCGCCGTCCGGTGAACCGGAGATCTCGATGGTGTCCCACTCGGCCGGGACGCCGTGGCAGCCGTCGGAGCCCTCGACCTCCATCGCGTGCCGGATCCGCGCGCGGTCGGCGGGGTCGGCCAGCCGCGCCAGCAGCGCCGCCGGGCCGCCCGCGGCGGCCCAGCTCGGCAGCAGCGCGGCGAGGGTCGTGGAGCCCGGCAGATACGGATAGGTGTCCAGGGTGATGTCGCAGCCGCCCGCGACGGCCTCGTCGAGCAGCGCGAGCAGCTCCGGCGCGCGGCCCCGGTTGACACCGAAGTTCATGGTGGCGTGGGCCAGGTGCAGGGCGCAGCCCGAGCGGCGCGACAGCTCGACCATCGCCGCGTACGCCTCCAGCGCGCCCGCCCCGTACGAGCGGTGGTGCGGCGCGTAGAAGCCGCCGAGGGACGCGACGACGCGGCACAGCTCGGCGATCTCGTCGTCGGCGGCGTACATGCCGGGCACGTAGGTGAGTCCGCTCGACATGCCGACCGCGCCCTCGCGCATGCCGGTGGCGACCAGCTCGCGCTGCCGGTCGAGCTCGGCGGCGGTCGGCGGGCGGTCCGCCCAGCCCATCGCGAGCATCCGCACCGAGCCCTGCGGGACGAGGTAGCAGGCGTTGACGGCGATGCCCTCGTCGAGCCGGTCGAGGTACTCGCCGACGCCGCGCCACGACCAGTCGAACCCCGGCGGGTCGCCGTTCCACCCGGCGATGGTGCGCCGGATCTCGGCCAGCGTCGTGTCGTCGGACGGGGCGTAGGACAGCCCGTCCTGCCCGATGACCTCGCAGGTCACGCCCTGGCTCACCTTGGCGAGGTGGTCGGGGGCGGCCAGCAGCGCGAGGTCGGAGTGGGCGTGCATGTCGATGAACCCGGGGGCGAGCACGAGGCCGGTCGCGTCGATGACGGCCGTCCCGGTGAGGCCCGGCCCGATCTCGGTGATCCGGCCGCCGTCGACGGTGACGTCGGCGACGCGCCCGGGGGCGCCCGTGCCGTCGACGACGGTGGCGCCGCGGATGACGGTGCCCGGCATCAGAACCACGTCCTGACGAAGTCGACGACGACGGGTTCGGGGGCGTCCGCGTCGTCCACGACGGGGATCAGCGTCCATTTGTCGAGCGCGGTGCACGGGTGCGACAGGCCGAGGCGGACGACGTCGCCGACCTCGGCGGAGCCGTCCACCAGGAACGCGTGCTGGTCGTTGAGCGCGGTGACGCGGGCGCCCGCGAGCGGCCCGGCGCCCTTCCCCCGGACGAGCTGCGGCTCGGGCAGCCCCTCGTCGAAGGGCAGGTCGCGCTTGCCCGCGTCGAGCAGCGCGAGCGCGGGCTCGGGCCGGGACACGACCCGAGCCCAGCCGTGCATGGCCGAGCGCAGCCCGCCGTCCGCGCCGTCCGCGCCGCGTGAGAACGGCGTGATGCCCCGGTAGAAGCCGTCGTCGTGCACGATGTAGGCGCCCGACCTGAGCACCACGCGCGCGCCGAGCCCGCCGAGGACGTCGGCGACCTGGTCGAAGAAGGCGCTGCCGCCCGCCGTCACGACGGGCTCGGCGGTCTCGTAGTCGAGCGTCCCGTGCAGGGCGGCCATGCGGCGCAGGAACGCGTCGACGACCCCGCGGCCCGCGTCGGACGCGTCGTGGGCGAGGGCGCCCTCGTACCCGGCGACCCCGGCGAGCCGCAGGGTCGGCGCGCGGCGCACCGCCTCGGCGACCGCGCGGGCCTCGGCGTCGTCGCGCACGCCGGTCCGCCCGTGCGGGGCGCCCAATTCCACGCACACCTCGACGGGCCGCTGCGCGCCGGCGGCGCGCAGCGCGGCGTCCATCAGCGCGACCGTCCGCTCGGAGTCGACCCACGAGAGGAAGGCGAGGTCCGGGTCGCCGTCGAGCCACCCGGCGAGCCAGGCCAGCCCGGCCGGATCGACCAGCGCGTTGGCCAGCAGGATCCGCCGGAGGCCGAACGCGCGGGCGACGCGCAGCTGTGGGAGGTTGGCGAGCGTGATGCCCCACGCGCCCGCGTCGAGTTGCCGCCGCCACAGCGCCGGGGCCATCGTGGTCTTGCCGTGCGGGGCGAGCTCGACGCCCGCGGCGGCGGCCCAGTCCGCCATGGCGGCGACGTTGTGGCCGAGCGCGCCCGCGTCGAGTGTCAGCAGCGGCGTGCCGTAGTCCGCGAGCGGGGTCCGCGCGGCGGCGGCGTCCGCGGCCGTCATGCCGTGCGCGGCCGCGGGGACCGCCTTGAACCGCCAGTCGAGCCGTTCGCCGGCGAGGGCGTCCACCGC
This sequence comes from Actinomadura roseirufa, assembly GCF_900659635.1. Taxonomy (GTDB): domain Bacteria; phylum Actinomycetota; class Actinomycetes; order Streptosporangiales; family Streptosporangiaceae; genus Spirillospora; species Spirillospora roseirufa. The sequence continues at coordinate 15,068 of NZ_CAACVB010000073.1, read as the reverse complement.
CGCGGCGTCGATGCTCGCAACCATTCTGACCTCCTGAATTGCACAATATGCAACGCTCATTGCGTAATGTGCTGCTGCGGTTGTAACATCACTTCCGGGCACCGGTCAACGGCCCCGTGCCGGATCGTGACCGCCCCAGGGAAAGAGGCCGATGGAACACCTGCCCACCGCCGTCTGCGTGGGCGAGACGATGGCCGTGCTCCTTCCCGACCGGCCCGGACCGCTTGAGGACGTGACCGCGTTCCACCCCTCGTCGGGCGGAGCGGAGGCGAACGTCGCGCGGGGGCTCACCGCCCTCGGCGTACCCACCGCGTGGGTCGGCCGCGTCGGCGCCGACGGGTTCGGCCGCCGGGTGACCCGCGACCTCGCCGCCGCGGGCGTCGACATCAGCGGCGTGACCGTCGACCCCGGCCGCCCCACCGGCCTGTACGTGAAGGAGGCCGGGCCGGACGGCAGCGTCCTGCACTACTACCGGGACGGCTCGGCCGGCGCGGCGATCGGCCCCGACCTGCTCGCCGACCCGGTCGCCGGGCCGCTGCTCGGCGGCGCGCGGCTCGTCCACCTGTCCGGCATCACCGCCGCGCTGTCGGACGGCGCGCTGGCCCTCGTCCGGGCGCTGCTGCGCCGCCCCCGCGGCGGGCGGCTGGTGAGCTTCGACCTCAACTGGCGGCCCGCGCTGTGGAAGCGCCGCGACCCGGCGGTGCTGGTCCCGCTGCTGGACGCCGCCGACCTCGTCATGCTCGGCGCCGACGAGGCCGCCGCGGTGCTCGGCACCGGCGACCCGGCGCGGCTGCGCGCGCTGCTGCCCGGCCCCGCGACGCTCGTCGTCAAGGACGACGCGCACCACGCGACCGCCGTCACCCGCGCCGGGACCGTCACCGAGCCCGCGCTGGACGTCGAGGTCGTCGAGCCGACCGGCGCCGGGGACGCGTTCGCCGCCGGCTACCTGGCCGGGACGCTGCGCGGCCACGACCCGCGGCGCTGCCTGCGGCTCGGCCACCTGACGGCCGCCGCGACGCTCGTCGTCACCGGCGACCACGGCCCGCCGCCCCCGGCCGCGCTCGTCGACGCCCTGCTCGGCGCGGACGCGCGGGAGTGGGCGGCGACGACCGTCCGCGCCTCGGGCATCGCGGGCCCGGCGCTGGAGGGGATCCGATGAGCCAGAGCCTCGGCCGCGCGCTCGGCCTGCTGATCGAGCTGGGCGAGGGGCCGCGCAACCTCGACGAGCTGGCCGCCCACGCCGGCGTGCACAAGACGACCGTGCTGCGGCTGCTGCGGACCCTGGAGGAGGAGCGGTTCGTGCACCGCGACGGCGAGCACCGCTTCCACCTCGGCGCCCGCGTGTTCGCGCTGGCCGGCGCCGCGCTGGAGCAGCGCGGCGTCCGCGACATCGCCGCGCCGCACCTGGCCCGGCTGAACGAGGCGACCGGCCAGACCGTCCACCTCGGCGTGTACGAGGGCGGTGCCGTCGTCTACCTCGACAAGTACGACTCGCGGCACGCGATCCGCATGTACTCGCGGGTGGGGCTGGCGATGCCGTTGCACGCCACCGCCATCGCCAAGGTGCTGCTCGCCGACCTGCCGGAGCCGGGCCGCCGCAGGGTCGCCGCCGAGATCGAGTACACCCGGTTCACCGAGCACACGCTGACCGGTCCCCGCGCGCTGCTGGACGAGCTCGACCGTGTCGCCACGCGGGGCTACGCGCTCGACGACGCCGAGCACGAGGCGTTCATCCGCTGCGTCGCCGCGCCCGTCCGGGACGCCTCGGGACGCGTCGTCGCGGCCGTCTCGGTCTCGGTGCCGGAGGTCCTGCTCGGCCGCGACGAGGTCCTCGGGCTGCTGCCCGAGCTTCTCGCCACCACCCGCGCCATCTCCGCCGACTGCGGGCACACGGCCGGGGACGACGAGGGCGCGGCGGAGAACCGGGAACAGTGACAGGAACACTGAGAGGAAACAGATATGGCAGACAAGACGCAGGTCAGCACGGACAAGGCGCCCGCCGCCGCGTGGGCGTTCTCCCAGGGCGTGCGCAAGGGGCCGCTGCTCCAGGTGTCCGGACAGGGCCCGCAGGACCCCGCCACCGGCGAGTTCATCCACCCCGGCGACGTGAAGGCGCAGACCACGCGCGTCCTGGAGAACGTCAAGGCGATCCTGGAGGCGGGCGGCGCGAGCGTCGAGGACGTGATGATGTTCCGCGTCTACCTGTCGACCCGCGACGACTTCGCCGCGATGAACGAGGCGTACGCCGCGTTCGTGAAGGAGAACTGCCCGAGCGGCGTCCTGCCCAGCCGGACGACGGTCGCGGTGGAGCTGCCGCACCCGGCGATGCTCGTCGAGATCGACGCCCTCGCCTGCGTCGCGGACTGACCCCGCTCACCTGCCCGGCACCGCGCCGGGCGGGGTCGTCCCGGCCCGGCGCACGCGGCCGGTGGCGACCAGCTCCAGCGTGATGAGCACCGCGACCGCCTCGATCGCCAGCAGGCCGATGAGGACGAGCAGCTGGGTCGCGCCGGCCTCGACCGGGTCGGCGCCGCCCAGCAGCACGCCCACGAACGCGCCCGGCAGCGTCACCAGCCCGACGGTGCGGGTCTGGTCGAGGACGGGGAACAGCGCGAGCGCGGCGGCGGGCCGGCACACCTCCAGCGCGGCCTCGCGCGGCGGCAGGCCGAGCGCGAGGCCGCCCTCGTACTCGCCGCGCCGGGCGGCCAGCTCGTCCAGCGCGCGGCGGCCGGTGAGCCCGGTCGCGGTCATCGCGCCGCCGATGAAGATGCCGGCGATCGGCAGCACCGCGACCGGCCGCGCGGGCACCAGCGTGGACGCGGTGAGCAGCGCCAGGACGGGCGCGACCCCCGCGACGATCGGCAGCGCCGTCCACCAGGCGGGCCCGCGCAGCGCGCCGGTGATGCGGCGGCCCGCGGTCGCGACGGCGACCACGACCATCCCCGCGACGAACGCCGCGGTCCAGCCGGCGCTGCGCAGCACCGCCGTGATGACGAGCGACACCGCGGTGAGCTGCGCGGCGGCGCGCCCCGCCGCGACGGCCATGTCGCGCCCGAGGCCGAGCCCGCCGAGCCGCACCAGTAGCGCCGCCACCGCCGCGAGCGCGACCAGGACGAGCGCCAGCAGCGGCCCGACCTGCGGTGCCGCACTCGCCGCGGCGTTCACCGCCGTGGCGGCCGCGGCGGCGGTCATCCCGCCCGCCGCCGACGAATGTTCGCGGTTCTCATCCTCGTTCAGCCGATTGTGATCCCATAGCGCTCTCCTACCCGCACAAAACCCCGATAGCGTGGGACTTGTGGAGGATGAGGAGGCAGGCGGGACGTCCCGCCGCAAAGCGCTCTGGTTGATGGGCGCGGCCGCCGGCCTCGCCGCCCTGGCCGCGGACGGCGCGGTCCCCGCGCGGGGGTCCCGGGCGGTCGCCGGTCCCGGCCGGACGACGCCCCGGGCCCGGCCGGTCATTCATCCGACGCCGACCCCGAAGCCCGTCCCGACGCCGCGTCCCGCGCCGTGGACGCCCGGGAAGCTCACCGCGCTGAAGACGCCGGTGCGGGAGCTGACGCAGCTGTCCCCGGCGCCGCCGCCGAACACGATCGCGCTGACCATCGACGACGGGCCGAGCCCGCTGTGGACGCCGCGCGTCCTCGACCTGCTGGCCGAGCACCGGATCCACGCGACGTTCTTCATCATCGGCGAGCAGGTCAAGGAGTTCCCGAAGCTCACCCGGCGGATCGCCGACGGGGGCCACCAGATCTGCAACCACACGATGACCCACCCGATCACCATCGCGCACCTGCCCCGCAAGCGGGTCAAGAAGGAGATCGTGGACGCGCACAAGCGGATCTCCGACGTCACCGGCGTGGTGCCGCAGTTCTTCCGCTCGCCGGGCGGCGCCTGGTCGAAGAACGTCCTGGAGCTGACCGCCGAGCACGGGATGCTCCCGATCGACTGGGCCGTCGACCCGCGCGACTGGGCACGGCCGGGTGTCGGGAGTATCCGCAAGACGATGTTGTCGGCGAAGTCCGGCAACATCCTGCTGTGCCATGACGGCGGCGGCGACCGGACGCAGACGCTCGCGGCGCTGCGCACGGTCATCCCCACCCTGAAGCGCCGCGGCCTCAACTTCGTCGCGCTGTAAGGGGCGGCGGGTCACAGCCCCGCGAACAGGTCGTCCTCAGGAAGCGGCGCCGGGACGTGCGCGCGCCAGCCGGTAGTCCTCGGTGGGCCACACCGCCCGTTCGACGTCGCGGGGATGGGCCATGAAGCCCGCCTCCGGGTCGATCTGCGTGGCGTGCGCGAGCAGGGCCCGGTCCCGGACGTCGAAGTACTCCGCGCACGGGACCCGGGTGGTGATCTCCAGTTCGGGCGCGGTGTCGGGCCAGTCCGCGATGATCGGCCCGATGGCCGACTCCAGGCCGCGTGCGGTCAGCCCGTCGTGCAGTGCCTGGAACCACGACCGGGAGAAGGCGCCCTGGTAGTAGAGCTTGAGCGGGCGCCACGGCTCGCCAGTCCCTGGGTAGCGGGACGGGTCGTCCGCCGCGTCGAACGCCTCCATCGTCACCTCGTGGGTCCTGACATGGTCCGGGTGGGGGTAGCCGCCCGTCTCGTCGTAGGTGACGACGACGTGCGGGCGGAACTCGCGGATCAGCGCCACCAGCGGACGGGCGGCGTCGGTGAGGGGGAGGCGCGCGAACGACCCGTCCGGCGGCTCCGCTCCCGCGGCGGGCAGGCCCGAGTCCGCGAAGCCGAGCGAGCGCTGCCGGACGCCGAGGACCGCGCAGGCCGCGGCGAGCTCCGCGCGCCGGACCGCGGCCAGGTCGCCGCGGACTCCCGGCCGGTCCATCGCCGGGTTGAGGACGTCGCCGCGCTCCCCGCCGGTGCAGGTCGCGACCAGGACGTCGGCGCCCTCGGCGGCGTACTTGGCCAGGGTGGCGGCGCCCTTGCTCGACTCGTCGTCCGGATGGGCGTGCACGGACAGCAGTCGCGGGCGTTCACCGGACACGCGCGGGTTCATGCGGTCTCCTTTCGGGTGGGGCGGCGTGAGGGGTAGAAGAGCGCGGGGACGAGGGTGACCGCCGACAGGCCGACCGCCCACCAGAACGTCTCGCCGTAAGCGGCGGCGGGGGCGGCGTGGTGGCTGAGCGTGTTCTGCAGGACGACCGCGAGCACGGCCGTGCCGAGCGAACCGCCGACCCGGTTGAGCGTGTTGACCGCCCCGGCGGCGCGGGCGGTCTCGTGCGGCTCGACGCTGGAGTAGATGGTCGCCATCCCGGGCGCCATGACGACGCCGAGCCCGGCGCCCCGCACGACCAGTGACACGACCAGCAGCCATCCGGCCGGGCCGGACCCGAGCTGGGTGAACGCGAGCGTCCCGACGAGGGTCAGCGCGATGCCGGTCAGGATGAGCGGACGGGGCGCCATCCGGTCCGCGAGACGGCCGGCGAAGAACGTCGCGACGGCCGTGCCGAGCGCCTGCGGTGCCAGCAGCAGCCCGGCCTCCAGCGCGGAGGCGTGCTCGACCTGCTGGTAGTACAGCGGTAGCAGGAGCATGGAGCTGTAGAGCGCGGCGCCTTGCAGGAACGAGTTGGCCGTGGCGACCGCGAAGCCGCGCCGGGCGAACAGCCGCAGGTCGATCAGCGCGTTCCCGCGGCGGCGCAGCGCGTGCGCGCCGTACCCGAGCAGCAGCGCCGCCCCGGCCGCCAGGGCGCCCGCGACGCGGGCGGAGCCGAACCCGCCGGCGTCGCCGACCTCGGAGAAGCCGTACACGAGCGCGGCGAGCCCCGGGGACAGCAGCGCGACGCCGAGCAGGTCGAGCCGTGTGCCGCCCTGGCCGCGCGCGCCGTCGGCCGGCACGTACCGGGCCGCGAGGAGCAGCGTGAGCAGCCCCAGCGGGACGTTCACCAGGAACATCCAGCGCCAGTCGAGCCGCTCGACGATGAGCCCGCCGAGCACCGGCCCGAGGACGGGCGCGAAGGTCATCGGCAGCACGGTCACGCCGAAGACCCGGCCGAGCCGGGCGGGCCCGGCGGCGCGGACGACGATCGACTGGCCGATCGGCTGGATGAGCCCGCCGCCCACGCCCTGCAGCACCCGGAACACGATGAGACTGCCCGCCGACCAGGCCAGCCCGCACAGCGCGGAGCCCACGGTGAACAGCGCGACGGAGATCATCCACATCGTCCGGGCGCCGAAGCGGTCGCTCGCCCAGCCCGCCAGCGGCATGACCATCGAGATCGCCAGCAGGTAGCCGGCCGACACCCACTGGACGGTGCCGAGGGGGCTGTGGAAGTCGCGGGCGACGGCGGCCAGCCCGACGTTGACGATCGTCGTGTCGAGCAGGGCCAGGATCGGGCCGAGGACCAGGACGAACGACATCTTGAGCAGCGCCGGGTCGAGCCGTTCGGGCGGCCGCGCGGCGGCGCGGACGGGCGCGGTGGTCATCGGAACCTCCAAGTAAGTGGAACGAGCCGAACTTTAGGCTCGTCCCACTTACTTGGTCAAACGAAATTTAGGTTCGACCTACATTCAGGATGCGGCGGGCGCCGCGGCCGCCTCCGGCCGCTCGTCCGGGTGCCCCTCTCCCGGGGCCTCCGCCCCGTGCGAGAGGCGCGGCAGCCAGCCGAGCCACCGGGGCAGGTACCAGTTCGCCGGGCCGAGCAGCGCCATCACCGCCGGCAGCAGCACCACCCGGACGACCGTCGCGTCGATCAGCACGGCCACCGAGAGGCCCACGCCGAGCTGCTTGAAGTCCTGCATCGACAGCGTCCCGAACACCCCGAACGTGGCGATCATGATGACGGCGGCGCTGGTCACGGCGCCCGCCGTCGCGGTGATCCCCTCCCGGACGGCGGGCCCCGCGGCCAGCCCCCGCTCGTGCGCCTCACGGATCCGCGACACGACGAACACGTGGTAGTCCATCGACAGCCCGAACAGCACGACGAACACGAACAGCGGGATCCACGCCTCCAGCGCTCCCGCCGCGTGCGTGCCGACCAGGCCGTCGCCCCAGCCGTGCTGGAACACCGCGACCATCACCCCGTACGCGGCGCCGACCGACAGCAGGTTCAGGACGATCGCGGTCGCCGCGACGGCCAACGAGCGGAAGAAGACCAGCATCAGCAGGAACGTGATGCCCATGACGAACAGGAACACCGGCACGATGCCCGCGCGCAGCCGCGCGTTGTAGTCGACCGAGGAGGCGAGCTGCCCGCCCACGGCGGCCTCACCGGCCCGTCCGACGGTCTCCGGGACGATCCGGTCGCGCAGCGTGCTCAGCGCGTGCCGGGACGCGGCGTCGGCGCCGGTCCCCGCGAGCGGCACCGCGATCTCCGCGATGTTCGCCTTCTCGTGCACGGTCACCTCGATGGGCTCGTTCATCTCCCCGGACGCCACGGCCCGCCGCCGCAGCTCCTCGATCGCCGCCCGCGCCCGCGGCGAGCGGATGTCGTCGGCCTTCAGCACGACGCCCGCGGGCTCCGGGTTGCCGGGGAAGGCCGCCTTCAGCTCCTTGTAGGTCCGGGCGATGGGCTCGCCCGGCGGGATCTGCTGGTCGAGCGCCAGCCGCTCGGTCCGCATGCCGAGCGCGGGCGCCGCGAGCGCCAGCAGCAGGCCGGCGGACAGGATCGCCGCGGTCCCGGGCCGCGCGAGAACGGGCCGCAGCAGCGCCGCCACCGGCCCCGGCCGCCCCTCGCCGCGCCGGCGCGCGGCCCGGCTACGGCCCGGCAGCGGGATCCGGCCGAACTCGACCCGGTCGCCGAGCAGGGCCAGCAGCGCGGGCAGGACGGTCACCGAGCCGAGCATCGCGATGCAGACCACGAGGATCGTCGCGATCGCGAACCCCTCGAACAGCAGCAGCCCGGACAGGAACATCCCGGCCATGGCCACCATCACGGTCAGTCCCGAGATCAGTACCGACCGTCCCGAGGTGGCCGCCGCGACCGCCAGCGCCGCCTCCCGGTCCAGGCCGCGGGCCCGCTCCTCCCGCTCCCGCTTGAGGTAGAACAGGCAGTAGTCGACCCCGACGGCGAGGCCCATCAGCAGCATCACCGAGTTCGTCGTGTCGTCCATGTGCACCGCGTGGCTGGCGACGGCGAGCAGTCCGCCCGCCGCGACGAACGCCGTCAGCGCCAGCAGCACCGGCAGGACGGCCGCCAGCAGCGCCCCGAACGCCACCAGCAGGATCCCCACGGCCAGCGGCACCGCGGTCAGCTCGGCGCGCTTGAAGTCGCCGCCGACCGCGTCCCCGAACCACTTGTCGGCGGTGGCGCCGCCGAACTGGCCGATCTTCACCGACGGGTTGTCGCGCGCCGCCCGGCCCACGGCGTCCTCGACCGCGGGCAGCGGGTCCGGTGCCCCGTCCGGCGCCTCCTTGAGCGCGAACTGGACGATCACGTGGCGGCGGTCCTTGGCCACCGCGTCCGGCCGCAGGTCCGTGATCACACCGGTGGCCTGCACGTGCTGGCGGACGGCGGCCACGGCGCGGGTCATCTCGGGCGACCCGGCGGCGTGCGACCCGCCGGAGATCAGCACCGTCTCCCGGTCGGGGTTCTCGACCTTGGCGTCGTCGATGATCCGCGCCGCCTGCGTCGACCGGCCCGCGCCGTTCTCGTGATCGGCCATCGAGACCTGGCCGGCCGCCCCGCCGAGCACCGCGGCGGCCACGACGAACGCGAGCCAGCCGAGCAGGGCCGCCAGCCGGTGGCGCGCGCTCCAGCCGCCGAGCGAAGCGGCGAGATTCCGTTTCATGGGGTCCCCTGAAGAAGGTCGGATGCGGGGTGGCACCCATGACGCTAGGGAGAGCGCCCCTGGTCAGGACATGGCCCTAGTTACCGGCCGGGGGTGCACTCAGGTACACCCCACCCCCGGGTTGCGGGCACACTGTGCTGGCGGGCCGCGCGCCGGAGACTGGACTCCGGAACGACGGGCACAACCACGGAGGATCCAGTGATGACCGAGATGGCGAACGAGACCGTGTGGCAGGCACGGCTCAGGACACCGGGGCGGGGGCTGCTGCTCACGCTGATCGGCCTCTCGGCGATGCTCGCCGGGCTGTTCTTCATCACCGTGGTCTCGACGATCGGCGGATTCCTCGGCGTGCTGTTCTTCCCGAGGGCGACGCGGTTCCTGCGCTCGCGCGTCGACCGGTACCGCCGCGTGATCGGCCGGTGGACGGGCGTGGAGATCGAGCGCCCCTACCTCCCCGAGCCGGAGGCCGAGCCGGGGCTCCCGGGCCGGTTCAAGAGCTTCGTCGCGCTGATCTCCGACCCGGCGACCTGGCGCGACTACCTGTGGGTGTCGGTGGACCCGTTCGTCCTGGCCTTCACGGCGGCACTGCCCATCTACATGATCCTCTACGGGATCTGGGGGTTCCTGCTGGCCGCGTTCGCGGGCGGCCTCATCGCCGATCACGGCGGCAACGAGTGGTACACCTTCGTGCACGTCGACGCCGGCTACGCGCACAGCCCGCTGCGGCTCGCGGGCACCCTCGTGGTCGCCACCGCCTTCATCGCCGGCGCCTTCCTCTCCGGCCCGCCCCTGATGGCCGTGTACATCCGCTGGGCCCGGCACCTCCTGGGCCCGACCGAGCGGTCCCGGCTCGCGCTGCGCGTCCGGCACCTGACCGAGACGCGGTCGGACGCGGTCGACGCCTCCGCCGCCGAGCTGCGCCGCATCGAGCGCGACCTGCACGACGGCGCGCAGGCCCGGCTGGTGGCGATGGGCATGAGCCTCGGCGCGATCGAGCACCTGCTGGACCGGGACCCGGAGAAGGCGCGGCTGCTGCTCGCCCAGACCCGCGAGTCCTCGACCAAGGCCCTGCACGAGCTGCGCGACCTCGTCCGCGGCATCCACCCGCCGGTGCTCGCCGACCGCGGCCTGGGCGATGCGATCAAGGCGCTCTCGCTCGACCACCCGCTGCGCCCCGAGGTGACCGTCGAGCTGGCCGGACGGCCCGAGCCGCCGGTCGAGTCCGCCGTCTACTTCGCGGTGTCGGAGATCCTCACCAACGCGGCCAAGCACGCGGACGCGTCCCATGTCTGGGTCGACCTGCGGCACGAGCGCGGCATGCTGCGCGTCACCGTCACCGACAACGGACGCGGCGGCGCCACCCTGGACGGAGGCACAGGACTGCGCGGGCTGGAGCGCCGGATCGGTACATTCGACGGCGTCCTCGCCCTCAGCTCGCCCGTGGGCGGACCGACCATCGTCACCCTGGAGCTGCCGTGCGCGTTGTCCTCGCCGAAGATCTCGCCCTCCTGAGGGAGGGGCTCGTCAGCCTGCTGGAGACGCACGGCTTCGAGATCGCGGCCGCCGTCGACAACGGCCCGGGACTGCTCAAGGCGCTGCTCGACCACCGCCCCGACGTGGCGGTGGTCGACGTGCGCCTGCCGCCGTCCTTCACCGACGAGGGCCTCCAGGCGGCGCTGGAGGCCCGCCGGCGGGTCCCCGGGCTCCCGGTGCTGGTGCTGTCGCAGTACGTCGAGCAGCTCTACGCCCGCGAGCTGCTCGCCGACGGCACCGGCGGCGTCGGCTACCTGCTGAAGGACCGGGTGTTCGACTCCGCCCAGTTCGTCGACGCCGTCCGCCGCGTCGCCGCCGGGGGGACCGCGATGGACCCCGAGGTGATCTCCCGGCTCGTCGCCCGCGGCGTCCGCGACCGGCCGCTCGGCCGGCTCACCCCCCGCGAGCTGGAGGTCCTGGAGCTGATGGCCCAGGGCCGCTCCAACGCGGCGATCGCCCAGCAGCTCGTCGTCACCGAGCGGGCCGTGACCAAGCACACGGCCAACATCTTCGCCAAGCTCGACCTCGCGGTCACCGGTGACGACAACCGGCGCGTGCTGGCCGTCCTGGCCTACCTCGACCGCTGAGGCCCCGCGGCCCGCGGCCCGCCGTCCCGCTCGCCCGTCCAGGTGAAGCGGGGCGCGCGGCGCTCCAGGAAGGCCGCGACGCCCTCGGCCGTCTCACCGCCCGCGGCGGCCTCCTCCAGCCAGCGGCGGGCCGCCGCCTCCACCGGCCCGCCCGCGGCGGCCGTGTCCACGATCTCCTTCGCGGCCCGCTGGGTGAGCAGCGAGCGGGACGCGAGCGTCGCGGCGAACTCGGCGACCCGCGCCCCCAGGCCGCCCGCCGGGACGATCTCGTCCAGGAATCCGACGCGCAGCGCGTGCTCCGCGCCCACCAGGTCGGCGGAGAACAGCAGGTACTTCGCCGCCGCCGGGCCCACCAGCCGCACGAGCCGGGCCGTGGCCGAGGACGGGTAGACGATGCCGAGCTTGGCGGGGGTGATCCCGAACCGCGCGCCCTCCGCCGCGAACCGCAGGTCGCAGGCCGCCGCGAGCTGGCAGCCGCCGCCCACGCAGAACCCCTCGATCGCGGCCAGCGCGGGCTTGGGGAACGCCGCCAGCGCCTCCTCCGCCGCCGTGGACAGGTGCCCGCCGTCCGGCCGGTCGATCGCCGCCAGCTCGGCGATGTCGGCGCCCGCGCAGAAGTTCCCGCCCGCCCCGGTCAGCACCAGCACCCGCACCGCCGGGTCGGCGGCCAGCCCGGTCAGCAGGCCGGGCAGCGCCCGCCACATGTCCGCCGACATCGCGTTGCGCTTGGCGGGCCGGTCGATCGTGACCGTGCCGACGCCCTCCGCGACCTCGCAACGCAGCCCCACGGCCGTGCCGGCGGTCTCGCCCGCGTTCATGGATCCCCCTCGGTCCGGCGCCTGCGCCATCGTACGAACCGGGCCGATCCGCCCGTCCGGCCGGGTCCGGGTTGATCGGAACCCGCCGCCGCCACGGGGAGTCAAAAGAGGCCGTGAACCATCGAAACGGGTCCGGGCCGGGGGGACGGGCGCCCACGTCTCCGAGGGAGTCGCCACGGATGGACCACCGGCGCATGATCACAGGGGCCGCCGTCGGCGCGGGGGCCGCCGGGCTCGCCGCCGCCCTGACCGGATGCGCGGGTTCCGGCGCCCCGGCCACGGGGCGGTCCCACGCCCCGGTCAGGTCCCCCGCGCCGATCACCGCCGGCTGGTCGCTGCGCTGCACCGACCCGCCACGGGACGTGAAGGCCGCCGGAGCCAAGGGCGCGAAGGGCCCCGAGAAGAAGGGCGCTCAGCCGAAGAGCACTCAGCCGAAGAGCACGGGGACGAGGAGCCCGGGGGCCGAGGGCGCGAAGGGCGGCGCGGCGGTGCGGGCCCCGGCGCCGGTGTGGAGCGACCTGACCGAGGTGGCCTGGGACCGCGACCCCGGCGGCGCCAGGGTCGCCTTCACGACCGCCGGGCCGCTGCCGGGCGGTGCGGCGCCCGGCGACACCGCGTACACGACGGTCATCCGGCAGAAGTCCCTGGAGGTGCGCGTGGAGGTCCGGCTCGTCCGGGGCACCTGGCGCGTCACCGGCCGCGGCGGACGCGGCACGGCCACGCTCCAGAGCCGCCCGGCGGTGGACGGGCCCACGCTCAGCCTCGCCCTGCCCCGCCGGCTGTCCGCCGGGCGCGGCGAGATCGATCTGCTGCGGCGGGTGGACGTGGCGGCGGCCACCCGGGTCGCGACCCCGGACGGCGTGTTCGAGGACGAGGACTGCACCGCGACCGGGACCGACCGGCGGCGGCCTTCCCCGACGCGGACCTTCCTCTCCTGGCCGGAGGAGCCGAGCACGCCGACCCCGACGCGGACGGTCACCAGGCGGCCCGGACGGACGACGCGCCGCCCGCCCACCGGCGACCCCACGAAGGTCGGTGCCCCCTCCGGGGACGATCCCACCGCGTCCACGCCCCGGTCCCGGAAGGGCACGGGGTCGGGGTCCAAGCCGTCCCGGCCGCGGAGCCGGCGCTGACCCGGCCCCCGGGAACACGCGGGAACACGCGGGAACCGGCGCCGGGAACGAAGCCCGGCGCCGGGGAATGCGCGACGGGCCCCGAGTGCTGTACTGTCGAGGAGGCGTCTTCGGTTTTCCCGCCTCTCGCGGTGAGGACGTCCCTTCCCCGCCCGGGCCATCTGAGCGCCCGGTGATCACCGGTTCGGCAGCGCGGTTCTCGCGTCCGGGCCGCCGTCCAAGGGAGCCGACGTCAGCCCGGAGAGCCGAGCTGCATTTCCTCGCATTCCTCTCGCGTACGCGCCGCGGGCCTCCGCCGCCGTACGCGGAAATCGACCCCGGGTCTCGCGGAGCGTTCCGCGACGCCTGAAGAAGGGACCCCCATGTCCGCTTCCACCATCACCACCGAACGCAGATCCCGCGCCGCCCAGTCCTCCGCCGCCAGGACCGGCGGGGCGGCGAGCACCCGCCGGCGGTCCGCGCCGGCCGGCCGGACCGGCGGCCAGTCCGCCGGGCAGGCCGGCTCCGAGCCCGCCGTCCCGTTCCACGGCGTCCTCGCCGTCCAGGACAAGCACGCGTTCGTCCGCACGTCCGGCTACCTCGCCGGGCCGGACGACGTGCACGTCTCCCTCGCCCAGGTGAAGGAGTTCGGCCTGCGTCCCGGCGACGTCGTCACCGGGACGGCCCGCCCGCCGCGCTCGGGCCGCGACAAGTTCGGCGCGCTCGCCGCGGTGGACACCGTGAACGGCCTGTCGCCGGCCGAGGCGGCGCGGCGCCCCGAGTTCGGCAAGCTGACGCCGCTGTTCCCGCAGGAGCGGCTGCGGCTGGACACCGGCCCGCTCGCGACCCGCGTCATCGACCTCGTGGCGCCGATCGGCAAGGGCCAGCGCGGGCTCATCGTCGCGCCGCCGAAGGTCGGCAAGACGATGGTGCTGCAGGCCGTCGCGAACGCCGTCGGCCTGAACAACCCCGACGTGCACCTCATGGTCGTGCTGGTCGACGAGCGGCCCGAGGAGGTCACCGACCTGCAGCGGTCCGTGCGCGGCGAGGTGCTCCACTCGACGTTCGACCGGCCCGCGCAGGACCACACCGCACTCGCCGAGCTGGCCGTGGAGCGGGCCAAGCGGCTCGTCGAGCAGGGCCACGACGTCGTCATGCTGTTCGACTCGATCACCCGTCTCGGCCGCGCCTACAACCTGGCGGCGCCCTCCAGCAGCCGCATCCTCGCGGGCGGCGTGGCGACGACCGCGATCTACCCGCCCAAGCGCTTCTTCGGCGCGGCCCGCAACATCGAGGACGGCGGCTCGCTGACCATTCTCGCGACCGCGCTGGTGGAGACCGGCTCCCGGATGGATGACGTGTTCTTCGAGGAGTACAAGGGCACCGGCAACATGGAACTGAAGCTCGACCGCGGCCTGGCCGACCGGCGTGTGTTCCCCGCCGTCGACATCGAGGCGTCCGGCACCCGCCGCGAGGAACTGCTCATGTCGGCCGAGGAGCTGGCGCTCAGCCACCGCCTCCGCCGCGCCCTCCAGGGCATGGACCGGCAGCAGGCGATCGAGCAGCTGCTGGAGAAGATGAAGGGCACCACCTCCAACGCCGAGTTCCTGCTGCGGCTCCAGCAGACGACCGTCTGAGGGTCATCCGCGCCGCTCGGGCCGGAACGACCCGAGGATCACGTCCAGGACCCGCCGGTCGGACGTCCAGCCGGAGTCCCGCCCGGAGAAGCACAGCTCGTACCCGGCCCAGCGCCCGCACAGGACGCGCTCGGCGCCCTCGTCCCCCGCGCGGGTGAACTCCCACTCCACCGCGCCGTCGGCGCGCAGCGGCACCGGTTCGAGGCGCAGCCGCCGGTAGCCGGGATGGCGCCGGTCGTGCGCCGCGCGGCGCTCGGCGGTGCGCAGCCCCGCGAGCGGGTCGCCCGGGGCCGGGGAGATCCGCAGTGTCCGGCCCGACTCCCGGTCCTGCCAGGTCATCGCGGAGGCGTGCCGCTCGGCCTGCCATCCCTCCGGGACGAGCACCGAGTACGCGCCCGCGTCGCGGTATCGGACGGTCCGGGCCGTCACGCCGGACGCCGGCCGCAGCGCCACCGCGGCGCTCTTGCCTATCGACGTCCACCGGGCCGCCCACGTGCCCATGCCCGCCGCGACCGCCGCGAGCATCGCGACGCTGAGGACGGCGCCCAGACGCACCCGTCCGCCCGCCACCGAGGCCCGCGCCGAGGCCCGGACGGCCCCGCGCGCGGGACGCGGGCGACCCCGGCGTCCCGTCGGGCC
>NZ_CAACVB010000072.1 GCF_900659635.1 Actinomadura roseirufa | reverse complement strand
ACAGCCACAGCGCGGCCAGCAGCGCGGCGGCCGTGTGCGCGGCGGTCATCGCGGCGCCGGGGCCGTGCGCCGCCGCGCCCCCGGACGAGGCGGACGCCGCGTGGTGCAGCGCGGGTTCGGTCGCGCTCGCGAACAGCGTGTGCAGCGCGAACTGCCCGCCGAGCAGCCCGCCGGTGATCGTCGGCAGGGAGCGCTCGTGCCCGGCGAGGAGCACGGTCACGCCGAGCACCCCGGCGAACCCGGTCAGCACCGCCCACGCGGGGACGGCCGACCGCGACGCCAGCGCGTGCCCGAGGGTCGCCAGCAGGACGCACACGGTCGCGAAGACGATCGCGCGTGCGCCGCGGAACCACGGGGGCGGGAGCTGCCGGCACATGTCCCGGCCATGGTGCCATCGAGGGTCGCGTCTCTGGTAGGGACCCCCCGGAACTGGTCACGACACGCCCTACATGTAGGGGTTGCATAGGGGTGCTCGACTACATGTAGGGTTCAAGCCCGTGCTGGTTCGCCCCCGCCGCTCGCGGCGGGGGCGTCGTAAGAGGGAACCCGGTGTGAGTCCGGGACTGCCCCGCAGCGGTGAGCGGGAACGACCGCCGTCATCACGCACTGGACCCCGGTCCGGGAAGCGACGGCCAGTAGGTCGCGCCTTCGTCCGAAGGCGCGGTGCCCGCGAGTCCGAAGACCTGCCCGCACGCAGTTCGTCCAGGTCTCGCGGGTGGACCGGCGGGCGATGCGCGGGCCCTCGCGCGTCCCCTCGGCATGCCCTCCGCGAGCTGAGCTCACGATGGGGAGCCGCATGCCGTACCAGTCCGCCGTCCAGTCGCCCGCCCGCCCGGACCCCGCGCCGGATCCCGCCGGGGAGTTCGCGGGGGAGGTGCGCCGGGCCTGCGAGGGGCTCGCGGGCGTCGATCCGCGGCGTCTCCTCGACGCCGTCCGGGCCGGGGACGGCCTGGACCGCGCGGCGCGGCGCGACCTCGCGATCGGTGAGGCCGCCGCGCTGGTGCCCACCGAGCCCGGCTACGCGCGGGCCGCGGCCCGGCTGCTCGGCGCGCGCATCGCGGCGGAGACGGCCGCCGCGGGCGTCACGACGTTCGCCGGGTCGGTCGCCGCCGCGCACGCCGCGGGCCTGCTCGCCGACCGTCCCGCCGCGTTCGTGGCCGCCAACGCCGCCGCGCTCGACGCCCTCGCCGACGACTCGGCGGACGACCGGTTCGAGTACTTCGGCCTCCGCACGCTCTACGACCGGTACCTGCTGCGGCACCCGGAGACCCGGCTCGTGCTGGAGCGTCCGCAGCACTTCCTGCTGCGCGTCGCGTGCGGGCTGGCCTACCCGGAGACCGGCGACCTCCGCGATGCCTCCGCCATCGATGCCGCCGCCGAACTGTACGGGCTGCTCAGCACGCTGTCCTACCTGCCCAGCTCGCCGACGCTGTTCAACTCCGCCGCCCGCCGGCCGCAGCTGTCGTCCTGCTTCCTGCTCGACTCGCCCCGGGACGAGCTGGAGTCGATCTACGAGCGGTACGCGCAGGTCGCGCGGCTCAGCAAGTACGCGGGCGGCATCGGGATCTCCTGGACGCGGGTCCGCTCGCGCGGGTCGCTGATCCGCGGCACGAACGGGCACTCCAACGGCATCGTCCCGTGGCTGCGCACGCTCGACTCCTCCGTCGCGGCCGTCAACCAGGGCGGACGGCGCAAGGGCGCGGCCTGCGTGTACCTGGAACCGTGGCACGCCGACGTCGAGGAGTTCCTCGAACTGCGCGACAACACCGGCGAGGACGCCCGCCGCACCCACAACCTCAACCTCGCCAACTGGATCCCCGACGAGTTCATGCGCCGCGTCGAGGCCGACGAGGAATGGTCGCTGTTCGACCCGAAGGAGGTGCCCGAGCTCACCGACCTGTGGGGCGCGGAGTTCGACGCCGCCTACCGGGCCGCCGAGGAGGCCGGGCGGCACGTCCGGCGGCTGCCCGCCCGCCGCCTGTACGGGCGGATGATGCGCACCCTCGCCGAGACCGGCAACGGGTGGATGACGTTCAAGGACGCCGCCAACCGCGCCTGCAACCAGACCGCCGAGCCGGGCCGGACCGTCCACCTGTCGAACCTGTGCACGGAGATCCTGGAGGTGACGAGCGACTCCGAGGCGGCCGTGTGCAATCTCGGGTCGGTGAACCTCGCCGCGCACGTCACCGCGTCCGGGGTGGACTGGGACCGGCTGCGCGGCACCGTCCGCACGGCCGTCCGGTTCCTGGACCGCACCATCGACCGCGGCTTCTACCCCACCCCGGAGGCCGCGGACGCCAACCGGACGTGGCGTCCCGTCGGCCTCGGCGTGATGGGCCTCGCGGACGTGTTCTTCACGCTGCGACTCCCGTTCGACTCCGCCGAGGCGCGCGAGCTGTCCACGCGGATCGCCGAGGAGATCGCGCTCGCCGCGTACGGGGCGTCCGCCGACCTCGCCGCCGAGCACGGCCCGCTGCCCGCCTACGAGCGGACCCGGACGGCGCGCGGCCGGCTGCACCCCGACCACTTCCCGGACGCGGCGCCGGCCCGTCCCGAGGCGTGGGACGAGCTCCGCGCGCGTGTCGCCGAGGTGGGGCTGCGCAACTCGCTGCTGATCGCCATCGCGCCGACCGCGACGATCGCGTCCATCGCGGGCTGCTACGAGTGCATCGAGCCGCAGGTGTCCAACCTGTTCAAGCGCGAGACGCTGTCCGGTGAGTTCCTGCAGATCAACGGCTATCTGGTGGCCGACCTGAAGGCGCTCGGGCGGTGGACGCCGCGGGTCCGCGAGGCGATCAAGCGGGCGAACGGGTCCGTCCAGGGCCTGACCGACCTGCCGGACGAGCTGCGCGCCCTCTACCGGACGGCGTGGGAGCTGCCCCAGAAGGCCCTGATCGACCTCGCCGCCGCGCGCACCCCGTACGTCGACCAGTCGCAGTCGCTGAACCTCTTCATGGAGACGCCCACGATCGGGAAGCTCTCCTCGATGTACGCCTACGCGTGGCGCAGCGGCCTCAAGACGACCTACTACCTGCGCTCGCGGCCCGCCACGCGCATCGCGCAGACGACCATCGCCCCGGCGGCCGAGCCTGCGCCCGCGGAGTCCGCACCCACCGGGCCCGCGTCGTCCGACGCCGTGACCTGTTCCCTGGAGAACCCCGAGACCTGCGAGGCGTGCCAGTAATGCCGCTGCTCGACCCCGGCATGGACCTGACCCTGCGGCCCATGCGCTACCCCGACTTCTACGAGCGCTACCGCGCCGCCATCCGCAACACCTGGACGGTGGAGGAGGTCGATCTCGCCTCCGACCTGGCGGACCTCGCCCGCCTCACGCCCGACGAACTGCACCTGGTCAACCGGCTCGTCGCGTTCTTCGCCACCGGCGACTCGATCGTCGCGAACAACCTCGTGCTGAACCTGTACAAGCACGTGAACGCGCCCGAGGCGCGGCTGTACCTGTCGCGGCAGCTGTTCGAGGAGGCCGTGCACGTCCAGTTCTACCTGACCCTCCTCGACACCTACCTGCCCGACCAGGACGAGCGGGCCCGCGCGTTCGCGGCGATCGAGCACATCCCGTCCATCCGGGCCAAGGCGGAGTTCTGCTTCCGCTGGATCGACTCGCTCGGCTCCCTGGACGAGCTGCGCACCGCCGCCGACCGCCGCGCGTTCCTGCTCAACCTCATCTGCTTCGCGGCGTGCATCGAGGGCCTGTTCTTCTACGGCGCGTTCGCCTACGTGTACTGGCTCAGGTCCCGGGGCCTGCTCAACGGCCTGGCGTCCGGGACGAACTGGGTGTTCCGCGACGAGTCTCTCCACATGGAGTTCGCGTTCTCGGTCGTCGACACCGTCCGGGCCGAGGAGCCCGGCCTGTTCGACGAGGCGATGACCGCGCGGATCGTCCGGATGATGGAGGAGGCCGTCGAGGCGGAGCTGGCCTTCGCCCGCGACCTGTGCGGGGACGGGCTGCCCGGCATGGGCGCCGCCGACATGCGCGCCTACCTGGAGTACGTCGCCGATCAGCGGCTGGCGCGGCTCGGCCTGCCCGCCCGGTACGGGACGGCCAACCCGTTCGCGTTCATGGAGCTGCAGGACGTCCAGGAGCTGTCGAACTTCTTCGAGCGGCGCGTGTCGGCGTACCAGATCGGTGTGGCGGGGAGCGTCGCGTTCGACGAGACGTTCTGATCCGAACTCCCTCCAAAAGGGACGTTCCGAACTTTCCGGATTGGGCACTCGTTGAACCGACAGGACGAGGCCGAGGAGGAACAGATGGCTTCTCTCACCGACCGCATACAGCGGTTCCTGCGAAGTCCGCAGGGACGCAAGGCGCGCGCGAGGGCCGAACGGTACGCCCGCGACCCGCGCACGCAGGCCAAGGCCCGCGGACTGCTGGCGAAGCTGCGCGGCGGCCGCCGGTACTGACCCGCACCGGCCCCCACCCCCGTAGTGACTCTGGGCGGGCCCGCCCTCGCGGCTCCCTCCGCGAGGTGGGGCCCGCTCAGACCCGGCCGACGGGGACCGGGCCGAGCGGGCCGCCGTCCACCACCAGGTTCTGCCCGGCCCGCACCCTCGGGGTCAGGGCGCGGAGGCCAGCTCGGCCTCCGCCGGGCCCGCCGCCTGCTCGGGCCGTCCGGTGGACCGCATCGTGGCGACCAGCACCGCGACGATGCCGAAGAGCACGGCGGCGATGCCACCGGTGATGTTCAGCGCGCCGGTGAAGGCGCCGTTGGCGGAGTGGAGCAGCTCGGTGGCCCGGTCGGCGGGCAGGCCGCGGGCGGCGGCGTCGGCTCCGGCGAGCGTCTGGCGCGCGGCGGCGGGCGCGTCCACGTCCGCCATGCGGGAGTGGTAGATGGCGGCGCCGACCGCGCCCAGCACCCCGAGGCCCAGCGAGCCGCCGAGGTAGTTGCTGGTCTCCGACATCGAGGCCGCCGCGCCCGCCCGCTCGGGCGGGACGGATCCGATGACCAGCCCGGTGCCCAGCGCGAAGAGCGGCCCGGTGCCGAGCGCGAGGACGGTGATGCCCGCGATGAGCAGCGGCAGGCCGCCGGTCCCGTCCACCAGGGCCAGCAGAAGGCAGCCGACGACGGACACCGCCAGCCCGCCGGCGATCGCCGTGGCCGGGCGCACGCGTCCGGCGAGCGCGGGCGCGGTCATCGTGCCGACCGCGACTCCCAGGCCCATCGGCGCCATGAGCAGCGCCGACATGAACGGCGAGTGGTCCAGCACGCCCTGGAGGTACTGCGTGACCGCGAGCCCCGTCCCGGCCATGGCGACGCCCGCGAACACCAGGCCGATCAGGACGGCCGTGAAGGGCCGGTTGCTCAGCAGCCGCAGGTCCAGGAGCGGGGTCTCCAGCGTGAGCTGCCGCCGGACGAACACGACACCGAACACCACGCCGGCGACCATCGCCGCGACCGGGACGAGCGCGCCCCGCGATCCGTCGACGGCCAGCTGCTTGAGCCCGTACACCACCGGCAGGACCGCCGCCAGCGACAGCGCCACGCTGACCGGGTCGAGCCGTCCGCGGGACGGGGTGCGGAACTCGGGCAGCACGATCGGCCCGGCCACCAGAAGGACGGCCATGGCCGGCACCGCGATCAGGAACACCGAGCCCCACCAGAAGTGCTGCAGCAGCGTCCCGGCCAGGACGGGCCCGGCCGCGCCCCCGGTGAACTGGCAGGTGGCCCAGATCGCGATGGCCCGGCCGCGCTGCGCGCCGTCCCGGAACATGTTGGTGATCAGCGCCAGCGTCGAGGGCATGAGGGTCGCGCCCGCGATGCCCAGCAGCGCCCTGGTGAGGATCAGCATCTCCGGGTTCACCGAGTAGGCGCCGACGATGGACAGGGCCGCGAACGCCGCGCCGCCGATCAGCAGCAGGCGGCGGCCGACGCGGTCGCCGAGCGTGCCCATCGTGATCACGAAGCCGGCCACCAGGAAGCCGTAGCCGTCACTGATCCACAACTGCTCGGCGCCGGACGCGCCCAGGTCGGTGCTGATCCGGGGGAGCGCGAGGAACAGCGAGGTCAGGTCCATCGCGACCAGCAACGTCGGGATGACGAGGACCACCAGGCCCAGCCACTCGCGGGGCCCGGCGAGGGCGGCGGTGTCCTGCTCCGTGCGAGTCATATCGCTCTCTCTCCTGAAGGACGAGGTCGTCCTTCGGTCGGAGCGGCCGGCCGGATCTCGACGTCCGCCGCGACCTTTCCGGGCGGGACAGTGTTGCGGGTTGGACGTACCTGCAAACTCTTTGCAATAGTGGCCGTATGGCTGACTACACGCTGCCCGACCTTCCTTACGACTACGCCGCCCTCGAACCGGCGATCACCGGCGAGATCCTGGAGCTGCACCACTCCAAGCACCACGCGGCCTATGTCAAGGGCGCCAACGACACGCTGGAGAAGCTCGCCGAAGCGCGCGAGAAGGAGCAGTACGGCGGGCTGGTCGGCCTGGAGAAGACCTTCGCGTTCAACCTCTCCGGCCACGTCCTGCACTCGATCTTCTGGGAGAACCTGTCACCCGACGGCGGCGACCGCCCCGACGGCGAGCTGGCCGCCGCGATCGACGAGCACTTCGGCTCGTTCGAGGCGTTCCGGAAGCAGCTGTCCAGCGCGACGGCCCTCGTCCAGGGGTCGGGCTGGGGCGTGCTGGCCTGGGAGCCGCTCGGTAAGCGCCTGGTCGTGGAGCAGGTCTACGACCACCACGGCAACATCGGCATGAACTCCACTCCGCTGCTGGTCTTCGACGCCTGGGAGCACGCCTACTACCTCCAGTACCGCAACGTGCGTCCCGACTACGTGCAGAAACTCTGGGACCTCGTCAACTGGACGGACGTGAAGACCCGCTTCGACAACGCCCGCGCCTAGCGCGCGCGGCGCCGGGACCACGGCGCCCTCCAGGCCGGGATCGTGCTCAGAACCTTTCCTTGCGGCCTGGAGGGCGTCGTGCCGTCAGCGCTTGGGGTTCTCCCGTCCCTCCAGGGCGGAGTGCCGGCGGCTGTAGACGAAGTAGACGACGCAGCCCAGCACGAACCAGACGGCGAACCGCACCCACGTCTGCCATTCCAGGAACGTGATCAGCCAGATCGAGAACACCACGCCGACGATCGGCACGACCGGCATGCCCGGCGTGCGGAACTCGCGCGGCAGGTCGGGACGCCTGTACCGCAGCACGATCACGGCGACGCAGACCACGATGAACGCGAGCAGGATCCCGATGTTGGTCAGCTCCGCGGCCTCCGCGATCGGCAGGAACCCGGCGATCAGCGCCGAACCCGCGCCGAGGATCCAGGTGATCCGCGTCGGCACGTGCCGCGTCGGGTGCGTCCGGGCGAACCACGCGGGCAGCAGGCCGTCCCGGCTCATGGAGAACCACACCCGCGTCGCGCCCATCATGAACGTGAACAGCACCGTCAGCACGCCGAGGATCGCGCCGACCGCGATGATGATCCCGACGGTGTTCAGGCCCACCGACTTGAACGCCGACGAGAACGCCGCGTTCGGGTTGATGTCCCGGTAGTCCACCATGCCCGTCAGCACCAGGCACGCCAGCACGTACAGCACCATCGAGATCGCCAGCGAGTAGATGATCGCCTTCGGCATGTGCTTGCGGGCCTCCCGGGACTCCTCCGCGGCCGTCGACATCGCGTCGTACCCGAACACGGCGAAGAACACGGTCGCGGCCCCGGTGAACGCCCCCGACAGCCCGAACGGGGCGAACGGCGAGTAGTTGCCGCTCTTGATCTTGAAGACGCCCACCACGATGACCAGCAGCACGATGCCGACCTTGAGGTACACCAGCGCCGTCTCGAACCGCGCCGCGTTCCTCATCCCGAGGTTCAGCACCCACGCGATCAGCAGGCACAACAGCGCCGCGAACAGGTTGACCTTGTAGCTGCCGTCCGCCACGCCCTTCGGCTCGGTGCCCGGCGCCCCCGACATCCACAGCGGCAGGTCGACATGCATGAACCCGAGCAGATCGTTGAAATAGCCGGATATCCCGATCGCGACCACCGCCACGATCGCGGTGTACTCCAGCAGCAGGTCCCAGCCGATCGCCCACCCGGTGAACTCGCCGAGCACCGCGTACCCGTAGGTGTACGCCGACCCCGCCCGCGGGATCAGCCCCGCGAACTCGGCGTAGGAGAACGCCGCCGCCGCGCTCGCGACGCCCGCGACGAGAAACGAGATCAGCACCGCCGGACCGGCCTTCTCGTTGGCGACCGCGCCCGCCAGGGAGAAGATCCCGGCACCGATGATCCCGCCGATGCCGATCGCCGTGAGCTGCCAGAGCCCCAGCGTCCGGGTCAGCCCGGACGGCGCGGCTTCGTCGTCGATCTGCTCGATCGGCTTGCGCCTGAGCATCCCGTCCAAGACCGAGGCCATACCCCACCTCCCGACATGACCGGCACCGTTGCTGGCCACCGGGAGACTCTGCCTGCCCAACTCTGACCGGACAAGGCCACAGAGATCACGATTTAGGCAAACTCACCCGCCGACGCTCCCACCATCCCTATGCTTCGCCGCCACGTCCGCTCCCGGTCATGCCGAGGGACGCTCGGGCCGCCCCTTCCCGCCCGTCCCGTCCGTCCAGGCGGGGACCAGCAGGAACACCTTCGGGCTCAGCCGCTCCAGGTCGCCTCCCCGCCCGCAGATGAGCCCCGCCGCGAAGTCCACGAGCTGCCGCGCCTCGTCCTCGGACATCGCCGTGAGGTCCATCACAACGGGCAGGCCCTTGCGGAAGTAGTGCCCCACGTACAACGCCTCGGTGTAGTCGCGCGGGCACAGCTTCTTGACGACGCTCGTCCTGGCGCCCGACCGCGCGGGGACGGGCGGGATGAGCAGGAACAGCGTCGGGCTGAGCCGTTCGAGCTCGCCTCCCCGCCCGCAGATGAGGCCCGCCGCGAAGTCCACGAGCTGCTGTGCCTCGTCGTCCGCGACGGACTCCAGGTCCATCAGGACGACGACGCCCTCCCGGAAGTACTGCCCGACCTGCCGGACCTCGTCGTAACCGCGGGGACGCACCGTTTCGACTATCACGACGCCAGTCTCCCTCGATCCCCATGAACATCAAGCCCCTCAATCGTTCCGTTGGAGGACACTGCGAACATGGAGTTCTTCTGCTACCACCGTGACCGGCCGGGCTCGATGCCACTGCGCGTCGAACTGACGGAGGCGCACTGGTCGTACATGGACCGGTACGCGGAGGACCTGATCGCCCGCGGCCCGACCCTCGACGGCGACACGGCCACCGGCAGCGTCCACATCGTCGACCTGCCCGACCCCGCCGCCGCCCGCGCGTTCGCCTTCGACGAGCCGAACTACCAGGCCGGCGTCTACCGGGACGTCCTGCTGCGCAGGTGGCGCAACATGCTGGGCCGCACCATGTGGGACTTCCCCGGCGGCCGGACGGGCGGCGACCGGTTCCTCGTCCTCGGCCTCGCTCCTGACGGCGGCACCGGCCCCGTCCTCCCGTCCGACAAGGACGACCTGATCGCGTACGGCCCCCTGTTGTCGGACGACGGCACCGCCTGGCTCGGAACGGCGGCACTCCTCAGAGCCTCAACCCAGGACGCCGCACGCGCCGTCCTGGCCCCGGACACCTACGCCGACATCGAAGTCCACCCCTGGGACTTCGGCGGCCGCCGCTGACCTTCACCTCGTTCGCCGGGTCCACACGGGGCGAAATGCTCGCGCGGTCGCGGACATGTGCTGGTCGTCCGGTCCCTGCGGCGAGAGGAAGCACGTGTCAACGACCCCGGGGGTCTCACCTCCGCCCGACGAGCGGAGACACCGTTTCGAGCAGGTCTACGAGGAGCACCGAGCCAAGATCCTCGGATACGCGCTGCGCCGCACGGCCGACCCGCAGGACGCGGCCGACGTCCTCGCCGAGACCTTCCTGATCGCCTGGCGGAAGCTGGACGACGTGCCGCGCGGCGACGAGGCGAAGCCCTGGCTGTACGGCGTCGCCCGCCGCGTGCTGGCCAACCATCACCGGGGCGGGCGGCGCCGCTCGGCGCTCGTCGAGGACCTGGCCGGGCAACTGCGGACCGACCTGGGGACGCACGTCGCGTTCCGGCCGGAAGAAGATCGCGCCGCCATCGCGGCGGCGTTCGGGAAACTGCCCGCGAACGACCGGGAACTGCTGTCGCTGGTCGGCTGGGAGGGCCTGGACCACGGCGAGATCGCCGCCGTCCTCGGCTGCTCGCGCAACGCGGTGCGGATCCGGCTGTACCGGGCCCGCCGCCGCTTCGCCCGCGAACTCGACCGGCAGGGAGGCGACCCGCAGGCGGGCCGGGCCCCGCACGCACAGGCACTGTCCGCAGCGACCCTCAACGGAGAACGCGCATGAACCACGACATCGACCGGCTCGTCGAGCGCATCGCCCCGGTGACCGACGCCCGCGCGGCCGAACTGCTCACCGACGACACGGCCGCCGACCTGGCCAGGCGAATCACCGGCGCGCCCACCGTCGCCCGGACCGGCGACATCGCCGTCCGGCCTCGGCCCAGGGACAGGCGCGGACTGGGCACCGGGCTGTCGCTGCTGGCCACGGGCGCGGCCGTCACGGTCGCCGTCACGCTCGTCACGCGGCTCGGCGGTGCCGAGGTCCCGCCGACCCGGCCCGGCAACGGCCAGGTCAGCCTGGTCGCCGCGCTCGGCTTCATCCGCAAGGGCGACTACCTCGACGTACGGATCCGCGACCCGTACGCCGACCCCGAGCGGTACAAAAGGGAGTTCGCCGAGCATGGCCTGAACCTCAGCCTGAACATGGTGCCCGCCTCGCCCTCGATCGTCGGCACCCTCGTGACATGGGACCTCAGCGACGGGACGACCGAGGACGACCTCAAGCCCATCCGGGTCAAGGGCGCCTGCGACGTCGCCAGCGGCGGAGACGACTGCACGGTGGGAGTGCGGATCCGGATCGGCTACAAGGGCACCGGCATCATCGTCTTCGCCCGCGCGGCGCGCCACGGTGAGAAGTACGAGAGCACCGCGAACGCGACTGCGCGCGGCGAGGCCATGCACGGGATGACATTCCGCCGACGCCACGTGTCGGAGGTGCTGGCCGCCCTGAAGAAGCGGAACGTCACCGTGCCCGAGTACCGCGTCACGGTGGGCAACGAAACCGAGGCCCGCTACCCGGGCCAGGTACCGGCGAACTGGTACGTCCACGGCGCCGTCCCATGGGCGCAGAACCAAGTAATCCTCTTCACCGGCCCCAATCCCGACAGGGACTAGTCGTACCGCCCGTGAGGTCGGGGACCCGGAGGAGCCGGCAACGCTCAGGGCGAAAGCTCGATCTCCACGGCCACCCACCCGACCTTGCCCGCAAAGGCGATCCCGCCCCCCGCCACGTCGAGCGCCCGCAGACGACACCCGCCGCCCCGACATTCCAAACAAAGATCTGAAAATAACAACTCACACCCAAGGTGCCTTACGGTCTACTCTTTGTGGGAGTTTCCCCTCGTCCCAGAGAATGTCAAGGGCCTCGAACAGCTTGTTCTCGCTAGCGCCGAGCGCGGAGAACTCGTCTTCCGAGAGTCGTTCCAGTGGGTCTGAAATCTGTAGATCTGTGGGATACGGTCCGGTCCAACCCGCGTAACTACGGCAGCGCGGGCACCAGATCTGGGTGACGAGGTGCCCGGTGATCCTGGATCGATACATGGAGATGCGAAGCCAGACATTCCCTTCCACCGGTGAGGTCTGCCAGATGGCCTTCCGATCCCAGTCGGCCCCACCACCAAAGCTAACCTCCAGAACCACCCGCGTTCATCGATGGTGAGGTGGTGTCGCATGATATCCGCCTGCCCGCCTCATGCCCGAGGTGGCTATGGACGGTCGTGGGTTTCGATGGACGTCAGGCCGAAGAAGCGAAAAGGGATGACACTCCCTGCACACAACCCCGTGAAGATACAACGCCCTGTCGAATCAACAGATTCGACGGGACGTTCAGCGTGGGCACGCCTGAATCAGCTGAGAGTGCTCGTCCCACCTGACAAGGACGGGCACTCATTCGCGGGGACGGCAGGGAACGCCTATATCGCCGCCCGCTTGGGAGTCTCATCCTTTGGGGAGCGGAGCATCATGAACCGAGCACGGCCGTAGTGCTTCACCGTGGCCTCGCCGTCCTCGTGAACCACAAGGCTCACAAGTTCCCGCCGGTAGGGCGCGACGAGGATTCCGCCCCTCTTTGTTTGATCGATCCATTGCGGCGGGATTTCATCGATCCCGCATGTGACGTGTATCCGGTCGAAGGGTGCTTTGCCGGGGACTCCTTCCGCGCCGTCACCGGTGACGAGATGTGGTGCGTACCCAGCGGACCGCAAGTTCTGTGCAGCCCGATTACCGATTTCCTCGTCGATTTCGATCGAAGTGACTTTGTGGTCCCCGACGACGGCGCTTAGTAGTGCCGCCGTCCAACCTGTTCCAGTGCCGATTTCAAGGACATTGTGTCCTTTGCTCGCACCTAGAAGCGATAGGAACGCGATGACGGTGGAAGGCGCGGATGCCGACGATGTGAACCTAACACCGTCTTTCCCGGCATCCATTATGGAGCATTCACCGTCATTGATCTGTGTGATGATTGCCACGTCCATGTATGCGGAACGCAACCACTTTTCGGGGTTCGCACTCCTGTCGATGATGTAGCTTTCATCGTCGTCGGGCGACACGTAAGCGAGGTTCGGAATGAACAGATGCCGGGGAACGGCCAGAAGCGCGTCATGCCATGGGCCGATATCTCCGAGCTTCTCAATCTCCCGGATCATCGCTCGGTTAAGGCGTTCCGCCTGATTCACTTTCCCTTCTCGTGCTTCCCGCCTCCATCTGGGTTCGGCTTCTCCGGCGGTGGAATGGGTCGGCCCTTCTCCTGGCCATTCTTGCTCGGGTCGTTGTGGCTACCCATTGCGCCGTCACCCTCCTCGTTGAGATGGTTCTAGTTCGTGCTGGTCAAGTGCCTGCCGTGATATTCATCTTTCTGGCAAGTGACCGAAGTCGCTGCGGTACAGTTCGGTACGAGCTGAAGAGGCCGCTGACTGTTTCTCTGGCCATTGGATGATTCCAGGTGTGTTGAGGTGCCAGATCCTCGGCTCTCGCCAGTGTACTAAGCGCCTTGTCACGTTTCGCGGCTCCCAGGTATGCGCGAGAAAGGTCGATGTAGTGATGACTCGAACGCTCAACCGGCAGATCACGCGGCGGCTCGAATCCCTCATCGCACTTCAGTGCTTCGTCGAAATCGTCCAGTTCAACTGAAAGGGCCACGCTATGTATCCGAACATTTGATGGGCCAAAGATGAGACCGTAGTGATTCGTGTCTCGCCCGATCCGTTCGGCAATTTCTTGAGCCTGCTCCAGATAGTCTTGCGAATTACTCCTCCGGGTCTCCTTCGCGAGCCTCGTGTCTCGTACTGCCATGATCGCCGAGCGCAGATGAAGGGAGCCTATAATTGCCAGCCCTGATTCGGTCGTCTCAATGATTGGATCGAAGTCCCTATGCATAAGGTCAATGGACTTTCGGCCTGCCATGTACGCCCCGGTGGCGAAAAATACTTGGCATCGCTCCTCGGTCGCGAAAGCCACTAGTTCCGGTTTGTCCGTTACTTTGGCCATCCAGGTGGCGCGGTCTATGGCCACTGTCACGAGGTCCACATACCCCAACCGATAGGCCAAGCCTTTCGCGGTAATGAGGGTACGGGCGAGAAGTTCCGCTACTTCCCGTCGGATTACCTTCGTGCCGGAATGCCACAAAGCAAGCAACTCTTCGATCAGTCCTGGCAGGCATTTTCCTAGCGCGAGATAGTCGACTTTATCGAGTAGCCTCCCCGCGAGCCGCACATCCTCTTTTATCTCAGATAGTGACCTGGGCGGTAGTTCCAGGTCGGGACCTACCTCCCAATAGTTCAGGGCAATACGAATCTGTGCAATGCTCGCGTGTATCCTATCTTCACGTTCATTGGCACCTCGGTACGGCTGGCCGGTCAGTTCGGTCACATCTATATGGAGGGCTCGCGCTACTCCCGCGATCAATGCGGGACTTGCGGGACGTTGACCGCGCTCCACCTTCGTTAGGAGGCTATGGGAGCACGGCACGGCCATAGCAAGTCCCATTTGAGTTAGGTTGTGCAGCTTTCGAGCATTTGCAATGCGTTGACCGATTCCATCCGGGTCAGGTATCAAGATCGCGGAACCCATATGCCTAGCCCTCCAACCCCGTTGGCGCCGGGGCAAGTCTCTCCCACGATAACCCCAGTGCCTAGGCAGATGGGGAGACGGTCCCGTCGTTTTCAACGCCAGAGTGACGGAGGTGACACAGGTTGTGTCATATTCCCTACCGGCGGCGGCTTAGCGTCAGGGCCCGAGCAGATCTGGGTGACGAGGTGCCCGGTGACCCAGGATCGATACATGTAGATGCGAAGTCTCGGAGTCAAAATCTTCCTCCTCGCTGCTTCCTGAGAGATTCGCGAAGCGTTTCACTGGCTGATTTCGACGAGGCCGTGCGAACTCTCTTCCACGTCCTGACCGCCGGGGGCCGCTGTGATCGTCCTCGGTATGCGTTTCGCTGGACGGGTTCGGCTGAGGCGCCTGTGGTCCGCCGGGCGAGGGTGCCGACCGATCAGGGAGCCCTCTGTGGCCAGGCGCCGAGGCCTAGGACGCGGGACGACAGAGTGAGGTGAAGGGGTCCTGGGGGCCGGTGGGTGAGGCTCTTGGTCTTGGGAGCTTGGGCGGTGACGCGGGCTCCGGTGCGGGTGATGGTGCGGGCCGGGGCGGTGCTCAGGCCGAGGGTGCCGAGGATTTGGGCCAGGGCGCCGCCGGCGCCCTGCCAGTCGCGGCCCGCGCGGGCGAGTTCGGTGCTCAGCCGGGTGAGGATCTCGGGGGAGCTGCTGCGGACGCCGGGAGATTCGGGTGACGCGGCGGGGGTCCGGCCTTGCGGGGGAGAGGCCGGGGCTCGGGGGTCAGCGGGTGGCGGCCTCTATGTTCTGCTGGGACTTCTTGATGTCCTGGCCGCCCTGCTCCAGGGCGACGGCCATCTTGTCGAAGGCGGTCTTGGCCTCGGCCCAGGCCGAGCGGAACCGGTCGGCGCCCGGGCCCCACCACACCTGGGTGCTGCCGACCGTCCGGCCGTTGAGGTCCTTGATCAGGGCGTCCAGGTTGCGGGAGTGCTTGCTGAAGATCCGGGACAGCTCTTCCAGCTCGCCGATGTTGGCACCGCGCTTGTCAGCGGTCATCTCCGACCTTTCGTCTGACAGTGGTCCGACTCCTGGCGAGCCTAGACCGTTCCGAGGCCGGACGGCCAGGAGAGGACGGCCGGTTAGACAGGGCTGTCCGCGAGGTCAGGAGGGGTGGCGTGCAGGACGGCGCGGACGACGGCGTTCGTGTCGGCCAGGTCGGTCAGGACGAGGTCGGCGCCGGACACCCGCAGGGCGGCGGCGGAGGTGGTTCCGGTCGCGACGGCGACGACGCGCGCGCCGCCCTTGTGGCCGGCTTCGACGTCGCGGACGGTGTCGCCCACCAGGACGGTGCTGGCGGCGTCGAAGCGGTGGCCGTACTTGTGCCGGGCGCGCTGCTGGGCGAGGGCGACGAGCGGCGGGCGGTCGGTGTGGTCGAGTCCGTAGGCGCCGATATCGAAGTCCACGAAGCGGTTGAGTCCGAAGGCGTGCAGCTTGTAGCGGGCGATGGGCTCCAGGTTGCCGGTGAGGACGGACTGGACGACGTCGTCCCGCGCGGCGAGGGCCTCCAGCGCGGCGTGGGCGCCGGGCAGCGCGCCGCCCCGGGAGCGGAGCTCGTCGCGGCGTTCGGCGAAGCCGTCGGCGAGGGTGGCGACGAAGGTGGCCAGGAGATCGGAGGACGGTTCGATGCCGTGGAAGCGGAGCGTCTCGGCGGTGATGGCGAGGTCGGTGCGCCCGGCCATCTCGGCGACGCGTTCCAGCGGCCGGCCGGTGATCTTCCGGAAGGTGTCGCCGTAGATCTCGCGGCTCAGCCCCCGGACCTTGATCAGGGTGTGGTCGATGTCCCAGAGCACCAGAAGCCTCACGCCGGGGATGGTACGCGGCGGCGCGGGCCGGGCGGCACGGCGGGTCAGGAGAGGACGTGGTCGGTGAGCAGCCGTTCGAAGGACGTCTCGAACCGCTCGTAGTGGGATCGGAGGGCGAGGCCCGGCCAGTCGGGGGGCAGGAGGTCCGGGGGGAGGATCGGGTCGTTCAGGAGGTGGCGGAGGGCGGCGGCGGCGAGCGTGAACCGCTCGGCGATCGTGGTGGCGTCGTCGAGGGCGGTGAGGAGGGCGCGGGCCGAGGCCGTCCAGGCGTCGAGGTCCCACAGGGACGCGGCGAGGACGGCGGGGTCCTCCTCGGGGCGGCCCCGCAGGAACGTGCACTGGCGGACGACCGGGTCGGGGCGGGGGCGGACGAGGTTGGCGGGGCGCAGCCAGGTGCCCTCGCGGAGTTCGGCGAGCCGTAGCGCGGCCATGGCCTGGCGGAGCGCGGCGCGGTCGGCGGCGGGGCGGCGCTCGGCGGTGATGACGGCGATCTCCCAGGTGCCGTCCCAGGGGCGGGTGTGCGGCAGGCGGCTCTCGTCCTGGCGGGCCTGGCGTTCGAGGAGGCGTTCGGTGAGCCCGTAGGTGCCGTCGGCCTGGACGAGGTCGCCGGCGGCGACCATGCGCGACAGGGCGACGCGGATGGTGCCCTCGGCGATGCCGAACAGGTCGCCGACGCGGACGAGGTAGCGGGCGGGGAGCCGGGGCGGGTGCACGCCGAGCAGCGTGCTGAGGACCACCGATCGGGCGGTGAGCGGGCGGATCTCCAGGTGCGCGGTCATGACTGCTCGGACCCTACCCGGCGGGGACGCGCGGTGGACGGGCCCTTACGTTCCCTTTGCATGCGATGGGAATGTGTAATATCCGGACCATGGCTCCTGACACGACCCCGTATCTGACCGAGCCGGTGGACCGGCTCCCGTTCGGCGGCGCGGACAAGGCCCGCCGGTACGCGACGGAGCGTTACCAGGGGGCGGTGGGCCGCAACTGGTTCGACTGCGACCCGACGCTGCGGTTCCTGATGCGCCGCCATCTCGGGGACGGGTTC
Source organism: Actinomadura roseirufa (assembly GCF_900659635.1). Lineage (GTDB taxonomy): Bacteria > Actinomycetota > Actinomycetes > Streptosporangiales > Streptosporangiaceae > Spirillospora > Spirillospora roseirufa. The sequence continues at coordinate 15,683 of NZ_CAACVB010000072.1, read as the reverse complement.
GGCTGGGCGGAGCCGCGGCTGCGGGAGATGGGCGCGCTGATGGGCGGGCCGGTCGCGGAGCGGGCCGAGGAGACCGACCGGAACCCGCCCCGGCTGGAGCGGTACGACCGGTGGGGACGCGACGTCGGCGAGGTCGTCATGCCGCCGTCGGCGGAGGCGGCGCGGCGGGACCTCGTCGCGACCTCCTTCACCCGGCCCGTGTTCGTCGCGCGGGCGCACGCGGCGGGCGTCGACCCGGCGCCGCTGGGCGTCGCGTGGAGCTACCTGCTGGACCAGGCCGACATCGGGATGGCCTGCGCGCTCGGCACGGGCGGCGACATGGTCACCGGCCTCACCGAGCTGTTCGCGCCGGAGGAGGTGAAGGCGCGCGTCCGCGCGCTGTTCGCGGCCGGGGACTTCTCCGGCGAGGCGGCGCAGCTGCTCACCGAGCGCTCCGGCGGGTCCGATCTCGGCGCGCTGGAGTCGACGGCGACGCCGGACGGGGACGCCTGGCGCCTCAACGGGTTCAAGTGGTTCGCCTCCAACGCGAACGGGGCGGCGTACGTGGTGCTGGCCAAGCCGGAGGGCGCCGACGACGGGGTACGGGGGATCGCGCCGTTCCTCGTCCTGCGGGAGCGCCGGGACGGGTCGCGCAACGGGGTGCGGATCCGGCGGCTGAAGGACAAGCTCGGTACGCGGTCGGTGGCGTCCGCGGAGATCGAGTTCGCCGACGCGGAGGCGTTCCTGCTCGCGCCCGCCGCCAGTGCGGGGCGCGGCGGGGACGGGCGGGGCCTCGCGCGGATGATGGAGCTGACCAACGGCGCCCGCCTCGGCATCGCGATGATGGGCCTCGGCTGCGCGCGGCGGTCGCTGGTGGAGGCGCTGTGCTACGCGCGGACGCGCGAGGCGTTCGGGGCGCCGCTGGACGAGCGGCCGCTGATGCGCCGCAAGCTCGCCGAGCTGATCGTGGAGACGGAGGCCGCCCAGGCGCTGGTGTTCGACGGGTACCTGGACCGCCCTCGGCTGCGGCTGGGGGCCGCGCTCATCAAGCTGCGGGCGGCGCGGCTCGGGGTGACGGCGGCGAGCGACGCGGTGGAGATCCACGGCGGGAACGGCTACGTGGAGCAGTGGCCGGTCGCCCGGATCCTGCGGGACGCGCAGGTCAACCCGATCTGGGAGGGCGGCGACAACATCCTGTGCCTGGACGTGCGGCGCGCCGTCGAGCGGGAGGACGCGCACGAGCCGTTCCTCGACCGGCTCACCGCGGCGGTCGAGCGGGCGCCCGGCGGGGACGACGCGACGGCGGACCTCGTGCATCGGCGGATCGGGGACCTGCGCGCGGCGCTCGGGCGGTGGCGCGGCCTGGACTCGGCGACGGCGGAGGCGCGGCTCTACCCGCTGGCCCAGGTCATGGCGGACGTGTACGCGGCGGCGCTGCTGCTGGAACAGGCGGGCTGGGAGCGGGCCGACTCGGGCGGCGACCGCAAGGCGCTCGTCGCGCGGCTCTACGCGCGGGCCCGGCTGGACGGCGCGGACCCGCTGCGGGCGATCGGTGTCCCGGCGGAGGAGCTGGAGCGTTTCCGGGACCTCGCCGACGGCGCCTTCGACGACACCGCCCTGGCGGACCCGGCCCTGGTCGACGGCATGCTCGGCGCGAGCGCCGCCGGCCGCGGGGGACCGGGGTGGGACGTCACCGGCCACGGTGTCCTCACTCCCGGGAGGAGATGACCTGGCCGTCCGGAATGGGCCGCGACCATCGTCGTCATGGCGTGCCCAGGGAGACGCCGTGGAGGGCTCGTCGCCGCCGAGTCGGCGGCGGAGCACCGGATCACCGGCGGAGTCGCTGGCGCGGGCGGTGGCGGGGCCCGGCGATTCGCGGACGGACGCGGACGACACGGGACCCCCGGCGACCTGTGAGAAGTTGACCGAGCCGGGTTCGGGTTTTAGGTTTTTTTACGGCGACCATCCGGCACCGAGGAGCCCGTGCATGACTCTCACCGTAGAGGAGGCGGGCCTCGCGCTCGCCGACCCGAGGTCCTACACCGATGACCGGAGGTTGCACGACTCGCTCGCGCTGCTGCGCCGCGAGGCGCCGGTGCACCGGGTCGAGGCGCCCGGCTACAACCCGTTCTGGGCGGTCACCCGGCACGCTGACGTCCTGGCCGTGGAGCGCGACAACACGCTGTTCCTGAACTCGCCGCGTCCCGTCCTGGCCACCGCCGAGTTCGACGCGATGAACCGGGAGCGGATGGCGCAGGGCATCGCGCTGCGCACCCTGGTCCACATGGACGACCCCGACCACCGGGTCGTCCGCGCGATCGGCGCCGACTGGTTCCGGCCGCGGGCGATGCGCGCGCTCGAACCGCGCGTCCGCGAGCTGGCCAGGCGCTATGTCGACCGGATGGTGGAGCTGGACGGCGAGTGCGACTTCGTCCGGCAGATCGCGGTCCACTTCCCGCTGTACGTGATCCTGTCGCTGCTGGGGCTGCCCGAGAGCGACTTCGACCGGATGCTCAGGCTCACGCAGGAGCTGTTCGGCGGCGACGACGACGAGTTTCAGCGCGGCCAGACGGAGGAGGAGAAGCTGGAGGTCCTGATGGACTTCTTCGCCTACTTCCAGAAGCTCACCGCGGCGCGCCGCGAGACCCCGACCGACGACCTGGCCTCCGCCATCGCGAACGCGCGGGTCGACGGCGAGCCGCTCAACGACTTCGACACCGCGTCCTACTACGTGATCGTGGCGAGCGCCGGTCACGACACCACCAGCGCGACCATCGCGGGCGGGTTGCAGGCGCTCATCGACAACCCGGGGGAGCTCGACCGGCTGCGCGCCGACCCGGCGCTGATGCCGCTCGCGGTGGACGAGATGATCCGCTGGGTCACGCCGGTCAAGGAGTTCATGCGCACCGCCGCCCGGGACTGTGAGCTGGGCGGCGTCCGGATCGGCGCGGGCGAGTCGGTGCTGCTGTCCTACCCGTCCGCGAACCGGGACGAGGAGGTCTTCGCCGACCCGTTCCGGTTCGACGCGGGCCGCGACCCGAACAAGCACCTGGCGTTCGGTTTCGGTGTCCACTACTGCCTCGGCGCGGCGCTGGCCCGCATCGAGGTCCGCGCGTTCTTCGACGAGCTGCTGCCGCGGCTGCGGTCCATCGAGCTGGCCGGGACGCCGCGGCAGACCGCGACGACGTTCGTGGGCGGCCTGAAGAGCCTGCCCGTCCGCTACTCCATCGTCTGAGGGGCCCCGCGATGCGGATCGACGCCGCCGTGCTGCGCGCCGCCGACGGCCCCTACACGATCGAGGCGCTCGACCTGGCCGATCCCGGCCCCGGCGAGGTGGTCGTCGAGATCGCGGGCGTCGGGCTGTGCCACACCGACCTGCTCGGCCGCACGCCCGGCGACCCCGTCGCCAAGCCGGTGGTCCTCGGCCACGAGGGCGCCGGGACCGTCGTCGCGACCGGGCCGGGGGTGCTCGGCGTCGCGCCGGGCGACCCCGTCGTCCTGTCGATCGACTCCTGTGGGACCTGCCGCAACTGCCTGGGCGCGCGGCCCGGCAACTGCGCGCGGATGGCGGAGCTGAACCTGGCCGCCGTGCCGCCGGACGGCGTGCCGCGCGCCACCGACGCCGCCGGCGAGCCCGTCCACACCCGGTGGTTCGGGCAGTCGTCGTTCGCCACGCACGCGCTCGGGACGGTCCGCAACGTGGTGCCCGTCCCCCGGGACGTGCCCCTGGAGCTGTTCGGCCCGCTCGGCTGCGGTGTGCAGACCGGCGCCGCGTCGGTGCTGGTCTCGCTCGGCGTCCGCGCCGGGGACGGCATCGCGATCTTCGGCGTGGGCGCGGTCGGCCTCGCCGCGGTGATGGCCGCGCGGGTCGCCGCCGCCGATCCGATCATCGCGGTGGACCTGCTGGACGCGCGGCTCGACCTGGCCCGCGAGCTGGGCGCCACCCACGTCCTGGACGGTGCGGGCGGCGACCTCGCCGAGCGGGTCCGGGCCATCTCCGGCGGGGACGGCGTGCAGTTCTCCTTCGACACCACCGCCGTGCCCGAGGTCGTCTCCGCCGCCGTCGCGTCGCTGCGCACCACCGGCGTCTGCGGCCTCGCGGGCGTCGGCGCGCGGGAGTACCGGCTGGACCCGACGCTCCTGCTGATGGGACGCACGGTCAAGGGCATCATCGAGGGCGACGCCGTCCCGCGGGCGTTCATCCCGGTGATGATCGAGCTGTGGCGGCGGGGCCGGTTCCCGTTCGACCGGCTGATCCGGACCTACCCGCTCGACCAGATCGGCCAGGCGGAGGCCGACGCGCTCGCGGGGGAGGTCGTCAAGCCCGTCCTGCTGCCCTGACCGGCGACCCGACCCCGGGCGAGGCGGCCGGATCCCCCCGGATTATCGTGCCGAGAGTGACGAGTTCACCGGGAGAGACGACCGGCGGACCGGACTGGCCGCGGATCGTGCAGGCGCCGATGGCGGGCGGGGCGTCCACGCCCGAGCTGGCCGCCGCCGTGTCGGACGCGGGCGGCCTCGGCTTCCTCGCCGCCGGGTACCGGACCGCGGCGGCCATGCGCGAGGACATCGCCCGTACCCGGCGCCTGACGTCCCGCCCGTTCGGCGTGAACGTCTTCATGCCGTCCCTGGACGAGGTCGTCGACGGCGCCGTGGCCGCCTACCGGGACCGCATGGAGCCCGAGGCGGAGCGGCTCGGTGTCCGGCCGGGCGGCCCGTCCGCCCGCGACGACGACTACGACGCCAAGATCGTCGATCTGGTGGCCGACCCGCCCGCCGTCGTGAGCTTCACCTTCGGGTGCCCGGACGACGACGTCATCCGCGCGCTGCGCGACCGCGGCGCCACGGTCGTCGTCACCGTCACCACCGCCGCCGAGGCCCGCGCCTCCGCCGCCGCCGACGCGTTGTGCGTGCAGGGCGCCGAGGCCGGGGGACATCGCGGCTCGTTCACCAACACCCTGGACGGCCTCCTGCCGCTGCGCGCCCTCCTCCGCGAGGTCCGCGCCGTCACCCGCCGCCCGCTGATCGCCGCGGGCGGTCTCGGCACGGCCCGCGACGTCGCCGCGGTCCTCGCCGAGGGCGCCGCCGCCGCGCAGCTCGGGACGGTGTTCGTGCGCTGCCCCGAGAGCGGCGCGAGCGCCGTCCACAAGGCGGCCCTCGCCGATCCTCGCTTCACGTCCACCGCGATGACCAGGGCGTTCAGCGGACGCCCGGCGCGCGGGCTGGTGAACCGCTTCCTCACCGAGCACTCGGCGCACGCCCCGGCCGCCTACCCGGACGTCCACTACGTCACCTCGCCCCTGCGCAAGGCCGCCGCGGCCCGGAACGACCCGGACACCGTCAACCTGTGGGCCGGAGAGTCCTTCCGGGAGGCGGCGCAGGCGCCCGCCGCCGAGATCGTCAGGGTGCTCGGCGGCTGACGGAGGCCCCGCCCGGCTGGATAATCCCGGTATGCGGTTCGGGATTCTCGGTGACACCCGCGCGTGGCGCGAGGACGGGGACGAAGCGCCGCTCGGCGGGCCCGCCCGCCGCGCGCTGCTGACCGCGCTGCTCACGCATCCCGGCGAGACCATCGCGGCCGAGCGCCTCGCCGATGTCTCCGGTCGGCACCGCGCGGCTGGTCACCCTCGTCGGCCCCGGCGGGGTTGGACGATCCTAATGAGCGTGAACTACGCCCACTGGACGCACCGCCGGGCCGGAGGGTCACACGGTGTCCCGAACATGGCGCGACCCCGTCCGGGTCAGGTCCTGCCCCACACCCGGACGGGGCCGGGGGTCACTCGTGGGCGGAGCGAACGCAAGCACGCGGCTCCGCACGCAACACGAGACCCCCGACCTGCCGAGGTAAGCCGGGGGGCGCGGGCGGGGCTCCGCCCCGAGCTACGGGGTGTCGTGGTCACCGCGCTTGATCGCGGCCACAAGGTCACGGAAGCTCGCAGAAGGGAGTGACAGGCACCCGGCTTCCGGAGCCCTTGAGTCCCGGATTCCGATACTGCGCGAAATCTCGGCGACCTCCACACACTCTTGACCGCCAGAGCCTCCGCCACCGCTGTAGCTGGACTTACGCCAGGTGATCATGAAAAACGCTCCATCGCTTCTGCCATGAGGTCCCGGGAGGAGTCCCAAGGTAGGGCACTCGCCCCAATCCGGTCCCAACGTACCCCAAAGTCGCGAAGCTCTGGACCACCCTGTATGAGCCTCCCCCCGCCGGGAGCCTCGACGAACACTTTCTCCCCGCGCTCTAGGCTCAAGGTGTTGAATGAGCCATCAAGCCCCAGGTAAAAGCCCGAAGACTGACGTACGAACCGTATCGTGACGTGCGGCAGTACAGCAGCCTCATACAACCGGGCAACTTGCTCCCGCATCACTTCCGGACCGCCGACAGGTCGATGCAAAACGTTCTCATCGATGACCGCCCATAGATGGGGCGGGTCCTCTCTGGTCAGAACCTTTTGACGCCGCATGCGCGCATGGACGGCCTTCTCGACGTCGACAACGAGTCGTGAGGACGTAAGGAGGGCACGGGCGTACGCCTCCGTCTGGAGCAGTCCAGGGAAGAGTGAGAGTCGGAAAGTGCGGATTGCCAGTGCGTACTTCTCATGCTTCACATAGTCCGCGAACCAGTCCGGGTCATGAGCTGTTCGCGCGTACCGGACGAGTCGCCGGAAGTGGTTGTTGAGCCGGAGATGTGCATCGAGCCTGTCCGCCTGATCTTCGTTCATGTTCCAAGATTCGCGTGCATGCTCGATGTTCGACACAGTGTGTCGGCTGCACCCCATGACCTGTCCCATCTGCGACAGTGACAGTCCCTCTCTCTCCCGCCAAAACCGCAGGTCAGATGCGATCCAGTGCTTGAACGATGCATCGGCGTCCAGTGACTCTACGGGGGCCATGAGACACGCTCCGGTGTATCGGGTGTGTTATCGATACGCGACAAGTTAGCCGCCCGCCGGGAATTCTGTCCCTGCAAACGTGCAGCCCGACGCAGTCAAGGGCGCGGCCACGCTAGTCCCCACGAGGTGATGCCGGATATGGGCACACATAACCGACGTGATCACTCGGCTCCCGTGCCGACCCAACCACCACGACAGCCCCGAAACCACCCGCTTCCGTTCCCGCCGTCAGCCCTGGAAGCGGTCAAGGACCGGCCCTCGTCCGGGTGGTTGCACATGATCGCTTCCGTCCACTCGGAACGCACCACGGCTCTCGGGATCCTGGACATGTACCTCTCCGCCGTGAAGAGCGTGGCGTGCGCGCTCGTTGCGGCGGACTGTTACCCCGCGTTGTCGGTGCGCCGCGTGGACGGTCGGGGTGGGACCCTCGTGGTGGGGGCGGCGTACCACCGGGACGAGGGGCAATGGTGGTTCGTCACTCGGGAGGGCGGCCGGACGGTGTGGATCGCACCGACGCGGGAGCCGCAGACCGCCGCGAACCTCACGGTGGCGGAGATGTCGAAGCGGGTGCGGGCATGACGGCGCTGCATGACGCCCTGTTGATCGTGAGGCGGCGGGAGTTCGTGGACCTGTTCGCAGGCACCTTGACCTACGGTCTGGCGTGCGGGGCCGTGGGGTGGGGCCTCTGCCTCTTCATGTTGGGGAGGCGGTGACGTGGATCCCGTCATGATGCGGCCCGCGAGCCTCGCTCAGACCGCCGTGGCGGCGTTCGAGGAGGCGATGGATGTGCAGGGGCGGCCCAGGACGCTCATCCGGTTCATTGCCGACACCGCACGTGAGAGGGCGGAGGAGGCCCTTGCGGATGCTCCGGAGGCTGTGGCGCTGGACGCGTTCGACGTCGCGTTTCAGGAGGTTTCGGGGATCGTCCGCCGCCTTCTGTGCGAGACGGGGCACTTGGCGGACACGGTGAACGCCATCCGGGACGAGGCCCACAGGCGGGCGCGGCTCGTGGACCGCGACCCCGACGCGCCGGGGTCCGCCTTCGTCCGGGCGGCACGCGCACTCGTCCAGCCGGACGGGTAGCCCAAGGTTTCCCAGACGGCCCGCTTGTTTGCAGGGCGCGGCAGCACGTGAGCAAGCGGGTCCAGACGGCCCGCGCGGGCGGAGCGATTCCACGCGCTCCCGCGCGGGCGAGCGGGCCCCGGGGTCGCGGTAGGTCGCCCTCACCCCGGGGCCCGTGCCAGACACCTACACGGGCCCATGAGGGGGGCCGTGTAGGTCCCGCCCAGGGGTTCCCCCGGACCTCTGGGCGGATGGCTGTCCGACGTGAGACCCCCGCCGTTTGTAGCGGACGAGCGGGCGCGGTCCGTGGACAGCAGAACGGCCCCCGGAGTGCTTGGGAAGGCGACTCCGGGGGCTGTTCGCATGTTGGGTGAATCAGCGCTTCAGCACATCGGCCGGCAAACTCGCACCGCAGGTCAGAGCATGTGTCTCGCTAGGCGAGCCTGCTGCTGCGCGACATGCCGCACGCCGGGGACTTCTACTTCGACGCCGTCGCGCAGGTCCGCATGGACGCCTGGTCGCGCGGCCGCGTCACGCTGGCAGGGGACGCCGCGCACTGCCCGTCGCCCCTGTCGGGCATGGGGACGGGCCTCGCCGTCGTCGGCGCCTACGTCCTGGCGGGCGAGCTGGCCGCCGCGGGCGGCGACCACCGCGTCGCCTACCCCCGCTACGAGGAGGTGATGCGCGGGTACGCGGAGCGCTGCCAGAAGGTGGGGGGCGGTGTCGCCAGGATGCTGGTGCCGCAGAGCCGGTTCGGCTCGGCGTTCCTCGACCGGTACTACGCGATCATGCCTTTCCTGCCGGGAAAGGCGATGATGGCGAAGATGGCCCGGCGTACCGCCGAAGCGATTGCTTTGCCGGATTACGCCCACCTTTTCCCGGTTGAGCGCTAACCCTTCCCGGTGTGCGGTGACGCGGCTACTCTGCTCTTGGCGTCCACGCCGGCCGTGGCCTAGCGCCTGGGAGGGTCCCGCTCGCGGGACCGATGTCTTGGCAATGCGCCGGCTCCTCTGTTCAGCCTGCCGAGGAGTCGCCCCAAATGAAGCTCAAGTACGGACGCCGCTCGGCGGCCGTGGCAGCCCTGGCCGCCGCGGTCCTGGCGGTCGTCCTGTCGGCCGGCGCCCTGGCGGTGCTCTCCGCCGGGGCCCCGCCCGCCAACGCCACCCCGAGGATCGCCTGCTCGTTCCCCGCCTGGGCGGAGGGCACCACCTACACCGCCGGTACGAAGGTCGTCTACGACAACCAGGGCTACGAGGCCCTGGTCACCCACACCGCCCACCCCGGCGCGAACTGGAACCCCGCTTCCACCCCCACCCTGTGGAAGAGCCTGGGCGCCTGCGACGACGTGCCGCCGACGTCCCCCAGCACCCCGCCGACGACCGACCCGCCGACGTCCCCGTCCCCGTCGACGTCCCCGTCGACGCCGCCCACCACCGACCCGCCGGGCGATGACACCTGCGCGGTCAAGTCGCGGCCCGAGGGCAAGGTCATCCAGGGCTACTGGGAGAACTGGGACGGCGCCAGCAACGGCGTCCACCCGCCGTTCGGCTGGACCCCGATCGACGACCCGCGCATCAAGCAGCACGGGTACAACGTGATCAACGCGGCGTTCCCCGTCATCCTCTCCGACGGCACCGTCAAGTGGGAGGACGGGATGGACGCGACCGTGAAGGTCTCCACCCCGGCCCAGATGTGCGCGGCCAAGAAGGCGGGCGCGACCATCCTCATGTCGATCGGCGGGGCCGCCGCCGGCATCGACCTCAACTCCAGCAGCGTGGCCGACAAGTTCGTCTCGACGATCGTCCCGATCCTGAAGAAGTACAACTTCGACGGCATCGACATCGACATCGAGACGGGCCTGTCCGGGGGCAGCAGCATCACCTCGCCGTCGCCGTCGCAGTCCAACCTGATGCGCATCATCGACGGCGTGCTCGCCCAGATGCCGTCCAACTTCGGCCTGACCATGGCCCCCGAGACCGCGTACGTCACCGGCGGCAGCGTCACCTACGGCTCCATCTGGGGCGCTTACCTGCCGATCGTCAAGAAGTACGCGGACAACGGCCGCCTGTGGTGGCTGAACATGCAGTACTACAACGGCAGCATGTACGGCTGCTCCGGTGACTCCTACAGCGCCGGTACCGTCCAGGGCTTCGTCGTGCAGACCGAATGCCTGAACAAGGGACTGGTCATCCAGGGCACCACCATCAAGGTCCCCTATGACAAGCAGGTCCCCGGTCTGCCCGCGCAGGCGGGTGCCGGGGGCGGCTACATGTCCCCAGGTCTGGTCAGCCAGGCGTGGAACAACTTCAACGGGAACCTCAAGGGCCTCATGACCTGGTCCATCAACTGGGACGGTTCAAGGAGCTGGTCCTTCGGCGACAACGTCCGTTCGCTCCAGCGCCGCTGACCCTCCTTCCGGGGGCTGCGGGTCGACCTCCCCTGAACCCGGGCCCGCAGCCCCCTCTCCACGTCCCCTCGTGAGGCGATTCCCACGTCCGCGTGCGGCCGTGGCGACAGCTCCTCCGGCGGAGCCTCTGGGGCATCAACGCCGTGCCGGCAACATGGCGTTGATGCCCCAGGGTGGCGGGATGAGCGAGGCACAGGACGACCGGCCGGCCCGGGGTTCGACCGCCTGACGCGACGCGCCGAGGGGGCGCCCCGTGCGGGGCGCCCCCTCGGGGTCGGGACGGGTCAGGAGCAGAACGCCGTGTTGGCGGTCTTGGCGAGGTCCGCGCGGAACTTCTTGTTGTACTCCAGAGAGGTCTCGTTGTAGGTCAGGACGGCCTGGCTGCGGCCATCGGCGCTGGTGTAGGTGAACGTCCTGTAGCCGGGGAAGCCGCCGTCGTGGCCCCAGGCGTAGCCGCAGGCGAGCTTGATGCGGGCGACGCCCAGGCCGTAGTCCTCCACGATGCCGTCGTCGTTGACGGGACGGACGGTGGTCAGCTCCTTCATCTGCTTGGCGGGCAGCAGGCGGCCCGTGAACAGGGCGCGGTGGAAGCGGGCGACGTCGTCCACCGTGGAGATGATCCCGCCGGACGTGCGGGCGCTGGAGGTGCTGATGGCGGTGCTCACGTCGCCGTACTCGCCCCAGTAGCCGTGGACGTACGGGCCGGGGAAGGCGCTGCCGGTCGTCGGGTAGGACGTGTGCCGGAGCTTGAGCGGGCCGAAGATCCGCTGCTTGAACTCGGTGCCGACGGGACGGCCGGTGACCTTCTCGATGATCATTCCGGCGAGGATGTAGTTGGTGTTGGCGTACTTCCAGCCTTTGCCCGGCTTGTACTTCTCCGGCGCCTTCTCCATGGCGATGGCCACGAGTTCTGCCGGCGTCCACTCACGCTTCGGGTCCTGCATGATGCGCGGGTCGGAGGTGTAGTCCTGGAGGCCGCTGGTCTGCGCGAGCAGGTTCCGGATGGTGATTTTGGAGCCGTCGTTGCCTTTGCCCTTGACGACGCCCGGCAGCCACTTCTCGACGGTGTCGTCGAGGGAGAGGCGGTGCTCGGCGGCGAGCTGCAGCACGACCGTCGAGGTGAACGTCTTGGTCACGCTGGCGATGCGCAGCCGCAGCCGGTGGTCCATGGGACGGCCCGTGGCCTTGTCGGAGACGCCCGCCGTGACGTGCGAGACGCGGCCGCCGCGGCGCGTCAGGACGATGACGCCCGGGGCGCCGTCCTTCACGAGCCGGTTCACCTGGGCCTGGAGCCCGGACGGGGCGGCGCCCTTGGCCGGGGCCGGCGCGGGGCCGGCGGCGGAGGCGGCGCCCGGGACGAGGGCTGCGAGGGCCACGGCGGCGCCGGCGGTGACTGCCGATAGGGCCAGGAAGCGCGACATCGGGTTCTCCTCAGTGGTGTTGCTCGGGCCGTGAAGCTGACGAGATCAACTCTCGCGGAGGACGGGACGGGCGGCACTGGGCCCAGGACCCGAGCGGGGGGTGTACCTGGCAACACCTTTCCGGCCGTCCGGAGTCATGCCGCCGGCCGGACCGATTCCCGCAACGCCGAAGACCGGCGCCAAGGCTCGCGGCGCCGGTCTTCGGGGTGTTCGGTCGTCGGGGAGTTCGGTCTTCGAGGTGCTCGTCTCAGGCGGTCTGGGCGGTGGTCGTGACGGCCTTGCCGAGCGTGCTGCCCTGGACCCACTTGGAGAACGGCATCTGCCAGTAGCCCCAGCCGTTCGTCCAGGGGAGGTCGCGCTTGGTGCCGGTGATGGTGACCAGGTCGCCGCGGTAGGCCCAGTTGAAGAACCACTGCGCGGACTCGGCGGGGGAGCGGACGCAGCCGTGGCTGCAGTTGCGGTTACCGAGGCAGGACGGGTCGTCCATGTTCTGGTGGATGTACTCGCCGCTGTTGGAGATGCGGGTCGCCCACGGGACCTTCTCGTCGTAGTAGCCCGGCTCGCCCTTCTTCTTGCCCGGCGAGACCATCCGCTCCACCCGGACGCGGTCCATGGTCAGGTGGACGCCGCTGGTGGTCAGGAGATGGTCGACGCCGTCGGCCTGCCTGTCGCCGCCGGAACCGAGGCTGACGCCCCAGGAACGGACCGTCCGCCCGTTCTTCTTGACGACGAGCCGGTGCGTCGTGGCGCTGACGGCGATGGTGTGGGAGTCGCCGATGCGGAACTTGCGCACGACGTCCTTGTCACCGAAGACCTTGTCGCCGATCTTCAGCCCGGCGTAGTGGACGGTGACGGTGACCTTCTGGTGCGGGGCCCACGGGCGGGTCGGGCGGAACACCACGGAGGGGAGGCCGTTGAACGACTCGCCCGCGGTGAGCCAGCGCCAGGCGCCCTCGGTGGGGGTCGTCGAGGTGATCTCGATGGCGCGCTCGACGGCGGGCCGGGCCTTCACCGGAACCGGCTTGTTGAACTGGACGAACACCGGCATGCCGGTGCCGACCGTCTCGTTCGGGCTGGGGATCACGTTGTTGATCTTCGTCAGCGCGGTCGCCGCGGAGGTCCGGAACGCGCTCGTCGCGGTCGTCGCCTTGCCCTTGGACGACGTCGCGGTGGCCGACACCTGGTACTGGCCGCCCGGGACGAGCGTCCACGTGGACTGCCAGCTCTTCTTGTCGGCCGAGAGCTTGCCGGGCACCTCGACGTCCTTCAGCTTCACCGACACCTTGCCGAGCGTGCCGCCCGCGGAGGTCACGGTGACCCCCGTGTCGGGACGGGCGCGCCCGTCGCCGTTCGCCGGGCTGATCGTCACCTTGGGCGATCCGTCGTCGCCGCCTGCCGCGGTCGTCTCGCCGGTTTCACCGCTGCCGCCGCACGCCGTCGCCAGCCCCAGGACCAGCGCCAGCACCAGAGCCTTACCTCGCACCGTTCTCCCTCATCAGCCCGCGGGCCCGCGCAGCACAGGGCCCGCAAGTACATCACCCGCAGAACGGTTCTCTATTCCCGTCCCGCCGGGGGCGGGACGGCCAGATTACGCATCCGACCTCATATGACGCCCATGGTGCCCCGAAGGTTCGCCTGACGAGGGCGGTTCTCCGGATCTTTCCACGGACGTGTCGCCCGCCGGACAGGCCCCGGGAGGGGTGTCGGGGGCGACCCGGCCCCGGGGCCTGTCCGGCGTCCGTCCCCGCGCCGGGAATGCGTGCCGCCGGGATGGCATTTCCGAACATTCACCGAAAGGCCGATGAAAAAGGGATCTGTGCGGCGATCCGGGCCTCGCGCGAAAGTGGGTAGGACCCTTCGATTGATCTCCCTGGAAGCACTGTGACCTGCGGTTCTGCTTCTGTTGATCTTCTTCTCAAGGGTGGGGTGCCCTTCGTTAAAAGCGGCGTTCCAGGGCGAGCCGCCCTGCGATGCTCGATCGTGCCGATCCGGTGAACGCCCCGCGTCCGGCGGCGGGGGAAAGCGGTGAATTCCTGGCAGTGAAGGGATACGCGCGATGAGAGCCCAGGGGCTGAGCGCCTCCATCGAATCCGAGGCGCCCCTCCCGGACCTCACGCCCTCGTCCGGCGAGACGGCGGCGGTCCTGCCCCGCGTCCCGTCCCTGCCCCGGCGGCGCGGCGGCGCGGCGCGCCCGCGGCTCCTGGCGAGCCTGTACCCGGCGTGCCTCGCGGTCGCCGACGCCTGGGCGATGGCGACGGCCGTCACGGTCGCGCTCACCGCCGCCCACGAACCGCGCCCGGCCGGCGCGCTGCCCGCGGTCGCCGCCGTCACCGTCGTCGGGCTCAACGCGGCGGGCGGGCTGTACCGGGTACGGCGCAGCCCCTCGCTCCTCGCGGACCTGCGGCCCGTCCTCGTCCGGGCGGCGCTCGCCGGGACGCCGGTCGCCGTGCTGGCGGGCACCGCGGACCTCGGCGCGGTCGCCGCGCCGGTCCCGCCGTGGTCGCCGCTGTTGTGGATCATCGTGCTGGCCTGCGCGCTGTCGCTCGGCGCCCGCGCGTTCGCGCACGCCGCGGTCCGCGCCTACCGGTGCCGCCGGTCGCGCTCGCGGCCGACGCTGGTGATCGGCACCGGGCCGACCACCGAGCACGTCGCGGACCTGCTGCGGGCGCGCGGCGAGTTCGGCCTCGCGCCGGTCGGCCAGGTCACGGCGGGCGGCGGCATGACGAACGGCTCGGCGAAGGGCACGGCGGGCGGTGCCTCGAACGGCGCGGCGAACGGTGTCCCGGGCAACGGCGTGCCGGTCAACGGCGTGATGGCGAACGGCGCGGCGGCCAACGGCGTGCCGGTCAACGGCGTGGCGGCGGGCGCCGTGACCGCGGCGCCGGGCGGGACGGGGGGCATGGCCCCGGTGAGCGTGCCGGTGAGCGCGCCCGTGCTGCCCGTCCTCGGCGACACCGCCGACCTGCCCGCGCTCGTCGAGGAGCACGGCGTCGACACGCTGATGGTCGTCGCCGAGGACGTGGACCCGGGCCGCCTGGACGCCGTCCTGCGGATGTCGTTCGGGTTGGCGTGCGAGACGCTGCTGGTCCAGCCGCCGTCGGACGTGGTGCCGGTGGCGGCGGCGCGGCGGGAGTACCTCGCCGGGCTGCCCTGCGCGCGGGTGGACTGGCCGCTGCGCCGGCCGGGCGCCCGGTACGCCAAGCGGCTGCTCGACCTCGCGGTGGCCTGCGCCCTCCTGGTGGTGGCCGCGCCGCTCCTCGCGGCGTGCGCGCTCGCGGCGCGGCTGGAGACCGGGCCCGGCGTCCTGTTCCGGCAGCGGCGCGTCGGTCTCGGCGGCGAGGTGTTCGTGCTGCTGAAGTTCCGCACGCTGAAGCCCGCGGACGAGCGGGAGGCCGACACCCGCTGGACGGTCGAGGGCGACCACCGGATGGGACCGGTCGGCCGGTTCCTGCGGCGGACGTCGCTGGACGAGCTGCCGCAACTGTGGAACGTGGTCCGCGGCGACATGAGCCTCGTCGGGCCGCGCCCGGAACGGCCCCACTTCGTGGAGCAGTTCTCCCGTACCTGTCCCGGCTACATGCTGCGGCACCGCATGCCGGTGGGCATGACGGGCTGGGCGCAGGTCCACGGCTTCCGAGGCGACACCTCCATCGAGCTGCGCGCGCGCCTCGACAACCACTACATCGACCACTGGTCCTTCGCGGTCGACCTCCGGATCCTCGCGCTGACCGTCCGGGCGATGCTTTGCAGGGACGCCGGGTGAGCGCGCCCGCCTTGACGGAGCGCGGCGCCCACCGCGCGAGCCGCGGCAGGGGCGTCCAGGGCAGGGCCGTCCACGGTCACGGGGCCGGTTCCGGCGCGGGACGCCGGCGCAGTACCGGCCACGCCACCGGGTTCGCGGCCGTCGCCGCGGACTGGGCG
>NZ_CAACVB010000071.1 GCF_900659635.1 Actinomadura roseirufa | reverse complement strand
AACCACAACAACGACCAGTAACAGACAGCAACGACCAACAACATCAAGGGGTCAACTTTCACACGTCCCCAGGGGGTCAGAATTCAGCCGCCGTTGACACCGTGGTGGTTACCGGGACCACCCCCGCGTGCGCGGGGAGCAGGGAACCCGCGGCCTTGCGTGAAGAAAGTGGGAGGGACCATCCCCGCGTGCGCAGGGAGCAAGCGGGGACCCTCTGAGGGGCGCTTTCGCGGGTGGGACCATCCCCGCGTGCGCGGGGAGCAGACTGCGGCGCGTGGGCCATCCCCGGCGGAATGGGGACCATCCCCGCGTGCGCGGGGAGCAGACTGCGGCGCGTGGGCCATCCCCGGCGGAATGGGGACCATCCCCGCGTGCGCGGGGAGCAGAGCAGTCTGGACGCTCGGTAGCCGGTCGCCGGGGGACCATCCCCGCGTGTGCGGGGAGCAGCTCGCCGCCGCCTGGAAGGGCCTGACCGGCGCGGGACCATCCCCGCGTGCGCGGGGAGCAGACGACGCGAGGGGCAGGTTCGTCCTCGCCCCAGGGACCATCCCCGCGTGCGCGGGGAGCAGTCGTCATGCGAGACGCTCGCGGTGGTCATCCAGGGACCATCCCCGCGTGCGCGGGGAGCAGACTGCCTGACCTGGGTACCTATCTCAGGATGGAGCGGATTCTAAGCACTTGCCGAGAATCGGACATCCGGGATTAATAGGGACTCTGATGATGCAGATGAAATAGCAGGCTTCTTTCGCCAAGCTGGACGAGCGAGCTGATTTGAAACATTCACGCACCCCCTGCTTTGAGTGGCCCCTTGTGGCCACACAACGAGCTCGCCGATATATCGTTCGCACGTTTTCCCTGTTCAACAGCTTCCTTCGAGGCACGAAGCCGTCAGCAGCAAGAGCCACTCAGAGCCGCTTGCTGGGTTTAGCGAAACGAGCCGATCACGATGTGTTAGATCCTTGCTGTGTTCAACGGGGAGACAGGTGGCGCATGGCTTCGCGGGCAACTCACGGGGGCAGCCAGGTCTGTTTGGGCTAAGCATGATCGGAAAACGGACGGATGGTTGCCACTGTGGCGGCACCTGGCCGACAGTGGGGCCGTCGCAGGGTTGTTGTGGGATGCATGGGTTCCGCTCCAGACCCGCATGATAGTGGCCAGTCAGCTTCCTGGAGGCGCTGAGGACGCGCGACGTTTGGCAGTGTGGTTGGCAACGACTCATGACATCGGCAAAGCGACACCGGCGTTCGCATGTCAGGTTGAGTCGCTTGCCGGCCGCATGCGCACGCTTGGCTTGGAGATGCCGTCCCGCAGGCAGTTGACCGACCGCAAGATCGCTCCTCACGGGTTGGCGGGCCAGGCTCTTCTGCAGGAGTGGCTCATCGAGCGTGGTTGGCCTCGCTCCGCGACACTTCCGTTCGTGGTCGTGGCAGGTGGTCACCATGGCGTGCCTCCGACGTTCAGCGGAATTCGGGATCTGAATGTTCATCCGCATCTGTTGCGGGCGCCTGGCTGCGAGGAGGCCTGGCGAAGCGTACAGATGGAGATACTGGACGCTTGCGCTGCGTTGTGCGGAGTCGAGGATCGACTGCATGAGTGGCGCCAGGTGAAGCTGTCGCAGGCGGCTCAGGTCGTGCTGACGGGTTTGGTCATCGTCGCCGATTGGATTGCCAGTAATTCTGACCTGTTCCCGTATTACTTCGACGGTCAGTCACCTAATGAGGCCGAGCGGGTTGAGGCGGCTTGGCGGGGTCTCGCTCTTCCAGGGCCGTGGCGGCCGGTGGATGAGGCAGTGGATGTGAAGGAGTTTTTCTCCGCTCGTTTTGATTTGCCTGCGGGTGCTCGCATTCGTCCTGTCCAGGAGCGGGCTATCGTGCTGGCGCGAGGGATTTCCAAGCCGGGGTTGATGGTGATCGAGGCGCCGATGGGTGAAGGGAAGACGGAGGCGGCGCTGGCGGTCGCGGAGATCTTCGCTGCTCGATCAGGCGCGGGTGGAGTGTTCGTGGCGCTGCCGACCATGGCCACGGGTAATGCCATGTTCCCTCGGATGCTGAAGTGGCTGCGTCGGATTCCGAGCGCTGAGGGTGCAGGACCGCGGTCGGTGATGCTGGCTCACTCAAAGGCTGCCCTGAATGACGATTTCGATGACCTGGTGCGGGCAGGGCGGCGCCTCGTCGGGGTCGAGTCCGACGGCTCGGAAGACGAGTGGCAGCCGCGGGACGATCGGCTGGTGTCGTCGGCCGAACTGGTGGCGCATCAGTGGCTTCATGGTCGCAAGAAGGCGATGTTCTCGTCGTTTGTTGTGGGGACGGTCGACCAGTTGCTGTTCATGGGGTTGAAGAGCAGGCACCTTGCTCTAAGGCACCTTGCTCTGGCCGGCAAGGTCGTGATCATTGACGAGGCCCACGCGTATGACACTTACATGAACTCCTATCTGGATCGGGCATTGTCTTGGTTGGGGGCTTATGGAGTTCCGGTGGTGGTGCTGTCTGCGACCTTGCCGGCAGGGCGACGTGGTGAACTGGTCGAGGCATACGCCGGGCAGCGGGAGGTAGGGGCGGCTGCGGTGCGGTCAGCCGAGGGCTACCCGCTCGTTACAGCGGTCGACCAGGCGAGGCCGGCCGTTGTCGAGGTGGTGGCGCCGTCTGGACGGCGTACGGATGTGCGCGTGGAGTCTCTGGGCGACGATCTGGCCGAACTGGCAGATCGGTTGGAGCATGAGCTGGTCGACGGCGGATGTGCCTTGGTGGTCCGTAACACGGTTGGACGGGTACTGGAGACCGCGCGGATCCTGCGGGACAGGTTCGGGCCAGGCCAGGTGAGCGTGGCGCATGCACGCTTCGTCGATATCGATCGTGCACGCAAGGATTCCGAATTGCTCAAGCGGTTCGGGCCGCCTGGAGATGGCGCGGTCGGGCGCCCGGCAAAGCACATCGTTGTGGCCAGCCAGGTCGCCGAGCAATCCTTGGACATCGATTTTGATTTGCTGGTCACGGATCTGTGCCCGATCGATCTGCTGTTGCAGCGGATGGGGCGGCTTCATCGGCACATGCGTGGTGAGGGCCAGCACGAGAGGCCTGAACGCTTGCGTGTTGCCCGATGCCTGGTCACGGGAGCGGACTGGCGGACGTCGCCTCCGACACCGGTCAAGGGTTCGCAGCGAATTTACCGCTTGCACGCGTTGTTGAGGGCGGCTGCGGTACTGGAGCCCTACTTGGCTGGGACGGTTGCGACAGGGAACGTCGTCCGCCTACCTGAAGACATCAGCCCGTTGGTGCAGAGCGCTTATGGGTCGGGCCCGCTCGGTCCGCCGACCTGGCAGGAATCGATGCAGCGGGCGGACGAGGAGCATGTGGTCCACCAAGTGAAGCAACGTGGTAAGGCCCAGAATTTCCAGATCAGTGATGTTGGGAAGCCCGGCAAGGCTTTGATCGGCTGGGTCGATGCCGGCGTGGGCGACGCCGATGACACTCGTAGGGGTCGTGCTCAGGTACGTGATAGCCGCGAGTCGCTGGAGGTGCTGGTCGTCCAGCGCTTGGCCGATGGGACGGTCCGGACGTTGCCGTGGCTCAACGACGGGCGTGGAGGCCGGGAGGTGTCTACAGAGACGGCTCCGCCTTCAGACGTTGCGCGGATCGTGGCGGCGTGTGGGCTGCGGCTTCCGTTCCAGTTCTCGCTCCCCGGGGTTCTCGATCGTGCGATCGAGGAGTTGGAGGCTGATTGCGTCCCCGCTTGGCCGGTCAAGGAAAGCCACTGGCTCGCCGGAGAATTGATCTTGATGCTCGACGAGAACTGTCGGACCCGGTTGGCAGGCTACGACCTGTGTTACACCGAAGCGGACGGCCTTGAGGTGTCCCGTGTCCAGTGATCTTCACGAAGCATCCTTTGACCTGATCTACGAACCATGGCTGCCGGTGCTATGCGATGACGGCACCGAGGACGAAATGTCGCTTTTTGACATATTTGCGCAGGCCGATCGAGTGCGGCGGCTCGTTGGTGACGTCCCCACCCAGGAGATGGCGCTACTGCGGCTGTTGCTGGCGGTGGTGCATGACGCGGTGGAGGGGCCGGCCGATCTTGCTGAGTGGCAGCAACTTTGGGAAGAGGGCCTCCCTCTCGAGGGAGGAGACGGCATCGCCGCCTACCTCGACCGGTATCGAGACCGGTTCGATCTTCTGCATCCGCAGACGCCCTTCTTTCAGACCGCTGGGCTGCGCACGGTCAAAGACGAGGTCTTCTCGCTGGATCGGCTGGTCGCCGACGTTCCCAACGGGGCGCAGTTCTTTACCATGCGCGCCCAGGGCGTCGATCGATTGTCGTTCGCCGAGGCAGCCCGATGGATCGTTCATGCGCATGCCTACGACACCTCTGGCATCAAGACCGGCGCGGTGGGCGACCCCAGAGCCAAGAACGGCAAGGTTTATCCGCTCGGCGTCGCGTGGATGGGAAATCTGGGCGGGGTCTTTGTCGAGGGCTCGAACCTGCGAGAAACGCTGCTGCTCAACCTGATCGCCTTCGACGTCGACAACCTGCGGGTCGACGCCGAGGCGGACCGCCCCGCGTGGCGCCGGCCACCGCCTGGTCCCGCGCAAGCCGACGCGCTGGAGTTGAGTATGCGCCCGGCCGGTGTGCGGGATCTGTACACCTGGCAGTCCCGGCGCATCCGGCTCGCGTTCGATGACGCTGGTGTGGACGGCGTGATCTTGGCCTATGGTGATCCGCTCAGCCCCCGCAACCTGCATCAACGTGAGCCGATGACCGGTTGGCGGCGTAGCCCCGTCCAGGAGAAGAAACTGGACTTGGCGCAGGTGTACCTGCCGCGCGAACACGATCCCGGCAAGAGC
This sequence comes from Actinomadura roseirufa, assembly GCF_900659635.1. Classification (GTDB taxonomy): domain Bacteria; phylum Actinomycetota; class Actinomycetes; order Streptosporangiales; family Streptosporangiaceae; genus Spirillospora; species Spirillospora roseirufa. Next base: position 28,251 of record NZ_CAACVB010000071.1, on the reverse strand, counting down.
GCGTGGCGTGGGCTGGGAGCACTGGTGGCTGGACACGCACCAGGGACCGAGCAGCGTAAAGAGGCCCCGGCCCTCGTGCGTCCACGAGTTCTGGACTGGGTCTCTCGCCTGACCATCGAGGGTGACTTCGCCACGGACTACCTGGTCCGGGCGCGCCTCATCGGGGCCCAATACGGTACTCAGCAATCGGTGATCGACGAGGTGATCGACGACTCGGTCACCATGCCGGTGGTCCTGCTGCATGAGCGCGACACAGGACTCGGACAGGCCGCCATTGACGCCGTCACCGACGCCGACGCCGGAGTCAACGTCCTCGGTGACCTCGCCGCCGACCTCGCCCGTGCCATCGGCGCCGACCCCGACCTGGCTCGCAACCGCACCACTCAGCAGGGCTATGGCATGTTGGACGGCCCTTTCCGCGAATGGCTGGCCAAGCTGGATCGGGATAAGCCCCCTCAGCACCAGAGAGCGATCTGGCAGGACCGGGCACGGGCGGCTCTCGCCCGTCTCGGCGGCCAGGAAGTGGCCAATGCCGGTGACCGTGCATGGGAGGGCCGTGTTGTCGAGACCGGCAAGGGTCAGGACCTGTGGCTGACCGCCCCGCGAGCGGAGGCGACCTTTCGGTACCGGCTCCACAAAAGGCTGCCCGGCACCGCACCTGAACGCGAGCCCGATCGTCCGGCAGAAGAGGCCCCGACCGATGCCCTGGAGGCCCGCAGATGACCGCCACCATTCCGGGGGGACGTCAGCAGGTCCCCGACCTGGTCCGCCGAGTCGTCGGCGAGTTCGTGTCCGAGCTGCAGGAGGGCTATCTCGACAGTACCAGTAAGGCCGCGGGCCGCCTGGCCGTGGGCCGCCTGGCCCAGTTGCGGCGTGGAGCCGGCAAGCTCCCCCAGGACGTCCCCGAACTGTGGGGGTTGACCGGCGTCGAGCTGATCCTCCAGGACCCGTCGCTCAGCGAAGCGCAAGCCGTCAAAGCCGAGGCCGCAGTCTTCTTGGCCGTGACACTTTTCGCACTCCATCAGCAATCTCGCCCCAATCAGGGGATGCACGACCCCGACGTCGACCTGGGAGAGGCAGTGCGTCGGCTAATGCCGACGGGTGAGATCGACGAACCGATCCGCCGGCGGTTCGTCCGCGTGGGAACAGCGGGGAGCCTGGAGGTGCTCGCGTACCGACTCCGGGAGATCGTGTCGTTGCTGCGCCGCGACTCGATCCCCTTGGACTACGCGCGCTTGGCGCAATGCCTCTACCACGCCCACACCCCCGAGGGGCTGGCGCGCGTACGTCAGCAATGGGGCCGCAGCTTCCACTCCTATCGCCCCGCCTCCGGCAAGGCGGCGGGCACGGAGTCTGGCCAGGCAGAGCGGACGCCACAGCCCAAGACCGACAAGGACGTCACATGACTCGCACCATCATCGACCTGCACGTGTTGCAGAGCGTCCCGCCGAGCAACCTCAACCGTGACGACACCGGCACACCGAAGTCCGCCGTCTACGGCGGAGTGCGGCGTGCCCGGGTGTCGAGCCAGGCATGGAAGCGCGCCACGCGCAGAAGCTTCCACGATCTGCTGGACCCCAGTGAACTGGGTGTGCGGACCAAGCGAGTCGCCGAGTTGCTCGCCGATCGCATCCACGAACTGGATGCTTCCATCGACCGGGCGGAACTGTGGAGCCTGGCGGCTGAAACCGTACAGAGCGCCACGAACTCCAAAATTGAGGTGCCCAAACGGCGCGGAGCCACCCCCAAAGAGAAGGACGAGACGGCCGCGGCTCCGGAGTCGAAGTATCTGATGTTCCTCAGCGCCCGCCAGCTGGACGGGCTCGCCGAGCTCGCCATCGAGGGCCGCGACGACATCAAGACCTTCTTCAAAAACAAGGACAACAAAGCGCGGGCGAAGGAGATCGCCAACACCCGCCATTCGGTCGACATCGCCCTGTTCGGTCGGATGGTCGCCGACGGAGCCGACATCAACGTCGACGCCGCCGCGCAGGTCGCGCACGCGCTCAGCGTCCACAAGGTGGAGAACGAGTCCGACTACTACACCGCCGTCGACGACCACAAGAACCGCGAGGACGACGACCTCGGCGCGGGCATGATCGGCACCGTGGAGTTCAACTCCGCCACCTTGTACCGCTACGCCGCCCTCGATGTCGACCAGTTGAGCCGCAACCTGGGCAAAGGGCTGCGTGAGGAGGAGGCGGTCACCGAGCCCGTCCGCCGCGCCGTGGAGGCGTTCGTTCACGGCTTCATCACCTCGATGCCCACCGGGAAGTCCAACACCTTCGGCAACCACACCCTGCCAGACGCCGTTGTGGTGAAGATCCGTTCGTCTCGTCCGATCAGTTTCGTAGGCGCGTTCGAGGAGCCCTGCAAGGCCACCGGCGGCGGATACCTGCATGAGGCAGCGGCGCGCCTGGCCCGCTACGTCCCGGAGATCGAACAGGCCTACGGGGTCGTTGACGAAGCCCGCACATGGGTGCTGCGCGTCGGTGAGCACACCGAGCCGCTGTCGGAACTGGGAACGCGGATCTCGCTGCCGGAGCTGGTCAGCGAGGTCGGCGAGGAGGTCGTCCACCGTCAGCAGGCTAGGCAGGTCGCGCAGCCGTGAGCGTTTTGACGTTGCAACTCGCAGGGCCCCTGCAGGCATGGGGGGCATCGGCGAGGTTCGCGCGCCGCACCACGGAACAGGCCCCCACCAAGAGCGGGGTCATCGGTCTGCTCGCCGCCGCCCTGGGCCGTCAGCGCACCGACGACCTCAGTGACCTGTCCGCCCTGCAGTTCGGTGTCCGCATCGACCAGCGCGGCATGCCCGTCCGCGACTTCCAGACGGCTCATCACTTCGAGACCGGCAAGTCGATGCCCGTCTCCGAGCGGTTCTACCTGGCCGACGCGGTGTTCGTCGCCGTCGTCGAAGGCGACGGCGACCTCATCGACCGGCTCCATCTGGCCCTGCTCGCCCCTGTGTTCATGCCCTACCTCGGGCGCCGATCCTGCCCGCCCTCTCGCCCTATCGAACTGGGTGTGCACCACGATCAGACCCTTATCCAGCGGTTGAAAGAAGAGGACTGGCGTGCCTCCCCGTGGCACCAGCGCAAGGTTCCCGAGCAGATGGTGCTGCTGGAGACCATCGTCCAGGACGACGGCCAGGACGGCCCGACCGACACCCTCCGCGACCAGCCCCTCAGCTTCGACCCGCGCCACCGCCGCTATGGCATGCGTGGCATCCGCCACGGCCACGTCGAACGACCCAACCCCTTCGCGCGCCGCCCACCCACCGACCATGATCCGACCGCGGTACTACGAGGCCAGTGATGTACCTGACGCGCTTTCGCATCAACAGTGAACGGATCGGCGCCCGCAAGCTGCTGTCCTCTCCGCAGGTCCTGCACGCGGCCGTCATGTCCTCGTTCGCCAAACTCCCCGAGGCCACCCAGGACGGCCCGCGGGTACTGTGGCGGATCGACCGCGACAGCCGGTCCCGCGTCCACCTGTGCATCGTCAGCCCCTATAAGCCCGACCTCACGCACCTGGTCGAGCAGGCCGGCTGGCCGACGACCGCCCGCTGGGAGACCTACGACTACGGCCCCTTCCTCGAGCGGCTCGCCTCCGGCGACCGCTGGGCGTTCCGGCTGACCGCCAACCCCGTCCACTCCGTCCGCAACAAGGACGGAGCACCCACCAAGATCACCGCGCACATCGGCCCCCGCCACCAACTGCGCTGGCTCCTGCAACGCCAGGAAAGCAGCGGCTTCACCATCGTCCGCAAACCCCCCTCCCAGTCCACCCAAGATGAACTGGACCTGCATGAACTGATCGTTCACGACCACCGCCGGCTCTCCTTCAAGAAGAAGGGCATGCCCAAGCCGGTCACCCTCGTCACCGTCACCTACGACGGACGTCTCGAAATCACCGACCCCGACGCCTTCCGCCGCACTCTTACCCAAGGGCTCGGCAAAGCGAAGGCTTACGGCTGCGGCCTGATGACCCTGGCCAGGGTCTGACCGATGTCGACGGTCGGGAAACGCGGAGCGTCCTCACCCCACGAACTCACGCGGATGAGCGACCGGCTCTCGTTCATCTATCTCGAACGCTGCACCATTCACCGCGAGGACAACGCCATCACCGCGGAAGACGCCGATGGCATCACCCACATCCCGTCCGCCACCATCGGTACCCTCCTGCTCGGTCCGGGCACTCGCGTGACCCATCAGGCCATGAGCGTTCTGGGCGACAGCGGCGCCGGAGTCGTCTGGGTCGGCGAACAGGGCGTCCGCTTCTACTCCGGCGGACGCTCCCTCAATCGTTCCTCCGCCCTCGTCGAAGCACAGGCCACCGCATGGGCCAACCGCCGCACCCGCCTGAACGTCGCCCGCGCCATGTACAGCATGCGGTTCCCCGGCGAAGATCCTTCCGGACTCAGCCGTCACGAACTCCTCGGCCGTGAGGGACGCCGCGTCAAGGACCGCTACCGCTATGAAGCAGCCCGCGTCGGTCTCACCTGGAACGGTCGCCACTACGCCCCCGGCGACTACGACTCCGGCGACGCCGCCAACCAGGCGGTCACCGCAGCCACCCAATGCATGTACGGCATCGCCCAAACCACCGTCGCCGCCCTCGGCTGCTCACCCGGCCTCGGTTTCATCCACTCCGGACATGAACTCGCCTTCGTCCTGGACATTGCAGACCTCTACAAAACCGAAGTCGCCATCCCCGTCGCTTTCGAAGTCGCCGCCGAAAACCCCGACGACATCGGTGGGCGCACCCGCCGCGCCATTCGCGATCGCGTCCACGACGTCAAGCTGTTGCGCCGCTGCGTCCAGGACATCAAACGCCTCCTGCTGTCGGACGAGGCCACCGCCGATCCCACCGGCGACGACACCGATCGTGTCACGCTGCAAAGCGACCATGGCATGAACATCGAATCCGGACGCAACTACGGCGAAGACGTCTTCTAGTGACCATCATCATCCTGACCAGCTGTCCTGCCGGCCTGCGCGGCTTCCTCACTCGCTGGCTCATGGAGATTTCCCCCGGCGTCTTCATCGGCGGCCCCTCGGCCCGCATCAGGCAAGCCCTCTGGAACGAAGTCCACCAATACGCCGACACCGGTCGAGCCCTGCTCGCCTACACCACGAACAACGAGCAAGGCTTCACCTTCGAAACCCACGACCACAAATGGCATCCAGTCGACCACGACGGCATCACCCTCATCCGCCGCCCCAAAGCCCAGCCGACCGTCTCGGTCAAACCCCCACCGGCCGGCTGGAGCAAGGCATCCAAGCGCCGCCGCTACGGCAAACGCTGATCAAATGCCCGAGATGCCCGGCTCTCCAAAAGTGCTTCCAAACGACACCTTCACCCGATGAACGCGCAGGTCAGCCAGAGTGCTCCCCGCGCACGCGGGGGTGGTCCTTCCTTGACAAAGACGCCGTTCTCCAGGCCGCGGTGCTCCCCGCGCACGCGGGGGTGGTCCCATCCTCCACACCAGCAGGAGACGCGACCCCTCGTGCTCCCCGCGCACGCGGGGGTGGTCCCGGCGCCCGGCCTTGACCGGCCGTATCCACGCCGTGCTCCCCGCGCACGCGGGGGTGGTCCCTCTGGCTGATCAGGGCTCGCGGGCGGGGCTTCTGTGCTCTCCGCGCACGCGGGGGTGGTCCCTACGCCAACGCGGTCCGGATGACAGGCGCCGCGTGCTCCCCGCGCACGCGGGGGTGGTCCCCGTTCTGCCTGATCGAGCACGATGTTCGTGAGGTGCTCCCCGCGCACGCGGGGGTGGTCCCTCGGCACGGTCACCGGGGACGATTGTGATCGTGTGTTCCCCGCGCACGCGGGGGTGGTCCCCGGATTAACGCACGCCGCGCGGCCGCCGGTGAGTGCTCCCCGCGCACGCGGGGGTGGTCCCAGCTCCGGGGTCTCGTGGCCGACGAGGAACCCGTGCTCCCCGCGCACGCGGGGGTGGTCCCTCCTGCTGGTGGCTGGGCGACTTCAAGCCCGCGTGCTCCCCGCGCACGCGGGGGTGGTCGTGCGATCTCGACGAATACGCCGCATCCATCGAGTGTCCATCGCGCACATGGAGTTCGTGATTCTCGTCCGCGTGGAACCTCTGGCTAGGTCGGCGAGTGTGAAGGGCGTGTTGCACCTATGTATTGCTGTTCGCGGTAAGGGTTGCCGGTGAATTGGGAGATGCGGACGACGTCGCCGGTTTGGGGGGCGTGGATCATTCGGCCGTGGCCGAGGTAGAGGCCGACGTGGTGGATGGTGGCCGGGCGGGTGGGGTCGGTGGCGAAGAAGAGCAGGTCGCCTGGTTGTAGGGCGCTGCGGGGGATGTGGGGGCCGGTGTTGTACTGGTCGGCGGCGATTCGGGGAAGTCGGATCCCGGCTTGGGCCCAGGCGTACTGGGTCAGGCCAGAGCAGTCGAAGCCTTTGATGCCCGCGCCTTGGGCGATGCCGTAGCCGGGTCCGGTTGGTCCTCCGCCGCCCCAGGCGTAGGGGGTGCCGAGCCAGCGAAGCGCAGCGCGAACGGCCACGATGCCGCGTTCGCTGCCGTTGGTGGTGGCGTAGCGGGTGGCTTGGGCGAGGACTCGGCGGACATACCAGTCAGCGTGGTTGTACTGCCAGAGCGCGTGGCGCAGGCGGCCGGCGCTTTGGCCGGCACCGTTGGCGCATAGGTAGCGGGCGGCGGTGGGGATGGCGTCGGCGGGGTTGTAGCGGTCGGCGTGGCCGTCGTGATCGCCGTCGACTTCGTAGGCACCCCAGGTCGAGGCGAGGAACTGCATCGGGCCGGCGGCTCCGGCGGTGTTCTGTCCAGTGTGGACGCCGGTGGCGGTGGAGCGGCCGTGGTCGGATTCGATCTTGCCGATGGCGGCCAGGACGGTCCAGGGCAGACCGGGGCAGGTGCGGGCTGCGTCGAGGTACCAGCGCAGATAGGCGGGCGGGATGTCGGCGCGCGCGTAGGAGCTCGGGGCGCCGAAGGCCGGTGAGACGGCGGGGGCTCGGCCGGGCAGCAGCAGGATGAGGAACAGCGGCAGGCCGAGGATCGCGGCACCAGCAAGGGCGGCGGCTTTCACCGCCCGAGCCGCCGGGGGCGTCGGTGGTGGCTATGGGGTGTCGGGCTGGATCGGCTGGTGGGCGCCGGTGCGGGCGCGGCGCTGCGCGCGGTAGCCAGCGCCCTTGGCGGGTGGCGCGGCATGGTCGTCGGCTGGGTCATGGGCGGGCTCCCCTGGTTGCTGGTGGGGCTGCCGCAGCACCTCGCGGACCGCTTGCCAGGAGTACCGGAAGTCCTTGCCGGTTTTGAGTGCGGGGATCTGCCCGGCGTTGGCCATCCGGCGGACGGTCTGGGCGGACAGGCCGAGTTTGGTCGCGAGTTCGGCGGTGGTGAGGACGTCGGGGTCGCGGCCGGGGGTCTCGGTCATCGCGAGGGCTCCTGAGTCGGTCGGCATGGTCGTGGTTTCTCAGTGTGGTGGACGGGTGCGGCGGAAGCACGTTCTTGGAGGTGATGGCGTTCTCAGAAACTGTTTGACGATGCTTGCGCTCCACAAGTTTGCCACGTACGGTGACGTTCACTCAACTCTGCGCAGTGATTCGGAGGTATGCGGGTGAGTCTGCGGCAAACCAGAGCAATCTGCCCGGCGGCCACGTCCGCCCTCGACGGCCGCAAGCTGGAGGTGCTGGACGTTGTGATCGCCGGCGCGCATGGAGGCGCGGGGACCTCGACGCTGGCGGCGTTACTGCCCGCCGCATGGGACGTGGGGTCGCTGAAACCACTGCTGAAGCCGGGCCGGTCACGCCTTCGCGCTCAGGGCCGCCCCATGGTCCTGGCCGTGCGCAACACCGCACCGGCGGCGACGTTCGCCACGGCCGCGATCAGCGCCCTGTGCGACTGGGAGGAGACGGTGGCAGCGTTGGCGATCGTCAGTGATGGGGGTCCGGAAAGCAGGGACGCCACCGCCCGATTCGCGCTGCTGGAGTCACGGGTCGGCGGCGTCGTCCGCGTCCCGCACGTCCGGGGGCTGCGGCTGGCCGAGGACCCCGCCGAGGTCGTGTTGCCCGCTCGGGCGGCTCAGGCGTTGGAGGAGTTGCGGGCGCTGCTCGCGGAATCGGCGGCGAGCTGATGACGGCTTCGATCAGGGTCGCGGTGCAGGAGTTGCCGCGTCCCTTTGATGGGGACGGGCCCGGTGTCAAGGTGCCCGATCCTCCGCCGTCGCCGCCGCCTGGGCTCGATCAGAAGATGGACACGCTGCTGGCCTGGGGCAAGTGGGGCGTGCTGGTCTGCGGGGTCGCGGGGCTGTTCATCTGTGCAGGGCAGATGGCCATCGGCCGCAAGAACCGCTCGACGTTCGCCGCCGACGGCGCGACCGGCATCCCGTGGGTGCTCGGCGGCCTCAGCCTCGCCGCGACGGCGGGATCAATTGTCGGGGTGTTCTTCCGATGAGCCCGAGCACGACCCTGTCCATGACAGGGCCGAGAGCAAGGCGGCGTCTCACGGTTGCCGTCTCCGGTGCCGTGCTGGGCCTGACGGCGCTGGCCGCGTGTTCCGCGTCCGGGCCGAGGCCCCATCCTGTCGTGGCGAAGCCTCGGGCGAACACCAGCGCTGATGTGTTGGTGGATGCTCCGGCGGTGTCGCTGGCCGGGCTCTGGTGGCGGGACTACCACGGTGTCCTTCTGCCCTACTCCGCTCAGGACGGGCCCCGCGACACTCGGGCCGACCTGGCGGCGGGTTTCGCGCGGACGGCACGTGGGGCGTTGCTGGCGGCGGTTCACATCGTGGTGCGGGCGAATCCGCAGTGGGAGCCGGCGGTGTTCGAGCCCACCATCAGCGCACAGGTGATCGGCCCGGATGCTCCGATGTTGCTCGTCTCCAGCCGTGAGGCCTTCGACACCCTGGACCATCCGCCGGCCGGACAGGGGGTGCCGGTGCGGGCTTACGTCGTCCTTGAAGGGTTCCGCTGGCAGCAGTACTCGTCCGAGACCGCGAGCTTGGATCTGGTGTCGGCTGGTCCCGGCGACAGCGATGTCACCGTCCGTGCCGTGACCCGTATCCAGGTGCGGTGGCGCGGCGGTGACTGGCGGGTCATCGCCCCGCCAGGCGGGACCTGGGGCGGCGCTGCGACGGCGGTCGACTCGTTGGACGGCTACACGCGCTTCCCGAGTGCCGGCAGCTGATGCCGATGTCGTTGGTGCGTCCCGTGCCGTGTTCGCCGGTGCTGGATCCAGTGTGCGTCCAGAAGGCCGACCACGACGACCACCCATTCGGTCCTCCCCTACCCGATCTTCCGGCGGTGATCGGTGGAAACGTTCTGGAGGAGGCCGCCAAGGCATTCCAGGAGGCGGTGGGCTGGCTGGTGTCCAACACCGCCTCCTGGTGGGTGCGCACCCCGTCTCCGAACTTGGAGACCGAACCGGCGATCGGGTATCTGCAACTGCTGGTCCGGCCGCTGACCGTCGCGGTCGCGGTGCTGGCGTTGCTGCTCGTCGCGGGACGCACCGTGTTGACGCGCAAGGCCGTCCCGCTGATCGATGCCGGTCGTGGCCTGGTCGCGCTCGCGGCGGTCGGTGCGATCGGTGTGGCGCTGCCGAATCTGCTGCTGGAGTGGGGCGACCAGTGGTGCGGGTGGGTGCTGCCCGCCGCGTCCCACGGCGGTTTCGCCAAGCGGATGACCGCACTGGTGACCCTGCCGACCGGGACGCCCGCCGCGCTGGTGATCGTGCTGTGCCTGGCCGCGTTGATGATCGGGATCATCCAGGCGCTGTTGCTGCTCTTCCGCGGCGCCGCCCTGATCATCCTGGCCGCGCTCCTGCCACTGGCAGCGGCCGGGATGATCACCTCGGCAACGCGTTCGTGGTTCACGCGGATCACCGGCTGGATGCTCGCCCTGATCTTCTACAAGCCCGCTGCCGCCGCCGTCTACGCCACGGCGTTCACGCTCATCGGCCACGGCAAGGATCTGCACGCTGTTCTGATGGGTTTTGCGATGATGCTGATCAGCCTGATCGCCTTCCCCGTGCTGCTGAAGTTCTTCACCTGGACGACCGGCGGAACCGAGTCCAGCAGTGGTGGTGGTGTGCTGGGGGCGCTGATGGGAGGCGCGACCGCGCTTGGCGTTCTGCGCGCCTCCCAGGGCGCGGCCGATGGACGGTCCACTTCGGCGGGCGAGCACGCCACCTACCTGGACCAGCAACTCGGCGATCGCCAGCCCTCGCCGAAAGACGCTGACAGTTCACCCCCGATGGACCCGCCGCCCGGCGGCGGGCCCTCCAGCGGTCAGGCCACCGATCCCGCAAGGCCAACGGGAAGCCAACAGACCTCATCCGATTCACACGAACCTTCGCCTCACCAAAGCGGCCAAGGCTCGACAGCCCCGGACAGCGCGGAGCCCGTTGGGCCGACGGTGATGGGGACGTGGGAGAAGGAGCGCCACCGCGGTGAGGACACGCTGCGTTGGATGGGCAACCCCTCCGGCTCGACAGATGCCGGCGGTCCCAGCGGCGCGGGTGGCGAGGGAGGTGGCGGGGGTGGGGCATGACGTTCGCACCTATGGAGGCTGGCGGCGTCGACGCGGGATCGGGCTGCTGGGCATGGACACCGCGTCCACCTTCACCGCCCTCGGTGCCGCGCTGCTGCTGGTCCTGGTCGCCGCCACCGCCCCACGGCTGCTGGTCTACCTCCTCCCGCCGGCGCTGTTGGCAGGCGGGCTGGGCATGGTCCGCATCGGAGGGGTCTCCCTGGCCAGGCAGATGCTGGCGCGTGTGCGCTGGCGGTGGGGTGTCCTGCGTGGTCATCACCGGTATCGGGCGGGCGTGGTCGTCGACCATTCGCGGGCGTTCCAGCTCCCGGGAGTCTTGGCGCCGCTGACCCTGCTGAGCGCTGAGGACGGCTACGGCGGACGTTACGGAATCGTGTGGGATCGCCGCACCGGGCTGCTGACCGCGACGCTTCGCCTCGTTCCGACCTCGACCTGGCTGGCCGACCGGGGCGACGCCGACGCCTGGGTCGCGTCCTGGGGCCACTGGCTCGCCGGCCTCGGGCACGCCCCGGCGATCCGGTGGGTGACGGTGACCGTGGAGACCGCTCCCGAGCCCGGTTCCACCCTCGCCGACGCCATCGACCGCGCCGTGACACCGGCTGCTCCGGCACCGGCCCGCGCCATCATGGACGAGCTCGTCCGCACCGCCCCCGCCACGGCCGCCGACGTGAACACGCGCGTTTCGGTCACCTTCGACCCGCGCGCCGCGTCCACCGCGCCAAGGGACCTCATCGAGGCCGTGGCCGAGCTGGGGCGGACGCTGGACGGACTGGCGTCACGGCTGGGCGGCTGTGGCGTCGCCGTGGTGGGACGGGCGAGCGCGGCTGAGATCGCCGGGACCGTCCGGACCGCCTTCGACCCGCGCTCCCGTGGCGAGGTCGACCGGCTCCTGACCGGCCCCGCCGCAGAGGAGCTGCTGAGCTGGAGTGATGCCGGACCGGTCGCCGCCACCGAACACACCGGCCACTACGAGCACGACGGCGCGACCTCGGTCACCTGGGCCTGGCATGAACCACCCCGCCAGAACGTGCGCTCGGACGTCCTGGCCCGGCTGGTCGCACCCGGGCCGTTCCCCAAGCGCGTCACGCTGCAATACCGCGCGCTCCCGGCCGCGACGGCCAGCCGCGTCCTGCAACAAGAGGTGAACGCCGCGGCGTTCCGCGCCCAGTTCCGCCGCCGCACCGGCCGCGACGAAAGTGCCCGCGAGACCTGGGACACCGCCCGCGCCCGCCAGGCCGCCACCGAAGAGGCGATGGGCGCCGGTGTCTGCCTGGTCTCGTTGTACGCCACCGTCACCGTTACCGATCCCGACCAGCTCCAGCGCGCCGTCTCGCACGTCGAAGCGGCCGGGGACACCGCCCGGATCCGGCTGCGCCGCCTGTGGGGCGGCCAAGCCGCCGGGTTCGCCACCACGCTTCCGTGCGGGATCTGCCCGCCCGAGCTGTCCCGCCGACTCTTCCACTGAACCGGAGGTCCCTTGCAGAACCGAACCACGCGACCAGCAACGCGCCCGCCCAGCGTCGAGTCTCAGGCCATGGCCGAGGCTCTCGGGCCACCGTGGGGCTGGCGTCACCCGGGAGCCGGACGCGCCTCGCACGTCGAGTCTGCGCCGGAGTTTCAGGCCACCACCAGCCAGGTCTGCGGCCTCTACCCGTTCACCGCCGGGTCGGGCACCCCGACCGCAGGCACCCCGGTCGGACGCCACCAGCTGTGGGGAGAGGTCGTCTGCCTGGATCCCCTCGCCTGGCTGCGCGAAGGGCTGGTCACCAACCCGGGCATGTTCGTCCTCGGCCAGCCCGGCACCGGCAAGTCCACCCTGGTCAAGCGCCTGGTGACCGGCGCCGTCGCGACGGGCACGACGCCGATCATCCTCGGCGACACCAAGCCGGACTACACGATCCTCGTCGAGTACCTCGGCGGGCAGGTCATCCGGGTCGGGCGCGGCTTCGACCGCATCAACCCCCTGGACGCCGGACCCCTGGACGAAGCCCGGCGCCGTCTCACGGGGGCCGATGCCGAGACGCTGCGCTGGGAGGTCCGCTCCCGGCGGCTGTCACTGCTGCTCGCGCTGGCGACCTTGGTGCGTGAGGCGCGCATCACCAACGCCGAGGAAGTCGTCCTGGGACGGGCCATCGACCTCCTGGACGAACGGCTCGACCACGAACCGACCGTCGTCGACGTCCTGCGCATCCTGGAACAAGGGCCGGCCGAGCTGCGATCGGCCACCCGCACCGACACCGAGGACGCCTACCGTGCCCAGACCCGTGATCTGGTGTTCACCCTCGACCTGCTCATCTCCGGCTCCCTGGCAGGTGTCTTCGACGCCGCCACCACGCGCCCCCTGAACCTGGGCTCACCGGCGATCAGCGTCGACATCTCCCGCGTCCGCGCGGCCGGAGACAAACTCCTCACCGCCGCAATGCTGTGCACCTGGGCTTACGCATTCGGCATGGTCGACGCCGCGACCATCCTCGCCGACCTCGGCGCCGGGCCTCGTCGTTCCTACCTCGGCGTGATGGACGAACTGTGGCGGGCCCTGCGCGGCGCCCCCGGCCTCGTCGAGCACGCCGATGCGCTGACCCGCCTCAACCGCGCCAAGGGCATGGCATCCATCATGATCACCCACTCGCTCGCCGACCTCGACGCCCTGGCCACCGAAGAGGACCGCGCCAAGGCCAAAGGCTTCGCCGACCGGTCGGCCATCACCGTCCTGGCCGGGCTGCCGCCCCGCGAACTGGCCCGCGTCCACCAGATCACTCCGCTCACCGGGCCCGAGCAGCAACTGGTCACCTCCTGGTCGGCGCCCGACTCCTGGCAGCCCGGCGCCCGCCATCCCGGACGCGGCAAGTACCTGATCAAGACCGGTGAGCGCCTCGGCATCCCCATCGAACTGTCCCTGGTGGGTCCCGAGTTCGCTTTGTACGACACCGACCAGGCCATCCGAGGCACCGCTTGACCCGGGCGCTCGGACCGCGCGCCTCGCTATGGCATTCCAACGCGGCCGCCGGGTGGCTCGTCCTGGCAGCCTGCTGGACGCCCATCGCCGTCCTCGGGCTCATCTGGACCGCCGCCCGGATCGCCGCAGCCCTGACCGGCGGAAAGGTGATGCGCTTCGGCGCCGAATTCGCTTTCGCACTGGCGGACCGGCGGACCGGCGCCGCCTGGCCCGGAACACCAACCCCACTGGTCCTGCTCATCTCCGCCGGACTGTGTTTCGGGACAGCCGCGGTTCTTCTGACGGCCGGGCACCGCATCGCCGCCCGCCTTCCACAGCCTGGGGATCCCGTCGCCGCGTTGGCCGTCAACCCCGGTCTTGCCGCGCTCCATGCGTCGACGACGGCGAGCAAGGCGGTTCAGCTACGCCGGTCCCTGCACGGGACCGCACCCGATCAGCTCGCCTTCGAAGACATCGGGCTCGTGCTCGGCGACGTACTTCTCCCTAGCGATCAACGTGGCCCGACGGTGTTCGCCTCGTTCGAGGACACCGTGGTGGCGTTCATGGCGCCCCGCTCCGGCAAGACCACCACCCAATCCATCCCGCACGTGCTGTCGGCACCCGGCGCGGTCATCGCCACCAGCAACAAAGCCGACCTGTGGTCGGCGATCGCGACCGTCCGCGCCGAACGCACCGGCGGCAAGGTCTGGCTGTTCGACCCGCAGCACATCACCTACCAGCCCCAAGCCTGGTGGTGGAACCCGCTCGCCGGGCTGAACACCGTCGAGGACGCCCACCGCCTCGCCGGACACTTCGTCCTCACCGTCGACGACGGACAGAAGAAGGACCTGTGGGGCCCGGCAGCACAAGACCTGCTCTGCGCGCTCTTCCTGGCCGCAGCCACCTCCGGGCGCTCGCTCCATCACGTCGCCCAATGGCTGGACGAACCCGCCGTCCCCACACCCATCGAACTGCTCCAGCAGGCCGGGTTCCAGCTCATGGCCTCCTCCCTCAAAGGCACCCAGAACGGCGCCGTCGAAACCCGAGACGGCATCTACCAAACCGCCCGTACCGCGGCCAAAGCACTCCGCGACCAGGAAATCCTCGCCTGGGTCACCCCGCACGACGACCTGCCCGTCTTCGATCCCGCCGCCTTCGCCGGCTCCCGCGACACCCTCTACCTGCTCTCCAAATCCCTGTCCGCCGCGGCTCCACTCATCGCCGCGCTCACCGACACCACCATGCGCGCCGCCGAACGACGAGCCGAGCAGGCCGGCGGCCGCCTCGACCCGCCGCTGGTCGTCGCCTTGGACGAGGCCGCCAACATCTGCCGCATCGCCGACCTTCCCCAGCTCTACTCCCACCTCGGATCGCGCGGCATCATCCCCGTCACCATCCTGCAAAGCTACGAACAAGGCGTCACCGTCTGGGGCGAGCCCGGAATGGCCGCCCTGTGGGGAGCCGCCACCCGCAAACTCATCGGCGCCGGCATCGACTCCCCACGCCTCGTCCGGGACCTGGCCACGCTCATCGGCCAGCACGACGTTCCCATCCGCTCCATCACCTACGCCGACGGACGCGCCAGCGAGCAGATCTCCCTACGCCGCCAAGAGATCCTCGAAGCCGCCGATATCAGAGCCCTGCCCACAGGCACAGCACTGCTCCTGGCCACCGGCACCAAACCTGCACTGCTCCGCCTATGCCCCTGGTACCAGGGCCCATACGCCGCACCGATCACCCAAGCCATCACGGCCGCCGACACCGCCATCGCCGACGCCGCCCGCCACCACTACCAACGCGACGAACCCACAACCACCCCGCCCTAAGCCAGCACGAAGGACCTGGAGGTTCCATGTCCGTACAGGAAGCAATCGACAGCTCCGCCACCGACAGCAAACCGCAGCCGTTCTACCCGGACCTGCCCAGCTGGGTGACGCACCACTTCGTCCCCATGTACCGGCGCACGCTCGGCGGCGAATTCCGCTGGTGCGCCGAATGGTGGCGGCACGACGAGGCGATCTCTCGCCTGACCGCCCTCTGGTACTCCTGGGAGGCGATGCGCCTGCAAGGCGCCACCGGCATGGCCCTGTGGTACCGCGACCACCTCGACCACCAACTCCCCGTCCTCCTGGGAGCGCGCGGGCCCTTCTACCAATGCACCGAGAACGAGCATCTCGAACCCCACCAAGCCAGGCTCGTCCCGGTCCCGTTGGGCTGGCTCGACTTCGACCTCCAGACCGTCCAAGACGAGTCTGAGGACGTCCGATGAGCGAGCGGCAGGAAGCGCCCTTCGCCGACGCGATCGAAATCGTCGCCGGGGTACTCAACGCCTACAGCCCGGGGCAGCCCTCCGACCAGCAGGGGCCCGCCTCGGCGGAAAGGGTGCAGTTCTTACTCACCGACCTCATCCACTACTGCGACCACCACCACATCGACTTCCCGACGACGATGGCCGCCGCTCGCACCGCCTACGCTGACGACCGGGCAGAGGACCACGGCTTCGTCATCGGGGACGAAGTTCAGCCACGCCAGAAGCCCTTGTGGCGAGGCATCGTCACAGGTGGACGCATCACCCGTAGGGGCGAGGTCCTCTGCGCCGTCCACATCCCCGGCGAGCGGCACGAGCTCGTGGTGTCGACCGCCCAACTCGAGAAGGCTCCGCCGTTCGGCTCCATCAAGACACAGACCGGGATCGTCAGCACCGTCCAAGAGGCCGAAGAACGGCTGGACGAAGTGACCCTCACCATCCGGCACGCCCAGAATGAAGGCTGGCTACCCGAACCCGCCCTGTATCAAGAGCAGGAGCGGCTGATCGATGGCCTCGCCCTGTGGAGCGGCAGTTCGGCAATCGCCATCCACCTATCAACCGGCCCGAGGATCGCCGCCAAAGTCCAAGCACAGAGCACCCGTAAGGCCAGACGGCCAGCATTGATGCACCGGGACTTCCCCCAGCGCCTTGACACTCAACTCACCGAGCGCCAGCCCGAGCCGGCAGTACCGAAGTCCCGACCATCACCGGACTCGCGCGCACACCGCATGTGAAAGCCCTGAAGCAACCTCTCCCCGGGTCCGATCGCCGTCCTCACCATCCGGCCGCAGCACGCCAGAGCACCATCGGAGACAGCACATATGCCCGACCCCACCAACGAGTCGCCTGGTGTGATCCTCGCTTTGGACGCCTACGAGCAGAATGCGATCGCCGAGCGGACCATCAGCCATCGTGACAGCCCACTGCTCGCCGGGATCCTCGTACGAGCGCTGATCAGGGAGCTCGTCCACCTTGCCGACCGGCAGAACCTCGATATCGACAAGGTCCTGGCCGAACTCGTCAGGAACAGAGGAGCCCTCGCCGACACGCACCGAGCCGGCAACTACACAGTCCTGACCGAGGTTCAGATCCGCAGGTCCCCCGATGGCGATACCAAGCCGATGCGCTACCCGCTCCTCCGCGGCTTCATCACCGAGCTGAGAGCCGCACCTGGTTCAGACGTCGATGAGTGCGTCGTCCGGGTCCCAGGCGTCGCCGAACGCATCCAGGTCACGGCGGCGGAGCTGGAGCTCACCAAACCGTTTCCGCCGGTCCTCTCCCGTACAGAGACAGTCATCGACAGCGCCGCCCATGCCGAGGCCGCCCTCGTCGACCTCGTCTCTCAGGTCACGCAGCATCAGCGTGACGGCTCCACCATCGACGAGGCCGTCCTGGCAGATCTCACGAGTCTGTCCGCGGCTCTCGCAACGTGGTCGGGTGGCACACAAGAACTGGTGCTGCGTCAGATCCGCGAACGGCTCCGCCACCACGCCTCGAATGCACCCGCCTCGGGCACTGCTCCGTTCGCCTCGCAGGCCAGATCAGGGGCGCCCTCCCTTTCCGCCCGTCCGAGGTTGTCCCAGCACACCGATCCGCCCGACGAACACCGCCCCATCCAACCCACCCAGCCGCCCAAGCAGGGAAAGCGTCCGTGACGAGATCCCTTGCACCTACGACCACCCGCACCGTACGCAGCCCGTGGAATGCCCATGACCGATAGCGACACCGACGACTTCGCCGAGTTCGGAGCCACGATTCTGGATTCGTTTCAGGCCCTCTTCGAGCAGAGCACAGCCTGGAACCATCGGCGGAACGACCATCAGGCTCGCGAGTTGCTCGCCGACCTCCTGACCGACCTCATGCACTACACCGACCAGCGCGGCCTGAGCTTCGACGATGTCCTCGACGGGGCACGATCCAGCTTCTTCAGCGAACAAGCACAGGCCCGTGCCCTTGCCATCGGTTCGCTCGTCCAGCTCGAAGGCCCGGCCGCCCACGAGGCCGAACTCCTCGGCCACCCAACCCGAGGCTGCGTCACCGGGCTCCTGATCCCTGATAGCGGCCCCATCGAGTACTACGTCCACTTCATGGGCGACAGCAAGAACCAGCGCATCCTCGACACGGACCTGGAGCCGGCGCCACCCTTCCCCCTCACCTCCACCAGCCGCGGGATCATCGACAACCCACTGCGAGCCGAAGAGGTCATCATCCAGACGGTGAGGCAGATCGAGCGCGCCAAGGCTCGCGGAGCCCATCCTCAGCCCGAGGACGTCCGCGACCATCAAGCCCTGTTACGCGCACTGACGGGATGGAGCCGCATGGACCCGCGGACCGCCACCGACCTCATCAAGGCCAGGTCCACCAGCACTACTCGCCGTCCAGAGGAACCATCCGCACCTAACACTCCTCCGCAAGCGGGCCCGCTCGCCGCCCAGGGATTTCCCGTCTCCCTGGAGCAAGGCCTCCCAGACCGGTCAGCCAGAACACCGTCGCGGCCCTCATCTGCTCCAGGCAAGCCACCTCATCGGCCACGCAGCCGCTGAGCCAGCGAAATCGTCGCGGACACGCGGTCACGAAGATTGATCTATCAGGATCCGAGGATCACACTCTGATCAACTTCAATCAACAGAGAGTGCATGGACGGCCTATAAGCATCAGTCGCGAGCATTCGGAGGTTCCGTGAAGCGCCACTTCGCGCACGTGACCAAGCAGATCAAGGCTGCCGACACCATCCCCGCCCTGCTCACCTCCGCCTTCATCGGCCTGGAGCAGATCGAGCGCGCCGTCCGCCTGCTGGCCGAGAGCGCCCCAGAAGGGACCTAGGCCGCCTACCAGACAGCACTATCGGAAGCTTCAGACGCGTGGTGGGCACTGGCGGAGGCACCTACGCTCGCCTGGCCCCAGAGCCTGTCCGGGGTCGACCAAGTCGAACTCCAGGAAATCGCCGCTTCCGTCGCCGCACTGGTGCTGGCCGTCGCTCAGGCGATCCTGAACGTCGCTTCCAGATCGACCGACCCCGCCGACAGAGTGGCCTGCCTCAGGGCGGCCCATTACGCCGGCCACGTCCACGCGGCCCTGATGTAGGTGCCGATGACCTCCGACGCAGCCATGGCCCGACGCCGCTCTCGCGGTCAGAAGGCGCTGAAAGCCTACGAGCAGACGGCCTTCCCCAGCGAACCCTCGCTGCTGCAACACGACGGACGCTACGCACAGGCCCTCCTCGGGGCGCTGATGTGCGACCTGGAGCACTACGCGCGATCACAGCGGATCGACTTCTCCGCGGCGGTCACCACCGGCCACGCCATCAACCTCGAAGAATCGGCCGAGGCGTACAAGATCGGCGACCAGGTACGGCTCGATCGCCACGAGGGCCGCTGCGGAACCATCATCGGATGGCACACCGCCGACCAGACATGCTTCCTGATCGATGTCCCCGGCTTGCCCACCTACGCCGAGCCCGCGGCGCACCTGTCACCGGCACCGCCCTTTCCGCAGGTGAACACCAGCCTCGGGATGGTGACACGAGCCGACCAGGCCGAGTGTGCCTACCTCCAGCTCACCACACGTCCACCGCTTCCGCTCATGCCGTCCGAACTCGACGGGGAGCGGCGAGCACTCCTCACCTCACTGAGCGCCTGGAGTGGAGTCCCCGAGACAAGGCTGCTGCAGGAGCTCGCGCCCGCCGCCCCTCAACGGCCGCTTGCTGCGGGCTCGGCCATCGCCGACTTTCCGCACGACATCGGCACCGGCATTCCACCCAGCCCGGGCTCGACTCGGACCAGTTGCCAGCCCTCCCCCAGGTCCGGCCCGACACAGTCCGCCTGAATACATCCCGAGCAGTCTGCGGCGAGACGTCGCCTTGCGGGCACACGACCTGGCCGCCCCAACGCATCCCCTAACCGCATGGAGAGCACGCATGCCCCACAGCACCGAGCCGAGCCCCGAACACATCGCTCGAAACCAAGAGGAGGTGCGGCACTCCTGGTTCACCGAAATCATGAACACCGCACTGAACGACCTGGCTCACGCCGAGCGCGTCATCACCTCACTCGCCCAGCAGGAACCGGACGGCTTCATCGCCTGGGGCATGGCCGAGGGCGAAGCCGTCCAAGCGCACCGCGCGCTGCGCCAGGCGCCGTCCCTCCAGAGGGCCCCCTCTGCTGAGGGCTCCGGCCTCACCGCGACGGTGGACGCGTTGTTCGAGCTGGCGGCGAAGTCGTCTCAGAACCTGGTCCGCGCCGCCGAGCTCGCCGGCGACCCCGACGACAAGGCAGCCTGCCTACGAGCGGCCCTGCACGCCGGACGGCTTCGCGAAGCCCTGCGGTAGCCGCCCATGGCCACCTTCGGTGAGATGGTCCTGCTCGCCGATCAGCATCTGGCCGAGGTGAACCGGGCTCTCTTCCGCCCGCGCTTCGACCGGCAACTCCGAGCCGCTACCGTGCGCGCCGAACTGTCCCGCTTCACACACGTCCTGGTCCGCTACCACGACAAGATCGCCACAGGGTTCGGCGCTCCGCACGACGAGCAGTACGGCATCCGCGACGCCGCACACCGCGCGGGCAGACTCATCGAACAAGCAGAACGGCTCCTCGGCCCGGCATCCCACATCGACACCCCGACCTCCGAGCTGAGAGATCACCTTCGCTCAGCGTCCATAGCCCTGGGCTGCGGACTAGACCTGCTCTCCACCCACTTCCCACCGAGCAACGCCCAGGAACTCTCCCCTGACGCCGCCATCATCACCAGCACCGACACCGCCCGCTCGCTCCTCCACGGCATCAGCGGCTGCACGGCCACGGCCGCCCACGTGGCACGCCGCGGGAAACCACCCGTCGACCAAGCCGGCACCCTTCTCCTCAAGGCAGCCGTGCTGGCACGGTTCTATGGACAAGCCGACACCCTCATCACCGCGCTACCGGCCAACGGAACACCAGACAGGATTCCCCCAACCAGCGGCGAAGACCTCACCGAAGCCGAGACGGGCATCAGCGTTAGCATCGACCGCTTGAAGCATCTCAACGCAGCCGACTCGATCACGACCTGGCGCTACCTCGCCCGAGCCGCCGTCATCATCTGCGACATCAGTACCAAGATCACCCGGCATCTAGCACACCGCATGACCGAACTCGACGAGAAAGACCACGCCTCCACCTTCGAGAACGTCATCCCGGCCATCCGCCACACAAGCCTGAAATGGCGATCAATTACCCACCGCTGGGAAAACTTCACCGACCACCACAGCCCCCCGACAAGCGACCCCTCCATCGACGCAAGCGACCTTATCCTCCGACTCGGCCGACTCGCCTTCGCCGACCCTCAATGGACCCCAAGTCCACGCGCTTCCTACCGCATGAAGCAGCCCAGCGAACTCGGCCCCGACTTCGACACCGCCACACGCGTCGCCACCGCCGTCCTCAGAACCATCGAGGCATGCAACGTCATGGCCGGCGACCACGCAGAAGCAATCAACGACGTGGCCGCTCTCCTCGTCCTCAGAAAGAGCAGCCCTGTGCCTGGCCACCTCCCCCGCCCGCCCGCCGCCGTCTACCACCTACGCGACCGGTACAGAGCTGCACAGACTTACGGACGACAGGCCGTCACAACGTTGGGCCAGGCAATCCAGTCACTACCTCAAAGACCTCAGGGACCAATCCAAGAAATTGACCTCATCATACGACGTACATCAATATACAATCGGAAATCTATCAGCCAACTAAGCCTCAATGACCTTCCGTCAACAATTAGGCAACTTCCCCAAGAATCACACCCACTCTCCACACATAGTTCCCCAACTTCATCCACTTCAAATCAACAAGCAAGGCCAAAAAAACGTTAGCCCTCAGCGAAGCGAGGGTCGATTTGGAAGCATCAAGCGCGGATGCTGCGCGGAGGGTGTGAAACAGGTGAGGTTCCTGCCTCCACTTGATAGCATTGCCGCTCAAATTTTATCTTGACGTATCCTCAACAGGATAATGGACGGCCGGATCCACCTCAGGCCGCCAGGATTCCTCAACTAGAAGATCCCCTCCAGCGAAGGCCCACCGAGGAACGTTCATTCCCTCGGCGCGACTGGTTCTACAGGGCGAGTGCGGACCGCTGGGTCCGCGCTCGCCCCCTGCCCGCTCGCTTGGTCGGGGCCTCTCCGTTTCCTCGGCGGCCTCTGGTTCATGCTCCGCAGGCCGCTCTCCCCACGAGCGATGCATGCGCAGGATGTTGCCGGATACCGTCGCAGCGGTCGTAGTGATGGGACCTCTTGCGGCACCATCGGCGGGCGCCCACAGTCTTTGATCCAGCCGTCTACAAACGCCGCAACCTGGTCGAACACTGCAACGGCTGCCTCAAGCAATGGCGAGGTATCGCCACCCGCTACGACCAGACTGGCCCGCAACTACCGAGCAGCCGTCGTCCTGGTCACCACCCTGCTCTGGATCAATGAATGATCCACTGGACAGGCTCTAGGGCTGGCTGGCGGGGGTGCGCAGCCGGTTGGGGTCGACGCGTCCGCCGGGAATACGGATGGTGACGATGAAGCGATCATGGTCTTCATGTTGTCGGCGAACGCGCTCGATCCAGATGCTGGAGTACACGTCTGCGGTGCCTTCCTCGTGCCCGGTGAGGTCGAGCACGAGCAGGATCGCGAAAGCCGATCTGGTGACGGTGTATTGGGCGGGCTGGCCCGCGTAGCCGCGTAGACTC
Source organism: Actinomadura roseirufa (assembly GCF_900659635.1). GTDB lineage: Bacteria > Actinomycetota > Actinomycetes > Streptosporangiales > Streptosporangiaceae > Spirillospora > Spirillospora roseirufa. The sequence continues at coordinate 5,786 of NZ_CAACVB010000071.1, read as the reverse complement.
TCCCGGCTGGCATCGTCTTCCTCGATTTTGCATTCGATCGGGAACTGTACTGCGCCAAAGGACGCAAGCAGGTCAACTCGCCCGCCCCCAATGCTGATTACTTCGGCTTTGAGTAGAGAGGCGATGTCAGTGAAAGTTAGGCAGCGCAGGTAGTCTTGATGGAAGAGTCGCTCGTCGATCTTCTGCTTACGACCAGAAGGGTCCCGGGCGCGCAGGTATTCGGTGTAGGGGCCGCCCATCTGGCGTCCGTTGTCGTAGCAGGTGAATGCGAACTGGATCGTGTAGTCGAGCAGGATCCTGAAAGGGTCGGCGATGCCGGGGATCCAGTCTGGTGATGCGCTAAGCTCCTCGACCAGTCGCTCAAGCAGTCGACTGCGTTTAGGGTCGGTCGCGATGGCTTCAACGTTTCTGCGAGACCGCAAGGCGAGTTCGATCGCATCGAGTGAGGATTCCTGGCCATCGGGTACGCTAGCGAGAAAGTCCTGGAGTTGGTGTTCGGGGAGTTCGGCGGCCAGTAGGGGCCACCGAAGGGCTTTTCCCCCGGCATCGCCTCCAGGTATTTTCTGTGCAGTCGCTTGGAGATCTCGGAGCTTTTCTGCCAGGCGGATGGCAGTAGGGTCGTCGCGGAATTCGGGTAGTTCGGTGAGGGCCGCCTCCAGGAGCTGCTGTCGGTGGGAGTGGCGGAGAAACGACGCTTCGACAACAGGCTGCAGGAGCGCCTCGCCAGCTGCCTTCACACTTAAGGAGGCGGGGACGGCGGCACAGGTGTAGACCTTCAGAAGGGCGTGCAACGCTCGCGGCGGTGCGAGCCAGGACACTTCGTCGTCCAGATGGGCCGCGGCCTCCTCGATGATCATGATGGTTTCGGACCAGCTCGTAATCTCCTGCTGGCGGGGCAGCGCCCAGGCCGGGGTCGGAGTTCCCTGCAGCCATGCCCGGTAGTGATGGTATTGGGCACGCAGCCGGGCGGCAGCGTCGTTGACCTGCCGGGCGGTGTCGGGGCCGCCGAAAGCTAGCAGGGCGTCGATCGCAGCGAGGTAGATGCCCGCGTCCTGACGGGCTTCGGTGTGTTCCCACAACTCCGCCAGACGGGTTCGGACGGTGGTCAGTCCCTGGAGCATCGTTTCGCGGGTAGAACTGTTGAATGCGGTCCGCAGGTCGATCATGGCCAGCTCGAACGCGGCGTCAGCGTGGGTGTGGTCGAGTTGCAACAGCCGCAGGAGAGCGCTGTGCAGATGGACGGTCGGATGGGTCTGGTCGAGGAGGCCAAGGATACGAGGCAGCCGCACTGCGAACGGTTCGGCGAGCCGTTCGGGTGCCTCGCCGGCCTCTTCGATCACGCTGAGGAGGTCCCATGGGGCAGTCACGCTGGCGAGTGTGAGAGTCAGGAGGCATTCGGCCGCTTCGATCGCGATGTGTGCCACTTCCAGATCTTGGGATTCCAAGCCGTCCCGCAACCGCCGGGACAGAGCCCGGGCCAGGGGGCGTCCCAATGCGGCCGCAAAGTCCATGTGTTGAGTCAGCGTGTCGGCGGCCGATGCGAACGCCGAATGACGCTGATTGTGCGTCATGCCGGCCACGACAGCATCCCGCATGACGACTGTGGCCGAGGCGCCTGGCGCTCGACCGTGTTCGTGAGAGGCGATCTGCACAAGGATCGGCAGGAACTGCCCTTCGGCCAGGTCCTGGGCGTGAGCGCCGACCGTGTCGGGGCCACCGAGATCGTCGGCGTCCGGCCCGACACGCAACTCGTGCGAAGATGCGGTCGCCGCCCAGGTAGCGATCATCTCTGCCGCCTGGTTCATTCTCGGTGTCACCTCCCGATCACATCGTTCAGGGCTGTCCTTGCCACTTCCGAGTACTGGTATGCAGCAAGGTCAGAACATGTAGCGTCCGCTCGGCCCGACCGCGCTGTGAATGATCTTGTTGTCAGGGAAGACGTTCCGGACGACGGGCTCGATCGAAGTAATGATCATCTGCAGTCCATCGGTCTTCTCCGCGAGGTCTCGCAGAACCGCAAGGGCCATCCCCGCGTCGCCAGGGACGACTTCCTCCTTCATCGGGGCGTCGATAAGGAGTAGACCGGGGTGAGAGGCGATGCCACGCCGCTGCCCGACGGAGATCATCGCAACGACTGCGGCGATACGCATGCGCAGCCGCTCACCCGGGCTGAAACGCCTGTACTGGGTGCTCTTTCCGGACTTACGGGCGTTGAGAGTGCCGTTGAGTTTCAAGTCCACCGAGGACAGGTTGGTGACACCAAGCCTGCGCGCGATCACGCAGAGTTCAGTGCTGACGTCAGCGAACAAGTCCCGGCTGCGCACAGTGACCAGTGCCTCAAGTTCCGCCTCGGCCACCTCCAGAATCCGGTCGGCAGGGTCCTCCTCGGGCTCGTCTTCAGCGACCTCCAGATCTCTTCTCAACAAGGCCATCGCGCCCTCCAGTCGGTGGACGGTAGCGGCGGCCTCCTGCCGTGCCGCGAACACAGCGGCGGAGTTGTTGTCCGCCAGCTCCGCCGTTGCAAGCTCGTGCCGCTCCCGTGCTGCGCCGAGCTCGTCGTCGGCCTGGAACAGAGCTGCTACAGCGCTGGCCTCCGCACGCCGGGAACCAGTAAGCCGGTCGTGGAGATCAGCTAGGAGTCGGGCCCTGTCATCGGCATCTTCCGCTTGGACGGAGATCTCACTTGTGCACACCGCGCACTGATGAAGCAGGTCTTCCCGCTCCCGGCGGGCGTCGTCGATGTCGCTCTCGCAGCGCGGGCAGATCTCCGGGTCAAGCGCTCCAAGCAGGCTCCGCGCCGCGGCGCTCTCCTTCGCCTGCCGCAAGGCCCGTTCATCGCGGATCCTGTCCTTGCGCGCCCGTTCGGCCACGACAGCGAGTTCTTCTCGGGCGCTCGTCAGAGGCGCCAATCCGCGCGAGGTCTCCTGCACTGCGGCGACCAGGGCGGCCACGTCCGGCGCGTTACGGGAAAGGTCGGCAAGACGCCGCCGTGCCTGCTCCAGTTCCTCCCTCAACGGCTCTAGCCGCGCTGCTCGCACCCTGCGGTCCTCGGCCTGGCGACGCTCCCCATGACGATGCCGTTGCCGCAGTCGCTTCGAGGCAGCCTTGATCTCGGTCAGTTCAGACACATAAGGAACATCCAGGAACACCTGCAGCAGACGAACTGGCAGCGCACCCGTCGCCACCGGCCCCAGCAAGACCTTGTCATGGCCAGCGTTCAATGCGATGGCGTGAAAGAAACTCGGCCAACCATGCGTATGGGCGTCGCCGTCCCGTGCCCCGCCCTCCTCAGTCGGTGCGCCCCGCTCCGCTGCCCATACAGTAAACGGCCGCAGGCCGAGCCGCTCGCACATAAACCTTCCGATTAGATCCTTGGCCGCAGCGGCATCGCCTGCAACGGCGACGGTGCGCACCAGTTCCCCCTGGTCCTCTTGCCCGTCAAGGTCCAAGAGCGCTTGCAGGCTGTCGGCGGTCAGCAGCGCCAAGCTCACCCTGCGGTGCGGCCCCAATGTGACCCGAACCGATACGGGCACACCCGCCACTTCTACATCGGCGCGGATGTACTGGAACCAGGCGACGGTGTCACCGCGCTGGTACTCCTCGAACCCTTCACCTCGTAACGCCCACGTCAACGCCCATAGCAGGTTCGACTTCCCCGCTGAGTTCTGCTCGCTGACGAACGCCCAGGCTCCGGGTGCCAGTGTGTACTCGACAGTGAAGGGACCGTCGTTGTCATCGGTGTCGGTCTTCACCCCTTCGCAGTACAGCCGATGCACGCAAAGGCTCCGCCGTGCCGGTAGCGGCGAAGCCAAAACAATTCCGTGCTCCCTCAGCACCTTGCGCACATCATCGGCGCTCACTTTTCCGACCCGGCGAGCGATCGTCGCGTGGATCTCCTCCTCTGAGGGAACCGGCAGATCGACCAGGCTATTCATGCCAGTTCCTCCGCTTCCTCGATATCAGCCTTCACTGCGGCCTGCACTTTAAGCCTCGAAAGCCGTTGCCTCGCCCTGTTCGCGATTCCGGGAATCGTTTCGTTGAGCGGTGTCTCGGCATAGTCCCGCTGGAGGTACTGTCTGTTCCGCAAGGCAACGACACTGCTGCCCGTCCCATCAGCCAGGGCCCGGACCAGTGCCGCCCGCTCGGAATACCAGACCAGCATCGGAAACATCTCCCTGGCCTGTGCTGCCAGATCCCGGCCTTTCTGCGTCAGGTAGTACTCCTCCAGTAGCACCCGCCGCCCATCGGCGCTGCGCCGATGGGCGACCACGATAAGACGCGGCGCAACCAGCAGCGCAAGCGTACGGTCGAGCGCTTCATAAGCACCGAACAGAAACCGTAGCATCGGGATCGAAAAAATCTCAGGCTCGTCCGAATCCAAGATCGTCGCTGCCAGGTCGAGAAGTGCTGGCTGCTTATCAGGATCCTTTTCGTAGTCGGTGAGGAGCTCATCAGCCAGGTAGTCCGGATTGCGCAACCAGAAGTCCAACTTCTGCAGCCTGCCCTGCGACCGTAGGGCAGCCACCGCGCCGCTCACTGGTGGAGTGCCAGCCTCCGGCAGAGGGTCAGCCGCTGCGTCGATCAGCAACAACAGCCGCACTGCATGAGCGAACCGATCGCCGTCAGGATCCTCCGCCATGCCCCGACCTTAGACTCGATCCCGTCAGCGATCGAGACTAGTATCGGGACCGTTGCCGGACAGAAACTGACAGGTACCTGTACCTGCACCCTCGCTTCCAGGGGCCAGGAGACGATACAAGCCCCGGCCCTGCGACACCGGTCCCATCACTGCAGAGCAGATCCAGCGCTTCACGTGCGGATTCGACCAATCTGTGCTCACTCCCGCCCGCACAGCTCCTGGGCGCCTCTCGTCTCGGACGCGTCATCACCTAGCGATGCCTGGGTCCCGCCCGGCGTGGATGCGCCTCCATCAACCGGCGGGACCGTTACTGGCCGTATGGATCAGTAGGAGCCGTACCTGCCGGAGAAAGACAGTGGGCCGACGGGACCTCACGCGCCGACGCGCGGAAGGTGGCACCCCATCGGCCCGAATGTCTCGCCGCACACCAACCGACGACGGAACGCCGTCCAACTGGAAGCAAGACGCCCAAATCCTACGCCACCACGCGCCTCGGACGCGCGATGGTGAGTAGAGATGCCCGTCCGGCTTAACGCGGGAGAAGGCGAAGCTCCCATACTTGCGAAGTCCCAGTCGACTCTTCTCGTTTGGGATGCCTACCTTGGAACTTCGGGCAGGCGCCTGATGGCGATTGTCGGCAAGGCGATGAGCCTGCCGGTGGCGGAGTTCCCCGCAGCAGGAGTTTGCAACGACAGATAGATTCCAGCGACGCGCCCCCGCTGGTCGGCAAGCAGCCTGCCGAGATTGCTAAGGGGTATTTCACAGGTCATAAGTAGACGACGCGTTGGGATCTTCCTAGTCAGGTATGCGAGAGTCTGGTCATCAGATTCGGTGAGTGTGAGGCCTGGAATCTGTTGGTCTCGGAGGGAGTTAGATTCGAGGCCGAAGAGCTTCTTAGCGTCGGGACGGCTGATCAGCACTTCGACGGCTTCGCCGGGATGGTCCGTAAGGGCTCGGAGGGCCATGTGACATGCCTCCTCTTCAGCCCCGGCGCCTGTCAGTGAAACGAGTCCCGCGGGTTAGCGTCCACGGAAGTGGTGTATGGGGCCTGTGTGACCTTCTGCCGGGTTTTGGCCTGTGTGGGCGTGTCACCGTGACATGAGGACGGCCACCTCGTGATCCTTCGAGTCGACCAAGAGCACGAAGG
>NZ_CAACVB010000070.1 GCF_900659635.1 Actinomadura roseirufa | reverse complement strand
GACCTCGGCGACCAGCCCGGCGTCGTCCGGGCGGACCCGCACCGTGACGCGCGTCGCCCCGGCGCGGTCGACGGCGTACGCCAGCGCCTCGCAGAGCGCCCCGTAGAGCGCCGACTCGACGTCGGCCGGGTAGCGCCGGTCCGGGACGTCCAGCCGGACCCGGGTCCCGAGCCGCTCGGCGGCGACCTCCAGCGCCGGGCCGAGGCCGTCCTGGGCGAGCAGCGCGGGCCGGACCTCGCGGGCGAGGGCGCGCAGCTCGGCCAGCGCCGCCATCAGCTCGCGCCGGCACGTGCGGGAGTGCTCGCGCACCGCCGCGTCGGCGGTGACGGCCTCCAGCGTGCCGAGCATCGCGCCGAGCGCGAGCAGCCGCTGCTGGGCGCCGTCGTGCAGGTCGCGGGCGAGCCGCTCGCGCTCCATCGTCCCGGCGCGCACGAGGTGCCCGTAGGCCGCGCGGACCTGTTCGAGGCCCGCGTGCACGCTCGCCTGGAGGCGCGCGGTCTCCAGCGCCCGGCCGCCCGCGGTGAGCGCGGCCTCCACCAGCGCCTCGTGGTCGCGCAGCGCGGCGCCGAGCTCCACGACCGCGAGCGGCTCCCCGGTGGGCGTCAGCACCGTCCGGCGCCAGCGTCCGGAACCGGTCTCCCCCGCGCCGGCCACCCCGGGCTCGGCGCCGGCCGGGCGCCCCGCGGCATCGACGTACACCCCCTCGTCGGGTACCCAGAACCACAGTTCCAGGGTCGGGTCGCGCAGGACGTCCCGCAGGGCGTCGCGAACGCGCTCCACGGTGGCGGGCGCGGTGGGCCGCAGCATCCGGCCCGCGACGGTCAGCTCACCGATCCGGGCGCGCAGCCCGGACGCGAGCAGGGTGAGCGGGACGAGCACGGCCACCGCGCCCTGCAGCGCGTAGACGCGGAGCAGGTCGCTCAGCGGGATGGACGCCTGCATGACCGGCTTCTGGGTGAACGCCGCGGACCCGCCGACGAACAGCAGGGCCGCGGTGACCGGCAGGGTGAGGACGCGGTTCGGCCGGTCCAGCCGCGGCAGCCTGAGCAGCAGCACGGCCGCGAACGCGACGGCGAGGAGCACGTACAGCGCGGCGGAGACGTCCAGGACGACCCGGAAGGCGCCGAGGTCGGGCCACGGCGCGGGCCACCACACCGTCCGGCCCCGGAACGCGGCCCATTCCGGTTCGGAGGTCACCCACAGCGCCGTCGGGCAGCCGATGAGGACCGCGCAGGCGGCGACGACCCAGACGCGGTCGGCCGGGTACTCCAGCCGGCCGCTCGGGTAGAGCAGGACACCGACGCCGAGAGCGAGGTAGAAGCCGGCCTGGGCGTAGGGCGACAGCAGCGGGCCGGGACCCATGTCCCAGCTCGCCAGCCAGTTCAGGGCCCAGGCGGCGGACGCGGCGGCGAACAGCCGCCCGGTGCGCCGGGTCCGCCCGCCGGTGCCGAGCAGCACGCCCGCGACCATGATCCCGGCGCAGGCGGCCAGGGTCGCCGCGGCGGCCACCGGGTGGCCGCGCCAGTAGGGCCAGCCCGAGCCCAGCGCCACCGCCGCGACGGCGGCGCCCGCGGCGAGGGCGCGCCTGGCCTCCGTGCCGAACCACGCCGGCGCCAGGCGCCGCCGCGGAGCGGAGATCACCACGACCACCCTCTCCATGCTCGGACCCGCCGGCGCGCCGCGCCACCGCGAACCCCCGGGGGTCCGCCCCGTGCTTTCCCGGACGGGGCGCCCGGGAGCCGGAGGGCGCACCGCAGAGTCTTCCCGATCGGCGGCGCGCCCGCCCGGAGCGTTACGGGGCGTTACCCGATCGATGCCCGGCGGCATCACGGCACGGCGGTGCGCCGCGGGCGCCCGGAGAACGGCGGACCATGGTGGGTACGCGGGAGAGGGGCTCGGCGTCGAGAACGCGCCGGGGGGCCGGGCGGAGCCCGGGAGCGGGACCGGGCCCCCGCTCACGGACTCCCGGCAAGGAGGGAATCCGGAGACCAGGAGTGCCGCCGCGCGAGGCGGGGGCCCGGAGCGTGGAGGCTAGGGTCCCTCGGGGTCGACGATGCCGCGGTCCACCCAGAACGGGTCCAGCAGCTCGCGCAGCCGGTCGGCGCCCACGCGCTCCAGCACGTCGAGCGCGGCGATGTTGTCCTCGAGCTGGGACAGCCGGCTCGCGCCGAACAGCACGGTGCTCGTGGACGGGTGGGTCAGGGTGAACGCGACGCAGAGCTGCGCGGGAGTGGCGCCGAGGTCGTCGGCGACCTTCGCGATGCCCTTGGCGGCGTCGTGGATCCGCGCCCGGACCTCCCCCGGGTCGCGGCCGATCTGCCGCGACGGCGAGGTGTTGCCGGCGAGGATGCCGCCCTCCAGGACGTCCGACGCCTGCATCGTGACGCCGTCGGCGAAGATCGCCGCGAACGGCTCGCCGTCGGGGATGGAGCGGCGGCACGGGCTGTACTTGAGCTGGGCGAGCCGCGGGCCCGGCGATCCCGCCGCCAGGGCGTGCTCGCGGATCGTCCGCACGGTGGTGGCCGACCAGTTGTTGACGCCCCAGCAGCCCAGCAGCCCCTCGCGCTCCAGCTCGGCGAGCTCCTCGGCGAGCGCCTTCAGGTCCATGCCCTCGCGCCGGATGTCGCCGAGGACGGCGACGTCGGCGTGGTCGGCGCCGACCCGGAACAGGGCGTTGGCGAGCTGGTCGCGCAGGGACTGGCCGGGCCACCCCTCCAGCCACAGCTTGCTGGACAGCAGGTAGTCCTCCCGCGCGATCCCGGCGGCGCGGACGATCGCGGAGAACAGCACGTCGGTGAAGACGGGGGGATGGCCGGGCATCCCGTACACGGCGACGTCGAACAGGTTGATCCCCGCGTCGACGGCGTGCCGGACCATCGCGACGGCGTCGGCGAAGTCCATGCGGTCGTAGGTGTGCCAGGAGCCGAGGGAGAGCACGGAGGCCTCGGGCCCGGCGGCGCCCAGCCGGCGCCGCTCGATCTTGGTGGACACGGTGTTCCTAACGGTGGGGGTGAATGACGGCCTTGACCTGCTCGAGCCGCGACATGGCGGCCAGCGCTCCGGACGCTCCGTCGAGCCCGTCGGGGGCACTGAACAGCTCGTCCCAGTCGAAACGACCGCTGAAGGTGCGCAGGAACTCGATCGAGCGGTGGTAGTCGCTCACGTCGCCGTTCAGCGAGCCGCGCACGTCCAGCTCCTTGCCCATGATCGTGCCGAGCGGCAGCGGCTCGGGCCGCGGGCCGGTGGTGCCGACCACGACGAACCGGCCGCCGAACGCCGCCATGTCCACCGCCTCGGCGCCCACGCCGGGCGCGCCGGCGACGTCGATCACGAGCTCGGCGCCGCGGCCGCCGGTGGCGTCCCGCACGGCGGCGAGGCGCTCGGCGGCGTCGCCGTCCAGCCCGATCGTCAGGTCGGCGCCGAAGCGGCCGGCGAGCTCCAGGCGCGCGTCCGGCGCGCCGATGGTGATCACCTTGCCCGCTCCGGACACGCCGGCGACCGCCGTCGCGACGATCCCGAGCGCGCCCGCGCCCTGGACCACCACGGTGGAGCCGGGGCGGACGCCGCCCGCGCGGTCGAAGGCGTGCAGCACGGTCTTGACGGCGCAGCCCGCCGCGGCGGCCCAGGTGTCCTTGACGTCGTCGGGCAGCACGACCTTCAGCGCGCCCGGCGTCACGTAGTTGTGCCCGGCGAGGCCGCCGGTGGCGTAGGGCCAGCGGTCCGCCCGCTGGAGGAACCCGTAGCCCCGCTCGGCGCAGGCGACGGGGTTGCGCAGCACGGTGCAGCCGTAGCAGCGCCCGCAGACGGACTCGGACCAGCCGATGCGGTCGCCCACCTTGATCTCGCGGCCGAGCGCGTCCCGGGTGCCGGCGCCGACGGCGCAGACCGTGCCCATCATCTCGTGGCCGAGCACGATCGGCAGCATCTCCGGGAACGACATGGCACCGGACCAGAGGTGCACGTCGGTGGCGCACAGGGTCGCGCAGTCGATCCGGACGACGGCCGCGCCGGGCTCGCACTCGGCGGGCAGCGGCAGTTCCTCGATGCTCAGCTCGGCGCCGTGCTCGCGCAGCACCGCCGCCCGGGTCGATGTCAGGTCGGGCATGGGGCGTCTCCTCGATTCGTCATCTGCTGTGGGCGGTGTCCCAGACCTCGCGGCGGCTGCGCCACCACAGGAGCACGAGGATCACCAGGAAGGGCACGACGCCCTGGTACTTCTGGATGGCGTCCAGGGAGGACGACACGCCCTCGAGGCAGCCCAGGATCAGGCCGCCGGCGAGGGTCAGGGGCAGGCTGCGGAACGCGCCGACCATCGCGACGGCCAGCGCGGTGCTGATCAGGCCCGCGAGGGTGGAGAAGTCGCCGCCGAGCCGCGGCGCGACCAGCACGATCACCAGCATGGTGATGGCGCCGACGCCCGACCAGACGCCGACGGCCAGCAGCGGGGCGGGGATGCCGACGACCTCGGCGGTGCTCGGCCGCTCCGACAGCGCCTGCAGCTTGAGCCCGAGCCGGGTGCGGGTGAGCAGCAGCCCGACCGCGAGCGTGATCAGCAGCGCGAACGCCAGCGAGACGAGCACCGACTGCGGGACCACCACGCCGCCGACCGTGAAGACGGGGTCGCCGAACGGGTTCGGGAAGCGGTGCGCGCCGGTGCTCGTGCCGCCGAACAGCCGCAGCCCGATCGCGGTGAGCGCGACGTACAGGGCGACCGTCACCGCGGCCTTGGTGCGCTCCCGGTGCCCGGAGAACCAGCGCACCAGCGCCGCGCCGAGCAGCCCCGACAGCAGCGCCGCCGACAGGGCGCCGACGACCAGGGCGAGCCAGACGTTCAGCCCCTTGTCGGTCAGCGAGACCATCACGAAGGCGCCCATCGCGCCGACGGCCGTCATCGCGAAGTTGACCACGGCGACCAGCCGGTAGGTCAGGACGACGCACAGGCCGAGCAGGGCGTAGCCGCCGCCGCTGGTCAGCCCGGCGACAACAGAGTTCACCATCGGGTACCTCCGGGTGGAGCCGGGCGCGCGCGGGTGACGCGCGCGCCCGGACGAGTGGGCCTCAGCTCTTGCCGGGGACGGTGAAGCCGCCGGGCAGGACCTTCCAGCCGCCCTTGTCGGCCTTGACGAAGCGGCTGCCCTGGATCGGGTTGTGCTTGTCGCCGGGGCCGAAGACGTAGGGGGTGCCGACCATGGGGTAGTTGATCGGCCTCATCTCCTTGAACGCCTTGGTGACCGACTCGCGGGTGATGTCGCCCTTGATGGTCTTCAGGACGTCCACGAACACGTCGGCGGCCATCACGGCGCCCTGGCTGAACGCGGTCTTCTGGATGCCGTTCTTCTCCACCAGCTTCGCCCAGCGGTCGTTGCCCGGCAGGGTCGGGTCGGTGTAGGGCTGCCACTCGGTGCCCGCGTAGGCGCTCATGTCCGGCGGGATGACCTTGGCGTTGGCGTCGGTGTAGCTGTTGGCCGCGAGGATGAAGTCGACCTTCTGCATGCCCTGGGTCTTGGCCTGCGCGAACCACGGGCCGACGACAGCGTTGTAGATGACGGCCTGGCAGCCGGCGTTCTTGTCCGCGACCAGGTAGCGGGTCGGGTCACCCTGGCCGACGGCGAGGTTCTTGTGGGTGAGGTGCTTGCCGGTGAGGGTCTCCCACTGCTTGATGGCGTCCTCGATGCCGCCGCCGCTGCCGGGCAGGACGGTGTAGTCCATGCAGACCTTGTCGTGCTTGAGGGTCTCGGAGGCGTAGTAGAGCATCGCCGTGGTCAGCGCGTACGGGCCCGGGTTCACCGGGGCGATGTTCGGGCTGGTGAAGCACGCGGGGTCGACGCCGACCGCGGGCACCGAGACGATCTTGCTCTTGCTGTAGGTGGCGCGGTTCAGGCCGCAGTCGACGGCGCTGGAGGAGCCGGCCAGCGCGACGACGCCGCTGGACTGGATCAGCTCGCGGGCCGCCTGCCCGGACCGGGACGGGTCCATGGCGTCGTCCTTGCTGATCAGCTCGAGCTTGCGGCCGTTGATGCCGCCGGCGGCGTTGACCTCGTCGAAGACCGCCTTGACGGCCTTCGGGACCTCGGGGGTCTGGAAGAGGCCGGTGATGCCGTTGATGGAGCCGACCTTGATCGGCCCCTTGCCGGAGTCGCCCGAGGACTGACAGCCGGCGGCGGTGAGGGACACGGCGAGCGCGGTCGCGGCCGCCGTCATGAGAGTGCGTTTCATCGAAGAGGCCCTTGCTTCGCGGGAGGGGTGGGTTGTTTTTTCGGATCAGGAGGCGGGGACGTCCGCGGCCCCGAGGTAGGCGGCCCGGACGGCGGGGTCGGCCAGGACCTGCCCCGTCGGCCCGGAGGCGATGACGTGCCCGAAGTCGAGGACGGTGACCTCGGCGCACGTGGCCTGGACGAGCTCCATGTCGTGCTCGACCAGCAGGATGGACGTGCCGAAGGTCTCGGGCACCCGCGCCAGCCTGTTGCCGAGCCGCAGCGACTCGGCGGCGGACTGGCCCGCGGCGGGCTCGTCCAGCAGCGCCACCGCGGGACGGGCCGCGATGGCCGCCGCCACGTCCAGCAGCCGCCGGGTGCCGGCGTCCACGATCGACACCGGGACCTGGCCGGGCGGGCAGCCGAAGAACTCCAGCAGCTCGTCGGCCTCGGCCCGCGACAGCCGCCGGCCGGCTCCGATCGCCAGGTATTCGTATTGGGTGAGCTCGGGCGCGATCGCCGTGGTCTGGAACGTACGGCGCAGCCCCCGCGTGGCGCGGACGCTCGGCCCGAGGCCGTCCAGCCGCCGCCCGCCGAGCTCGACCGTGCCCTGGTATCCCGAGACGAAGCCGGTGACCGCCGAGATGAAGGTGGACTTGCCGGCGCCGTTCGGGCCGATGAGCCCGACGACCGAGCCCTCCGGGACGGTCAGGTCGACCGCGTCGAGCGCGACGACCTCCCCGAACCGGACGGTCAGCCCGGACACGGCCAGGCGGGGCTCGGCGTCCGCCGGCCGCGGCGCGGGCTCGACCACCGACAGGCTCGCCCTGTCCTGCCCGTCCTCGCCGGCCGCCGCCTTTTCCAGCAGCTTACGCGCATCTTTCTCACGTTTGCGCATCCGGGTCAGGTCGGTCTGGCTCAGCCCGCTGCGCAGCGCCAGCAGGGCGCCGGCGCCGAACAGCACGCCGCCGAAGTCCTGCGGCAGCGACACCTTCTCCATGATCGTCGGCATCACCGCGCCGAAGATCCCGCCGAGCACGGCGCCCTCGGGGTGGTGCGGGCCGATCATGATGGCGACGGCGAACAGGGCCAGGGACTGGCCCATCGCGAAGTTGCTGGGCACCACCAGGCTGAGCTGGCCGGCCAGCAGGCCGCCGCCGATGCCGGCGATGAACGCGCTGATCGCGAACGCGGCGAGCTTGCTGCGCGCGACGGAGATGCCGTGCGCGGCGGCGGACCGCTCGGAGTGCCGCAGCTCGTACCAGGAGAGCCCGAGCCGGGTACGGCCGATCACGCTCAGCACGACCGCGATCACGGTGAACACGATCATCGCGAAGACGAAGTAGCCGCCGTCGGTGGTGAAGGGCGCCGGGCGGTCCAGCATCGTCAGCTCTTTGGCGCCCGGGAACGGGTTGGCGTTCCAGACGATGTCGGCCGAGACGGCGAACCCGAAGGTGACCACCGCGAGGTTCACCCCGCGGATGCGCAGCGCGGGCAGCCCGATGGCGACGCCGACCGGCACCGCCGCCAGGCCGCCCAGGACCAGCCAGACGAAGAACCCGCCCGGCGCGCCGGCGACGTTCAGCCGCAGCACGACCCAGGCGCCGATGGCCGCGAACGACATCTGGCACAGCGACATGACGCCGACCCGCCCGACGATCACGCCGTAGCTCTGCATGATCACGGCGCTGATCACGGCGCTGATCGCCAGGTAGATCCAGTACGGCGGCAGCACCGCCGGCAGCAGGACGCAGGCCAGCACGGCCGCGCCGAGGCCGGCGCCGAGGCCGCGCTTGTCCACCAGGTTCATCACTGCTCGCTCTCTGCCGCGCCGGCGTCCCGGTCGGCGGCGGTCAGGGGCGGCCCGCCGAAGTAGAGCCGGTGCAGGCGCTCCTCGTCGCCGCGCAGGTCGGCGCAGGGACCTGAATACACCACGCCGCCCTTGCGCAGGACGTAGGCGCGCGTGCCGACGTCGAGCGCGAGGTTCGCGAACTGCTCGATGAGCACCACCGCGATCCCCATGCCGGCCAGCTCACCGACCGTCGTCATGAGCCGCCGGACGACCAGGGGGGCCAGTCCCAGCGACATCTCGTCGATGAGGACCACCTTCGGCGCCGAGACCAGCGCCCGGCCGAGCACGACCATCTGCTGCTCGCCGCCGGACAGGTAACCCGCCTGCAGGGTACGGCGCTTGTCCAGCTCGGGGAACAGCTTGTAGACGGTGCCGAGGTCGCCCTCGCCCTGCTGGGCCACCAGCAGGTTCTGCTCGACGGTCAGCGTCCGGAAGGTCGTGCGGGCCTGTTCCACGTAGCCGAGGCCCGCCCTGGCCCGCTTGTAGGGGGCGAGCTTCTCGATCGAGCGGTCGCCCAGCCGGATCGTGCCGGACTTGACGGGCGCCAGGCCGGCGATGCCGTCCATGAGCGTCGTCTTGCCCGCGCCGTTGGCGCCGAGGATCACGGTGACGGCGCCGGGGGCGGCGTCGAGGCTGACGTCGTGGACGACCGGGATGTCGGCCCGATTGACGCCGACGCCCTCCAGGGCCAGTGCGGGGGTCGCCATCAGGCCTCGCCGAAGGCTTCGCGCAGGGCGTCGGCCGTGCGGGCGTGGGCCTGCCTCGACACCGTCAGCTCGGTGGGCAGCAGGGCGAAGAAGCCGTGGATCATCCCGTCGTAGACGGCGAGGTCGGTCTTGACGCCGGCCTCGCCGAGCCGGCGCGCGTACTCCTCGCCCTCGTCGCGGAGGACGTCGTACTCCGCCTCGATGATGAGCGCGCGGGCCAGGCCGGCGAGGTTCTCGGCGCGCAGCGGCAGGAGGTAGGGGTCGTCCAGGTCCCGGGCGTCGGAGGGGTAGGTGGTGAAGAACCACTCCATGCCGGACTTGGAGAGGAAGTAGCCCTCCGAGTACTCCTCATAGGAGCGGCGCCCGTCGTCGGGGTGGCCGAGGATGGGCGCGACCAGCACCTGAAGGCGCAGCTCCGGGCCACCGAGGTCGCGGGCCTTGAGGGCGACGACGGCGGCGAGGTTGCCGCCCGCGCTCTCGCCGCCGACGGCGATCCGCGCGGGGTCCACGGCGAGCCGGTCGCCGTGCTCGGCCAGCCAGGCGACGACGGCGTAGGCGTCGTCGGCGGCGGCGGGGAACGGGTTCTCGGGGGCGAGCCGGTAGTCGACGGAGACGACCACCGCGCCCGAGGCGGTGGTCAGGGCCCGGCACGCGTACTCGTTCTCGTCGAGGGTGCCGATCGTCCAGCCGCCGCCGTGGTACCACACGAAGACCGGAAAGGGCCCCTGCCCCTCAGGGGTGTAGACGCGGACGGGGATGTCACCGGCGGGGCCGGGGACGGTGGTGTCGGTGACATCGCCGACGGGCGGGAGGTCGTCCGGCATGGTCCACATGAGGCGGAACTGCTCGCGCATCGTCGCCGCGTCGGGCATCTGCCCCGCCTGGTTCGGGTCCTCGGCGGGTGTGCGGTCAATGATCCGCCGCGCCTCGGGATCCAGGGGCATCGTTTACCTCCGAAGGCCCGGTGTGCCCGCACCCTGCGGTTCGGGCACTCCAAAATCGTATCTGATTCCGTGTACGTTAATTGCATCCCATCAGCGGTGTCCAGAGTTGGAGCGCGATATGACCGAGGAATGTACGACCGCCGACCTCGTCCTCACCGGCGGACGGGTCCACACCGTCGACGGCCTGGACCGCGTCACCGAGGCGGTCGCGGTGCGCGGCGGGCGGATCGCGCGGGTCGGCACCGCGGCCGAGGTCGCGCCCCTGGTCGGACGCGACACCCGGGTCATCGGCCTCGCGGGCCGCTCGGTGCTGCCGGGCATCAACGACTCGCACCTGCACGGGGTGTGGCTCGGTGCGATGTGGCCGTCTCTTCTCATGGACCAGCTTGCCGGTGGCGGGCCCGATGCGGGGCGGGACACGCCGGACCGGGCGGACGCCGGGCACGACCACACCGCCAGGCCCCGGCTGGAGACGGCCGCCGACCGGCGGCGGGCGATCCTGCGCACCGCGGACCTGCTCGCCTCCTTCGGGATCACCAGTTACACCGAGCCGGGCCTCGGGCCGGGCGAGGACGACGGCGCCAGCGGCTGCTTCGGCTCGGCCGCCCTGCGCGACTACGCCGACCTCGCCGCCGAGGGGGCGCTCAAGGCCCGGGTCACCGCGCTGCTGCTGTTCGGGGAGCTGGACGGCCGCAGCTCGGCCGCCGAGCTCGAGAAGGGCCTGCGCGACTTCACCCCGCCCGCCGACGTGCCCGGCAGGTTCCGGGTCGCGGGCGTGAAGATCTTCGCCGACGGCATCCCGCCGATGGGCACCGCCTGGACCGACCGCCCCTACGCCGACGGCTCGCACGGCTCGCTGCTGGTCGACGGGGAGAGCGAGGGCGCCCGGGAGGCGGCGCTGCGCGCGATGATCGACGCGGCGCACGCGGCCGGGCACCAGATCGGCGTGCACGCGACCGGCGACCGCGCGACCCGGGTCGTGGCCGACGCGTTCGCCGCGGCGCTGGGGCGCGACGGCCGGGACGCGCGCCACTATGTCATCCACGGCGACCTGCTCGCGCCGCGGACGCTGACCGTCCTCGCGGCCGCCGGGATCGGGCTGAACACCCAGGCCGGCATCCCGATCGCGACGGAGCCGATGCTCACCGCGGCGCTCGGCAAGGACGCCCTGGCCGACGCCTGGCCGACCCGCGACGCGCTCGACGCCGGCGTCCGGCTGTGCCTCAGCTCGGACGCGCCGGTGCTGACCCCCGACTGGCGCGCCGGGCTGGCCGCGGCGGTGACCCGGCGCGGCGTGGACGGCTCGTTCCGCGGCCCGGCGCAGCGGCTCGCCGTCGCCGAGGCGCTGCGCGCCTACACGATCACGCCCGCCTGGCAGGACGGCGCCGAGCACGAGAAGGGCTCGATCGAGCCGGGCAAGGCCGCCGACCTGTGCGTCCTGGACGGCGACCTGCTCGACGTCGAGCCGCGGGCGCTGCCGGAGGTGCCGGTGGCGATGACCTTCCTGGACGGCCGGGTCGTGTACGAGGCCGGAGCCTGAGACCGGGGCCGAGACCGGGGCGGGACGCGGGGCCGGGACCGGCCCCGCGTCGCCCGGCTCAGCGCGCGGCGGGCGCGTCGGTGCCCCAGGACGCGGCGGGGTCGACCACCCCGCGGTCGAGCCACAGCCCGGCGAGGGCCTCGCGCAGTTCGGCGCCGTGCCGGGCCGCGAGGCCGAGGGCGGCCAGATTGTCCTCCAGCTGCTCGGCCCTGCTCACCCCGACCAGGACGTTCGCCACGGCGGGATGGGTCAGGGTGTAGGCGATCGCGAGCTGGGCGGGCGTGGCGCCGAAGTCCGCGGCGATGCGCTCGACCTCGGGGAAGGCGGCGCGGATCCGGTCCCGGATGCCGCCCGGGTCGGCGCCGATCTTGCGCTCGGGGTTCAGCCGGCCGGCGAGGATGCCGCCCTCCAGGACGTCCGAGGCCTGCAGGCCGAGCCCCTCGCCCGCGAACAGCCCGCCCCACGGCTCGCCCTCGGGCACCGACCGGCGGGCCAGGCTGTACTTGAGCTGGGCGAACGACGGCGGCACCAGGCCCTCGGCCGCGGCGAACCGGCACGCGAACAGCACGTCTCCGGCCGACCAGTTGTTGACGCCCCAGGCGGCGAACCGGCCGGCCCGTACCAGCTCGGCCACGTCGGCGATCACGGCGCGCAGGTCGGGGCGCTCCATGAAGTCGCCGACCACCACCAGGTCGGCGTGGTCGGTGCCGATCCGGCCGAGGGACACCTTCATCTGTTCGGCGAAGGACGAGGCGGGGTACTCCCAGAGCCAGAGCTTGCCGCACAGCAGGTAGTCCTCGCGCGCGACACCGGCCTCGCGGACCGCCTCGCCGAACAGGACGTCGGTGACGGCGTTCTCGGCGTGCGGCCCGAAGTTGTAGTGCGCGACGTCGAACAGGTTCACACCGCGGTCGACCGCCGAGCGCACCAGGGCGGCGGCATCCTCGCGGTCCATCCGGTCCCAGGTGTTCCAGGAGCCGAGCGCCAGGAGCGGGACCTCCGGGCCGTCCACGCCGAGGCGCCGCCTGGGCGTCCGTTCTGCGAACTCCATCGCTGACCTCCGATGAGGTGATCGGCCCAGGGCCGGTTCCCCTGGCCGTTGCGAGCACGATCGTATAGCATCTGGCATATTCTTTTCCGCGAAGGAGATCTCGTTCATGACGCATTCCTCCCCGGGCATCGACCCGTCCGGCATCCTCGGCGTCGCCACCGGCTACATGGCCGCCAAGCAGCTGTTCGCGGCGAGCGAGGCGGGCCTGTTCGCCGCGCTCGCGGAGGGCCCGGCCACGGTGTCCGAGCTCGCCGCCCGGACCGGGCTGCCCGAGCGCACCGCCCGGATCCTCGGCGACACGATGGCGGGGCTCGGCCTCCTCACGCGCACGGACGGCCGGTACGCCAACACCGAGGCCACCACCGCCTACCTGGCGGGCGGCACGGACGAGGTCGACCTGCGGCCCTTCCTGGCCTTCCTCGACGCGATCAGCTACGGGCACTGGCTCGGGTT
The DNA here is from genome assembly GCF_900659635.1 of Actinomadura roseirufa. Classification (GTDB taxonomy): domain Bacteria; phylum Actinomycetota; class Actinomycetes; order Streptosporangiales; family Streptosporangiaceae; genus Spirillospora; species Spirillospora roseirufa. The sequence goes on along the minus strand of NZ_CAACVB010000070.1, from coordinate 20,649 downwards.
CGGCGAGACGACCCGGACCGCCGAGCCCGCGGAGCTGGACCTGGCCGGCGACCGGATGCGGACCTTCCTCGGCGGCGTCATGACCTACAACGCCCTGCACGCCCGGATGCTCGCCCAGGAGTTCGACTTCACCCGCTACTCGCGGATCCTCGACTTCGGCGGCCTGTCCGGCTCGTTCCTCGCCGAGGCGCTGCGCAGCGCGGAGAAGGCCGAGGGCACCTTCCTGTCGGGCGGCGAGCTGGTCGAGTTCGCGCGCGGCGTCATGGACGAGGCGGGCGTGGGCGACCGCGTGGACGTCGTCCAGGCCGACCCGGTCACCGGCGAGGTCCCCGAGGGCTACGACCTGGTCCTCCTCGAGCACGTGGTGCACCGCTTCAACGCCGAGGACAACCAGCGGATCGCCGAGCGGGCCCGCCGCGCCGCCACGCCCGGGGCGACCCTCGTGCTGCTCGACTTCTTCCTCGACGACGACCCCGAGCAGCGCGTCCTGGACGCCGTGCACGCGGGCGAGTACCTCGTCATCGACGGCACGACCGTCTACCCCGAGGCCGAGGTGCGCGGCTGGCTGACCGCCGCCGGCTGGGAGCCGGTGGAGACCCGCGCGCTGCCCGGCAGCCCGCGGATCATCATCGCGGAGGCCCGGTGACCGCCGGGCGGGTCGTCCTGGTCACCGGCGCCGCCAGCGGCATCGGCCGCGGCATCGCCGCGGCGTTCGCCGCGGCGGGCGACCGCGTGGTGATCGCCGACCGCGACATCGACGCGGCCGGCGCGGTGGCCGGGGAGCTCGGCGCCACCGCCGTCCTCATGGACGTCACCGACGCCGGCTCCGTCCGGGCGGCCGTCGCGCGGGTCGAGCAGGAGACCGGCGCCATCGACGTGCTGGTCAACAACGCCGGCGTCGTGGCGGGCGGCGGACCGCTGATCGCGCTGCCGCTGGAGATCCTCGACACCGTGGTCGCGGTGAACCTGCGCGGGACCTTCACGGTCACCCAGGTCGTGGCGAACCGGATGATCGACGGCGCGCGCGGCGGCTGCATCGTCAACATCTCCTCGATCGGCGCCCGCCAGCCCACCGCCGGCCTCGGCCACTACGAGGCCACCAAGGCCGCGGTGGACACCATCACCCGGACCGCGGCCCTGGAGCTGGCCGGACACGGAATCCGGGTCAACGGCGTCGCCCCCGGTCCCGTGCACACCCCGCTCACCGCCGGGCTCATGGAGAACCCCGAGGCCCGGGCGGCGTGGGAGTCCCGGATCCCCCTGGGGAAGATCGCCACGACCGACGACGTCGCGCCGCTGGTGGTCTTCCTCGCCTCCGACCAGGCCGGGCACATCACCGGCGCGGTCGTCCAGGTGGACGGCGGACAGCTGCTCACCTGACCGGGACGTGTTCTCATTTCAATCCCGGCCCACGGTGCGAGCCTGGCGGCTCGCACCGTGACCGGGCTTGTGCGAGCGCGAATCGCTTCGCGATCTTCCCGGCGGGGCTCGCCTTCGGTATTGCCCCGCCGGTCAGGTCACGCGCTCGCGCGCATGCCGAGGTCCTTCTTCGGCATGTTCCCCCATTCCCTTGAGGCTCTCCTGAGCCTTTCTGCTTTCCCACGGGCCTGGCCGTGACCGCCATTTGTGCGGGCGCTCAGGGGGTTCCCAGGGGGTTCCCAGAGGTTTCCGGGGCCGTTGGCGGCGCGGTCGGCGGGCCGCCAACGGCCGGCGTCAGGTGGCCTGGGGAGCCGGGTGGACGCCCGGCTGGGCGCTGTGCAGCGCGTCGGCGGTCGCGTTCTTGTGCGCGCACGCGATGCGCTCGATCTCGTGCGGGGCCGCGTCGGCCGCGATGAGGTCGAGGATGCGGCCGTGCTCCTCCACCGAGCGGCGCGCCCGGCCGGGGACGTAGGTGAAGGTCGAGCGGCGCATGTGGTCGAGGCGCGTCCACTCGGCCTCCAGCAGCGCCCGGAGGTGGTCGTCCGGGCAGTGCTCGTAGATCGAGAAGTGGAACTCCCGGTTGAGCGCGGTGAAGGCGGTGGGATCGAACTCGTCCAGCGCCTCGACCATCCGGTCGTTGATCTTGCGGGAGCGGGAGATCTGCGCCGTGGCCATGTACGGGGCCGAGATCGCGGTCGCGTACCCCTCGAGCCGGGCGAGGATCTGCAGGGTGTGCTCCACCTGCTCGGCCTCGAAGACCGCGACCCGCGCCCCCACGTTGCGCACCACCTCGACGAGCCCGTCCGACTGCAGCCGCCGCAGCGCCTCGCGCAGCGGGATCGTGCTGACGCCGGTCTCCTGGGCGAGCTGGTTGATGACCAGCCGGTAGCCCGGCACGTAGGTGCCGTCGAGGATGCGCGAGCGCAGCAGTTCGTAGCAGAACTCGGCCTTCGACTCCTTGCCCTGACCCTGCTTCTTCGCGGCACTCACCCGGTTCTCCTCATCTTCGGCCCGCGCCCCCCGGTCCCGTTCGCCGGCCCGGTCACCGCGCCAGCACGTCCAGGACGGTGTCGCGGAAGCGCGGCCCGGCGAGCACCTCGTGGTGCGAGCCGGGGACGGTGACCAGTCGCGCCCCGCCGATGCTCTCGGCGAGGTCCCCGATTCCTCGTGTCAGATCATCATTGTCGCCGACGACGAAGACGGGAGGAACCTTCCCCGGCCAGGCACCGCCCGCGAAGGGCGTGGAACGCAGCCCCTCGACGCACAGCGCGAGCCCCGGGGCGCGGTCCCCCTGCGCGGAGACCATGCCGGCGATGGCCGCGGTGAACGGGTCGGCGGGCTCGGTCCCCTCCCGGACGGCGCCGTGCAGCGCGTCGACGTCGACGGCGGTGAACGGCTCGGCCGGGCTGAGCCCGCCCAGCACGCTGCGCTCGACCCGGCCGGGCGCCGCCGCGGGCACCGCCCAGGCGACGCGGGCGCCGAGCGAGTACCCGGCGATGTCGAACGTCTCCGCGCCGGCCGCGTCCATCACCGCGAGGAGGTCGGCGGCCAGCGCCGGGGCGGTGGCCTCGGCGGCGGTGGCCGGCGCCGGGCTCGACCCGTGCCCGCGCAGGTCGGGCACCACGACCGTGCGCCCGGACTCCGCCAGGGCGGCGGCGATGCCGGTGGCGATCCAGTCGGTGGCGCCGTCGGAGCCGAACCCGTGCACGAGCAGCACGGGAGGCGCGCCCGCGGCGGCCTCCGCGGCGGCGGCCGTCGCGGGCTTGAGCGTACGGACCGTGAGGGCGTCTGTGTCGCGCATCCTTCAGGCACCTCCTAGATGATTTCGCATACGATTTGCGATCATACTGTACGGGCCGACCGGCCTTCCGGCCCGCCCTTTGGAACGGTCGAAGTCACATCCGGCACCCCCTCGTCATCGTGCATGACTTCATATACGATTTACTCCTCTCGTCTCCCGACCCGTTCCCACCGTCACAGGAGAGGTTTTCGTGCCGCACCCCTTGGGCAACCGGCCCTCGAAGGTCATCGCCGTCCACCTCAACTTCCCCTCCCGGGCGAAGGAGCGCGGGCGGATCCCGGCCGAGCCCTCGTACTTCCTCAAGCCGCCCTCGTCCCTCGCCGGGACCGGCGACCCGCTGACCCGGCCGGCGGGCTGCGAGCTCATGACCTTCGAGGGTGAGATCGCCCTGGTCGTGGGAGAGCGTGCGCACCGCGTCACCCCGGACGAGGCGTGGCGGCACGTGGCCTGGGTGACGGCGGCCAACGACGCCGGGGTCCACGACCTGCGCTACGCCGACCGCGGCTCCAACCTGCGCTCCAAGGGCTCGGACGGGTTCACCCCCATCGGCCCCCGGCTGCTCGACGCGCGGGAGGTCGACCCCACCGCGCTGCGGGTGCGCACCTGGGTGAACGGCCAGGTCGTGCAGGACGACACCACCGACACCCTGCTCTTCCCCTTCGCGACTCTGATCGCGGACCTCTCCCGGCTGGCCACCCTCGAGCCCGGCGACGTGATCCTCACCGGAACGCCCGCCGGCGCCTCGGTGGCGGCGCCCGGCGACGTCGTCGAGGTCGAGGTGACCGACGGCTCGCGGTCGACCGGCCGGCTGTCCAACACGGTCGCCGAGTCCGGCGAGCCGCTCGCGGACTGGGGCGCCATGCCCCGCGTCGACGACGCGGTCCGCGCCGACGCGTGGGGACCGTCCCACCGTCCGGAGCCCGCCCTGGACGCGGCGACCGCCGAGGCCCTGCGCGGGCTGTCCACCGCCACGCTCAGCTCCCAGATGCGCAAGCGCGGCCTCCAGCACATGAGCATCGACGGCGTGCACCCCGCCGCCCCCGGCGCGACGATGGTCGGCACCGCGCACACCCTGCGCTACCTGCCGCTGCGCGAGGACCTGTTCAAGGTCCGCGGCGGCGGCATGAACGCCCAGAAGCGGGCGGTGGAAGAGCTGCGCCCGGGGCAGATCCTGGTCATGGACGCACGCCGCGACGGCTCCTCCGGGACGATCGGCGACATCCTCGCGCTGCGCGCCCAGAAGCGCGGCGCCGCCGGGGTCGTCACCGACGGCGGGCTGCGCGACAGCACGGCGGTCGCCGCGCTCGGCCTGCCCGTCTTCCACGCCGGCGCCCACCCCGCCGTCCTCGGCCGCCGCCACGTGCCCTGGGACACCGGGGTCCCGATCGCCTGCGGCGGCGCGCTCGTCCAGCCCGGCGACGTGCTGGTCGGCGACGCCGACGGCGTCGTCGTCCTCCCCCCGGACCTGGTCGCCGACCTCGTCGCCGACTCGATCGAGCAGGAGGCGCAGGAGCGCTTCATCGCCGAGCGCGTCGCCGAAGGCGAGCCGATCGACGGCCTCTACCCGCTCGGCCCGCGCTGGCGCCCCGTCTACGAGGACTGGCGCCGCGAGGGCCGCTGACCTTCCCATCCACCGAGGAGCAGTCGTGAAGTTCCGCACCGACCCGTCCGCCATCCGCGGGTCCATCGCGCCCGTCGTCACCCCGTTCACCGCCGACGGCGCCGTCGACCACGGCGCCCTGCGCGGGCTGATCCGCTGGCAGCTGGAGTCCGGCTCGCACGGGATCTCGCTCGGCGGCTCCACCGGCGAGCCGAGCAGCCAGACCGTCGCCGAGCGGATCGCCGCGATCGAGACGGCCGCCGCCGAGGTCGGCGACCGGGTGCCGTTCCTGCCGGGCACCGGCTCCGCCAAGCTCGAGGAGACCCTGGAGGTCACCGCCGCGGCCCGGGACGCCGGCGCCGACGCCGCCCTCGTCATCACCCCGTACTACGCGCGGCCCACCCAGGAGGCCCTGTACACCTGGTACGCCACCGTCGCGCGCGAGTTCCCCGACCTGCCGCTGGTCGTGTACAACGTCCCGTCCCGGACGGCCGTGGACATCGCGCCCGAGACCGTCCGCCGGCTCTTCACCGATTTCGACAACATCGTCGGGATCAAGGAGACGACCAAGGACTTCGAGCACTTCTCCCGCGTGCTGCACGCCTGCGGGCCCGAGCTGCTCGTGTGGTCGGGGATCGAGCTGCTGTGCCTGCCGCTGCTCGCGCTCGGCGGGGCCGGCTTCGTCAGCGCCGTCGCCAACCTCGCCCCCGCGGCGGTCGCCCGCATGTACGAGCTGTGGACGGCCGGTGACCAGGCCGCCGCCCGCGACCTGCACTACCGGCTGCACCCGCTGGTGGACCTGCTGTTCGTCGAGACCAACCCCGCCCCCGCCAAGTGGGTGCTGGAGCAGCGGGGCCGGATCCCCTCGGGGCACGTGCGGCCGCCGCTGGCGACGCCGTCCCCCGAAGCCCAGGCGCGCATCCGCGCGCTGCTCGACCAGGGCGGCGACCTCGCCGCCGGGATCTGACCCGCGGGCCCGCCGTCCCTACCTCGAACCGGAAGTGAGCACCATGCCCGTCCCCTCCCCCACCGACCGCCCAGCCGGACTCCCCGAGCGGATCCGGCACTGGATCGGCGGCGAGTTCGCCGACAGCGCCGACGGCACGGTCTTCGACGTCCTCGACCCCGTGTCCAACACCCGCTACACCGAGGCCGCCCGCGGCGGCGCCGAGGACGTGGACCGCGCCGTCGCCGCCGCCCGCGCCGCCTTCCCCGGCTGGTCCCGGATCGGCAACCGCGAGCGCGCCTCGATCCTGATCCGCATCGCCGAGGCCGTCGAGGCCCGCGAGGACCGGCTGGCCGAGTTCGAGTCGTTCGACTCCGGGCTGCCGATCACCCAGGCGCGCGGGCAGGCCCGCCGCGCCGCCGAGAACTTCCGCTACTTCGCCGACGTGATCGTCGCGCTCGGCGAGGAGGCGTACCGGGTCGGCGACCAGCAGCTGAACTACGTCGTGCGGACCCCGGCGGGCGTCGCCGGGCTGATCACCCCGTGGAACACCCCGTTCATGCTGGAGAGCTGGAAGCTGGCACCGGCGCTGGCGTCGGGCTGCACGCTGGTGCTCAAGCCGGCCGAGTGGACGCCGCTGTCGGCGGGCCTGTGGCCGGAGATCTTCACCGAGGCCGGGGTGCCCGCCGGCGTGGTCAACATCGTCCAGGGCATCGGCGAGGAGGCCGGCCAGGCGCTGGTCGACCACCCGGACGTGCCGCTGCTGTCGTTCACCGGCTCCACCGACACCGGCCGGCACATCATGCGCTGCTCCGCCGACGGGCTGAAGGCCCTGTCCATGGAGCTCGGCGGCAAGTCGCCGGTCGTGGTGTTCGCCGACGCCGACCTGGACGCGGCGCTCGACTCGGTCGTGTTCGGCGTGTTCTCGCTCAACGGCGAACGCTGCACGGCGGGCTCCCGGGTCCTGGTGGAACGTCCCATCTACGAGGAGTTCACCCGGCGGCTCGCCGAGCGCGCCGAGAAGGTCCGGGTCGGCCCGCCGTCCGACCCCGCCACCGAGGTCGGCGCTCTGGTGCACCCCGAGCACTACAAGCGCGTCCTGAACTATGTGGAGATCGGGCAGCAGGAGGCCAAGCTGGTCGCGGGCGGCACCCGCCCCGCGCACCTGCCCGAGGGCAACTACCTCCAGCCGACCGTCTTCGCCGACGTCTCCCGCGACGCCCGGATCTTCCAGGAGGAGATCTTCGGGCCGGTCGTGGCCGTCGCGCCCTTCGACGACGAGGCCGAGGCGGTCGACCTGGCCAACGCCACCCGCTACGGGCTCGCCGGCTACGTCTGGACGAGCGACCTGCGCCGCGGCCACCGGATCGCGCACGCCGTCGCCTCGGGTATGGTCTGGATCAACTCGCACAACGTCCGTGACCTGCGCACTCCCTTCGGAGGCGTCAAGGACTCCGGCCTCGGCCGCGAGGGCGGCGCGCACAGCATCGACTTCTTCTCCGAGTCCAAGATCGTGCATGTGATGCTCGGTGAGGTCCACACCCCGCGCTTCGGTGTCTAGGAGGAGCCATGACCACAGCCCCGGACGTCATCCGGTCCGCCTACGCCCAGCTCGCCGTGACGGATCTCGCGGCCGCCCGCTGGTTCTGGGTCGACATGCTCGGCCTGCACGTCCAGCACGAGGAGGCGGACGCCCTCTACCTGCGCGGCACCGATGAACTGACGCACCACTCCCTGGTCCTGCGGGCCGGGCCGGTCGCCGCCCTCGACCACATCGCCTACCGCGTCCGCACCCCCGAGGACGTGGACCGGGCCGAGCGGTTCTTCACCGCCCTCGGCCGCCCGGTGCGGCGGCTGCCGGCCGGGACGGGCGCGGCCGGCGTCGGCGACGCGGTCCGGGTCGTCGACCCGCTGGGCTTCACCGTGGAGTTCTTCCACGACATCGCCAGGGGCGAGCGCCTCATCCAGCGCTACGACCTGCATCGCGGCGCCCACATCGCGCGGCTGGACCACTTCAACATCTGTACCCCCGACATCCCCGCCGCCTACGACCACTACCGCTCGCTGGGCTTCGGCTGCTCGGAGACCATCGAGGGCGACGAGCACGAGCTTTACGCGGCCTGGATGTACCGCAAGCAGACCGTGCACGACGTGGCGTTCACCGGTGGGGCGGGGCCCCGCCTGCACCACATCGGCATGGCGACCCACGAGTCCCACCAGGTCCTGCACACCGCCGACATCTTCGGGTCGCTCGGCAAGGAGCACCACATCGAGCGGGGACCGGGCAGGCACGGGGTCTCCAACGCCTTCTACGTCTACCTGCGCGACCCCGACGGGCACCGGGTGGAGGTCTACACCTCCGACTACTACACCGGTGACCCCGACCACGAGACGTACCGCTGGAACGTCCACGACGACCGGCGGCGCGACTTCTGGGGCAACGCGGTGATCGAGTCCTGGTACAAGGAGGCGTCCCCCGTCCTCGACCTGGACGGGCGCGCGCAGCCGATCGCGGAGGCCGCCATCGACGAGTCCGCCGTCACGGTGGGCGCGGACGGGCTCGGCATCGTGGACGGCAAGGAGTAGGACCGGGCGACCGCTCGGCGGCCGCCGCGTCCGGGCCCGTGCCCGGGGGCGGCGGCCCGGCCGTGTCCGGACCCGGTCTCCCGGGCGGGCACGACGATCCTGGTCACCGGAGCGCGCGGGATCCCCGGGCGGTCGGCGTCCGCTCCCCACGAGGGTGCCCCGTCCCCGCACAGGGGGACGGGGCACCGCGGGGGCCCGGCGGCGGGGGCATTCGCCGCCGGCCGCCCGCCCCACCTGCGGTCCGCCCCCGGGGGCAGGCGGCGCGGGACCGCAGGTGGGGTGGGGGATCCGACGGTAACGCACCTACTTGATCACCTAAAGCGACCGGATGCTTACAGTTCTTACCGACGCCGGTCAGGGAATCCGCGTCGGAAAGCACCGCCGGTCACCGCCGGTCCCTCACGGCGTCGCGAGGGCCTCGGTGGGGGCCAGGCGCGCGGCGCGGATCGCCGGGTACAGGCCCGCGACGGCGCCGATGACCAGGGTGGCGAGGATCCCGCCCGCCATCGCCCAGGGCGGGACCACCGTCGGCCACCCCCGGGCCACCGCGAACACCGCCGTGACGACGATGCCGAGCGCCACCCCGCCGACCCCGCCGAGCGCCGCCAGCAGCTGCGACTCGGTGAGGAACTGCAGCCGGATCTGGCCTCGGGTGGCGCCGAGCGAGCGGCGCAGCCCGATCTCGGCCCGCCGCTCCAGCACCGAGATCACCATGGTGTTGGCGACCCCGACCCCGCCGACCAGCAGCGCGACGCCGCCGAGGCCGAGCAGCAGGCCGGTGAACGCCCGGTTCGTGGCGTTCTCGGCGGCCAGCGCGTCCGACGGGCGGCTGACCTGGACCTCGTTCGGCGACCGCGGGCTCGCCGTCGCGGCGAGCAGCTCCCGGACCCGGTCCACGGCGCCCTTGCGGGCGCGCGTGTAGATGGTCGTCGGGTGGCCGTCGAAGCCGAGCTGGGACGCGGCGGCCTCCCAGCCGACGAGCGCCGCCGAGTCCAGCTCGGGCGCGAGCCCGTTGGGGTTCAGGATCCCGACGACGGTGAACCACCGCGAGCCGAGCCACACCTGGACGCCCGGCGCGGCGATGCCGAGCCGCTCCGCCGACGCCGACCCCAGCACGACGGCCGGGTACCGGGCCGTGCCGGCGTTGAGCCAGGTGCCCGCGGCGGTGGTGAGGCCGATCGTGCGCGGCAGGTCGAGCCGCGCGGCCAGCACGGTGATGCCGCCGCTCTCCGCCTCGGGGATGCGATCGTTGCGGTAGACGTGGGTCTCGGCGAGCTTGCCGGTCGCCGACGCCGACGTCACGTCCGCCATCCGCGTGACCATGCCGACCGACTCCTCGGGCAGCTTCGCGTCGTCCCCGAAGAAGTCCCTGCCGGGGCCCACCGTCAGCAGGTTGGTGCCGAGTCTGTCGAGCGTCGCCTGCAGCTGGGCCCGGCTGGACGTGGAGATCCCGACGACGCCGATCATCGCGGCGATCCCGATCGCGATGCCGAGGGCGGACAGGAACACCCTCATCGGACGGGCCCGCAGCCCCGCGGCGCCGACCCTGAGCACGTCTCGGGGGCCGAGCCGCGCCGGGGCGTCACCGCCGTCCGGCCACGGCCCCGTGCCCGACTGCTGCGCCATGTCCGACTGCCGCGCGGTGTCCGACTGCTGCGCGGTGTCCACCTGCCGCGCCGTGTCCGCCCGCGGTCGTCCGAGCCGCCTCATCGTCCCGCCTCCACCCGTGCCTCGTCGCGGACGACCCGGCCGTCGCGCATCGCCACCTGCCGGGGCAGCAGCGCCGCGATGTCGCGGTCGTGGGTGATCAGGACGACGGTGGTGCCGCCCGCGGCCAGCTCGCGCAGCAGGTCCAGCACCCCGGCGCCCGACACCGAGTCCAGCGCCCCCGTCGGCTCGTCGGCCAGCAGCAGCGCCGGCTCCCCGACGACCGCGCGGGCGATCGCCACCCGCTGCTTCTCCCCGCCCGACAGCTGGTGGGGGCGGTGGCCGAGGCGGTGCCCGAGCCCGACGCGCTCCAGCGCGGCCCGCGCGCGGCGGCGCCGCCGCGCGAGCGGCGCTCCCCCGTACAGCAGCCCGTCGGCGACGTTGTCCAGCGCGCCGACGCCCGCGGCCAGGTGGAACTGCTGGAACACGAAGCCGATCCGGCGGGCGCGCAGCGCCGACAGCCGCCGGTCCGGCAGCCGCGCGACGTCGCGGCCCTCCACCAGGACGGTCCCGGCGCTCGGCCGGTCCAGCGTGCCGAGCAGATGCAGCATCGTCGACTTCCCGGAGCCGGACGGCCCGACGATCGCGACCAGCTCGCCGGCCCCGACCGTCAGCGACACCGCGTCCAGCGCCGTGACGCCGCCCGGATAGGTCTTGGTGACCTCCCTGAGCTCCACGACCGGGTTCACGCGGGCACCCCCACCCTCATGCCCTCGGCGAGGCCGGCGCCCGACACCTCGACCTTGCCCTCGGTGAACACGCCCGTCTCCACCGGCACCGTCCGCACGCCCGCGTCCCGCACGACCTGCACCTCGTAGCCGCCGTCGCCCCGCGCGAGGAGCGCGGAGATCGGCACGGCCAGCACGTCCGGGTGCCGGGTGGCGGTGAGGTGAACGTCGACCGGCGCCTTGTCGTAGGAGCCGAGCGGCCGCTGCCGGCGGACCGCGATCGTGACCGCGATGGTCGTCGGGTCGTCGCCGTGCCCCTGCTTGGCGACCTTCCCGACGGAGGTGATCGTTCCTTTGGTCGTGCCGCCGTCCGGCAGCTCGATCCGCACCTCCGCGCCCTTCTTCGCGAGCCGCTGGTACTGGACATCGAGGTCGACGCCGACCACGCGCGTCGTCCCGGTGTAGGTGAGCGCCGGGCCACCGGTCCGGTCGCCCACGGACGCCTTGCGCTCGGCCACCCGGATCTCCCCGGAGGCGACCAGCACCGCGCCGGGCTCCAGCTCGCCGGTCTCGGCGACGCCGAGGTCCTCCTGCCAGCGTTTCACCGCCGCCGCCGTCGCGGAGCCATAGGTCCGGTCGACGGTGAAACCCGTGTAGCCGAGCGCCCGCAGGTTCTCCTCGAACTGGCGGACGTCCGCGCCCGTGACCCCGTCGGACAGCCTCCGGTAGACGGGCAACGCCCCGTACAGCAGGGGCACGGGCTTGTCGTCGACCCGGTAGACCGGGCGGCCGCGCCTGACGACCGCGCCCGCCCCGGCCAGCCATGTGAGGGTGCCCCGGCCCGCGCTCGCCACGGTGTGGGCGGTCCCGTACCCGAGCGTCCCCTCCACTTTCCGGGTCTCGACCAGCGTCGTCCTCTCGACCGGCGCCGTCGCGGGAGGCAGCGCGCCGTGCGCGGCGGCGGGGCCGTCCCCGCCGCCCAGCCCGGCGGCGGCGAGGCCGCCCCCGGCGACCACGGCCACCCCCGTCACACCGAGGACGACGGCGCGCGTCCGGCTCAACTGCCGCCTCCGCCGCCGGGCCCGCCCTTCGGCCCGAACTTCCGGCACGCGCCGTCGGCGTCCTTGAACGCCTGGCTCTCCGGGTCGATCGACCCGCCCTTCTCGACCTTGATCTTGAGTCCGCCTTCGGGGTCGGGGTCCGGGAAGGAGGCGATTCCGTGCTCTCGCATGCACCTGGAGTAGACGCGCTGCTTGGCGACGTCCTCCGGCTTGGCCTTGTGCGGCTTGCCGCCGTTCGGCATCAGGTACGCGCACTTCTTCTGCGCCGCCTCGACACCCTTGAGTTCGCCGGTGCCCGGACCGTCGCCCTTGCCCTTGCCGGGCCCGCCGGCCCGGAACTCGATCGGGCCGTCCCCGGACGGGTCCTTCATGTCCACGCCGTTCTCACGCATGCACTGCGCGAACTTGCGCATCTTGTCCTGGTCGCCCGCGGCCTTGGCGGTCCCGGACGCGGCGGCCTTGCCGTCGTCCCCGCACGCCGGCAGCCCGAGGGCGAGCACCGGCAGCAGGGCCAGCGCCGCGAGCCTCTGTCGTCTCATCGGTCGGTCTCCTCGTCCCGCCGGCCCGTTGCCGGCAGCGACGGCAAGTTCAGCCCGCGACCGGTAACCCCGGCGTAACCGGTTCGCGTTATGCCCGCGTTACGCCCCTTGCCGGAAGCTGGCTGCGGACATGACAGGTCGGGCCAGGGGACGGCAAACGTGCGCGTACTGATCGCCGAGGACGAGCGGATGCTCGCCGATTCGATCGCCGAGGGGCTCCGGGACGAGCCCCTGGCGGTGGACGTGGTGTACGACGGGGACGCCGCGCTCGAACGGCTCGGCGTGCACGACTACGACGTGCTGGTCCTCGACCGGGACCTGCCGGTCGTGCACGGGGACGACGTCTGCCGGGCGGTGGTGGAGTCCGGCGCGCTCGTCCGCGTGCTGATGCTGACCGCCGCGGCGGCCGTGCCGGCGCGGGTGGACGGGCTCCGGATCGGCGCCGACGACTACCTGACCAAGCCGTTCGCGTTCGAGGAGCTGGTCGCGCGGATCCTCGCGCTCGGCCGTCGCGCCCGCCCGGCCGCCCCGCCGACCTTGGAGCGCGCCGGGATCACGCTCGACCCGGCCCACCGGGAGGTGTACCGGGACGGCCGGTACGTGCGGCTCGCGCGCAAGGAGTTCGGCCTGCTGGCCGAGCTGCTGCGCGCGGACGGCGCGGTCGTGCCGGCCGAGCGGCTGCTGGAGAAGGTGTGGGACGAGCACACCGACCCGTTCACCAACACCGTCCGGGTGACGCTCATGAAACTGCGCCGCAAGCTCGGCGAGCCCGCCGTCATCGAGACCGTTCCGGGCGTGGGGTACCGGATCCGATGACGGGCCTCGCCGACCGGTTCCGGCCGACGATCCGGATGCGCCTGACGCTGCTGTACACCGGCCTGTTCCTGACCGCCGGGCTCCTGCTGCTCGGGCTGACCTACCTGCTGGTCGCGGCGAGCCTCCGGCCGCCGGGCGGGCCGGTCGCCGGCACGGACCAGGTGTTCACGACGCGGAAGGTGCCCGCCGACGTCCTCACGCGGGGCGAGCCGCTCACCGACCAGCAGTTCCGGGGCATCGTCTTCAAGGTCCGCAAGGACTCCCAGGACGAGACGATGAAGGCGCTGCTGACCAAGGGCGCCGTCGCGCTGGTGCTGGTCTCCGCGGCGGGGCTCGGGCTCGGCTGGCTGCTCGCCGACCGGGCGCTGCGGCCCGTCACCAGGATCACCGAGACCGCCCGCCGGGTGGCGCGCGGCCACGACCTCACCGAGCGGATCGGCTACGCCGGGCCCCGCGACGAGGTCAAGGAGCTCGCCGACACCTTCGACACGATGCTCGGCCGGCTGGCCCGCTCGTTCGACGGGCAGCGCCGGTTCGTCGCGAACGCCTCGCACGAGCTGCGCACCCCGCTCGCCATCAACCGCACGCTCGTGGACGTCGCCCTGCGCCGCCCCGGCGCGTCCGAGGACGTCCGGCGGCTCGGCGAGTCGCTGCTGGTGGTCAACGGGCGGCACGAGCGGCTCATCGACGGGCTGCTCACGCTCGCGGGCAGCGAGAACGTCATGGTGGACGCGGGCCCGCTCGACCTCGCCGACGTGGCGGGGCACGTCCTGGACCAGGCCGCCCCCGAGGCGCGGGCCCGGCGGGTGTCCTCGGACCGGCGGCTCGGCCCGGCGCCCACCACCGGCGACCCGGTGCTGCTGGAGCGGCTCGTGCAGAACCTCGTGGAGAACGCGGTCCGGCACAACCACGACGGCGGCGAGCTGTGGGTCGCCACCCGCGCCCGCGACGGCCGGGCGGAGGTGACGGTCGCCAACACCGGGCCGGTCGTGCCGCCCTACGAGAGCGAAACGATCTTCGAGCCGTTCCGCCGGCTGGGCAACGACCGGGTCCGCTCCGACCGGGGCTCCGGGCTCGGGCTGTCCATCGTCCGCGCCATCGCCACCGCGCACGGCGGGACGGTCGCCGCGACGCCGCGGCCGGGCGGCGGCCTGACCGTCACCGTCCGGCTCCCGAGCCGCACACCGGACGACCCGCCCGGCCGTCCGGCCGCCCCCGCGCGCGAATCGCCGCACGCCGTCCTCTTCCCCGTCCTCTCCGCGCCCTCGGACGGCGCGCCGGGCGGCCCCGGCACCGCTCGCGGGGATGAGACCGGCTCTCACTCGCACGGGTGACGTGGGCCGCGGCGCCATGCCGGAGACTGGGCGGATGCGGGACACCAGGACCCTCGACCGCCTGCTGGCGCTGGCCGTGACCCTGGCCACCGTCGTGCCCGCGCTCGTGGCGGCGCGGCCGTGGTGGGTCGTGGCCCTGGCCCTCCTCGCCTCCGCCCCAATCCTGTGGCGGCGGCGGGCGCCGCTCGGCACCGGGCTGGTCGTCGGGCTCGCCATGACCGCGCTCGTCGTGTGGCAGAAGCCGCTGTTCCTGCCGTGGGGGCCGCTCGTGTCCGTCTACACGATCGCCGCGCTGAGCCGTCCGCTGATGCGGGTCCTGTCGGTCCCGATCCTGGTGGTGACCGTGTACGCGTCGATCGCCGTGCCCGACGAGGACTCCGACGTCTACCCGCTGCTCGCCACGGCCTTCACCGCCGCGTTCGCGCTCGGGACGGCCGAGCAGGCCCGCCGCGCCCAGGCCGCCGAGCACGCCGAGCGGGCGCGCCGGCTGGAGCAGGAGCGGGCCGCCGCGGTGGTCCGCGAACGCGCCCGCATCGCCCGCGACATGCACGACATCGTCACCCATTCGGTCGGGCTCATGGTCGTGCAGGCCGAGGCCGCGCCGCTGGCGGGCCCGGAGCGGGCCGACGAGGCGTTCGACCGGATCGCCGGCGTCGGCCGCGGCGCGCTGGTCCAGCTCCGCTCGCTCCTGGACGCCCTGCGCGACGTCCCCCGCGACGTCCCCCGCGACGATGCGCAGCCGGGCCTGGCGACCCTGCCCGAGCTCGTCGGCGGCTCCGGGCTGCCGGTGACGCTGACCGTCGAGGGCACGGCCCGCGAGGTCGCGCCGGAGGTCGGCGTCGCGGCGTACCGGATCGTGCAGGAGGCGCTGACCAACGTCTGCAAGCACGCCGCGCCGCGGTCGGTGACCGTCGGCCTGCGCTGGGGACGGCAACTGGAGATCGAGATCAGCGACGACGGGCGGGGCGGCGGGCCGCCGGGCGGGCCCGCGGACGCCCCGGCCCGGGCGGGGCACGGCCTGATCGGCATGCGCGAGCGCGCCGCGGCCTGCGGCGGCACCCTGCGCGCTGGCCCCGGCCCGGACGGGTTCACCGTCCTCGCCCGGCTGCCGGCCGGATGAACCCGGTGACGGCCGGCGGGCCGGAACCCGGTACGGCGGGCCTGCGGATCCTCGTCGCCGACGACCAGGACCTGTTCCGGGCCGCGTTCGGCACGATCCTCGGCGCGCAGCCCGACATGACCGTGGTCGGCGAGGCCGCCGACGGCGCCGCCGCGGTCCGCGCGGCGGACGAGCTGCGTCCCGACGTCGTCGTCATGGACGTGCGGATGCCGGTGCTGAACGGGATCGAGGCGACCCGGCGGATCTGCGAGGCGCTGCCGGTCAAGGTCCTCGTGCTGACGATGTTCGACCTGGACGAGTACGTCTACGACGCGCTGCGGGCGGGCGCCGGCGGCTTCCTGCTCAAGGACATCCGGCGGGACGAGCTGGCCCACGCCGTGCGGGTGGTCGCCTCGGGCGAGGCGCTGCTGGCGCCCGCGGTGACCCGCCGGCTGGTGGAGGACCTCGTCCGGCGGCCGGGGCACGGCGTCGTCCCGCGGCTCGCGGCGCGGCTGGCCGGGCTCACCGAACGCGAGCGGGAGATCCTGCGCCGCCTCGCCCGGGGGCTGTCCAACGCCGAGCTCGCGGCGGAGCTCGTGGTGTCCGAGCACACCGTCAAGACCCATGTCAGCCACGTGCTCGGCAAGCTCGGGCTGCGCGACCGCGTGCAGGCCGTGGTGTTCGCCTACGAGTCCGGGCTCGTGGTGCCGGGTGGTCCGCGGGAGTGAGGCGCCGAACCCCTCGTCCCGGCGACGCGCGACGGGGGCCGCGCGGCGGAGGCTCGCTCCATGACCGTGATCGTCTCGACACTCCTGTCGTCCGTGCTGCTGCTGTTCGGCACGGGCCTGCACCCGCTGCCCTGGCTCACCTGGCTCGCCCCGCTGCCCGTCCTGTGGCTCGCGCCGAGGGCCGGCGGGCGGGCCGCCTTCGCCGCCGCGTCGCTCGCCTGGTGCGCCGGGCAGAGCCGGATGTGGTCCTACTACCTCGGCACCCTGGAGATGCCGCCGCCCGCTGCGGCCGCCATCATCGTCGGGTCCGCGCTCGTCTTCGGCCTCGTGGCCCTGGCGTTCCGGCGGCTGCTGCTGCGGGACTTCCCGCTCACCGCCGCGGTGACCGTGCCCGCGGCCTGGGTCGCGCTGGAGTACGCCCTGTCGCTGGCGATGCCGCACGGCGCCTGGCTGAGCCTGGCCTACACGCAGGCGGACGTGCCGCCCGTACTGCAGACCGCCGCGCTCACCGGCCCGTGGGGCGTCACGTTCCTCGTCATGGGCGTCCCCGCGGTGATCGCCGCCGCGGCCGCGCCGGGGGCCGGTGCCCGGCGGGGCGCGATCCTGCTCGCCGGGGCGCTCGCCCTGGTGCTACCGCTGGCCTACGGCGCGTGGCGGCTGCGGCAGCCGCACCCCGGCTCCGCGGCCACGGTCGCCCTCGTGGCCACCGACCGCCCGAACGACACGATCGACGTGGCCTCGCCCGAGGGCCGGGACCTCCTGCGCCGCTACCTCGCCGTGATCGGCGGGACGGGCGGGGCGGGCACGGTCGTCCTGCCCGAGAAGACCTTCGCCGCGGACGACCGGACCCTCGCCCTGCTCTCCGGACCGCTCGGGCGGCTCGCGGTCCGGCGCCACCAGGACATCGTGGTCGGCGTCACCCTCGAGCGGGGCGGGGTCGTGCGCAACTCCGCCCTGGGGTACCTCGCGAAAGGCGGCGCGCCCGTCCTGTACGACAAGCACCACCTGATCCCCGGACTGGAGGACGAACTGAAGCCGGGCACCGGGCTCTCGTTCCTGTCCCCCGGCCGCGGCGTCATCATCTGCAAGGACCTGGACTATCCCGGGCTCGTCCGCGACTACCGCCGGCACGGGGCGGCGGTGCTCTTCGCCCCCGCGTGGGACTTCGACGGCGACCGCTGGATTCACAGCCGCCAAGCCCTGACCCGCGGCGTCGAGAGCGGGCTGACCGTGGTGCGCGCACCGCGCGTGGGACGCCTGGTGGTCAGTGACCCCTACGGCCGGGTCCTGGCCGAGCGCACCACCGGCCGCACGGACTTCACGGTGATCACCGCCGTCCTCCCCCGCCATGCCGTCTCGACCCTGTACGCCCGCCTGGGCGACTGGTTCGCGTGGCTGTGCCTGGTCCTGCTCGTCCCCGCCGCGATGGGCCGGGGACTCCGCCCCGGACTGCCAGGCCGGCCGGGCGGCGAGCGGCGGGCAGAGCGCCGCCGCTGACGGTCACGCGCGGGCGCCCGCGGCGCCCGCGCTCCGCCGCAGGTGCGCGGCGGAGGCGCCGAGCGCGACGGCGGTGCCCGCGACCGCGTAGGCGCCCAGCACCCACCAGGCCCGCGCGGTGTCGTGGCCGGAGAAGTAGACGACGTTGCGGACGGCCGTGGTCGCCGCGCCCGTCGGCAGCCAGTCGCCGATGGCGCGCCAGAACGCGGGCAGCAGCGCCTTGGGATAGGCGCCGCCCGCGCTCGGGTTGCCGAGGACCACGAACAGCAGGATCGCCACGCCGATCCCGATCATGCCGAACAGGATCTGCAGCGCCGCGGTCGCGGCCGCCGCGGCGAACACCACCAGCGCGCCGATCCCCCACAGCGCGAGGAAATGGCCGGTCAGCGCCCCGAAGACGGGCCCGGCGATGAGGGCGCCGCCGAGCCCGGACACCACCGCGTACAGGGCCAGGGCGGCCAGCCTGATCACGGTGCGGCGCAGACTCGCCGGCCGGGCCCCACCGGCGACGCCGAGGATCGCGGCGGCCAGGTAGCCGCCCACGATCCAGCCGAGCACCAGGTAGAACGAGGACAGGCCGCGGCCGTCGCCCGCCGCGGGCGGGCGGATGTCGGCGACCGTCACCCGCCGGTGCTCGGCCGACTCGAGCCGGCCGGCGATCTGCGCCGCGGTGCTGGAGACCGCCGGGCCCCCGGCGGAGGCGACCAGCAGCGTGTCGCTCGTGCCGCTCGGCGCGATGAGGATCGCCGCGTCCACGGTGCGGTCGAGCAGCCACCGCCGCGCCTGGGCCTCGCTCGCGGCGGTGCGGGCCTTGACCGGGTGGCCGTCCAGCCCGTTCAGCCGGGCGGCGACGGCGCCCGCCGCCCGCGGGGGCGCGACCACCGCGACCGGGATGCGGTGCGGCGTCGGCGAGTGGAAGGCCCCGATGTAGGACAGGATGAACCCCAGCTGGAGCAGCAGGACTCCCGTGACCAGGAGCAGGGCCCGTACCGTGACGGCGTCGCGCACCTCGTCCGCGAACCCGCGGGGCGCGGTGCTCCTGCCGGGTGATGCGCCCGCCGACGCGGCGGCGCCGGACGTCTCGGACGGGTCGGGGCCGGGAGACTCCGGGCCGGGCTCACTGGTGCTCATGCCGGTGAGGTACCCATTCCCGTGGGACCCACCATCGGCGGGGACGCGATCGAGGGCCGGGGCGCGCGGTCGCCGCCGTCAGGGGCGCGGGCCCTGGCCGGGCTCGGCGACGCGCAGGTTCGGGGCGTGCAGCCGAACGGTCGTCCCGTCCGGTCCGGAGCGGACGTCGAGGTGGTCGCAGATCTGCCGGGCGAGCCAGAACCCGTCTCCGGGCCTCGGGTCGAGGGTGGGCGGGTGGAGCCCGATGAAGGGATCGAGGGACGTGGTGGCCGGCAGCCGGATGTCGCACACGACCTCGCCGGGCCGCGCCCACAGCGCCACCGTCGGCGGCGGCGCGCCCACCGCCCCGGCCGCGCCGCCCGCCGTGGCCCCCGCGGAGCCGGCCCCGGTGAGGATCTCGGCGACCGCCGCCGCGAAGATCATCAGCCGCTCGCCGAGCAGCCCGAGCATCGCGGTCTCCAGCACGATGGCGTGCCGCAACCGGCCGAGGTCGCCGCCGAACGCCAGCGTGACCGCGTCGTCGGGGCGGCCCGGCAGCGGGGTCGACCGGTGCCGGACGAACGCGAGCGGCTCGGTGTAGGAGTCGCTGGCGGCCACCGCGGTGCCGTCCACCATGTGCGGATGGGTGCGCCGCGCGTTGGCGACGATGCCCGGCTCGACCCGGCGCGCGTCGTACGGGCAGATCATGTGGATCCCGGTGCCGGCCAGGACGGCGTTCAGCGCGGACTCCATGCACTCCCACGCCTCGACCTGGCGGGCCGAGCGACCCGACCACACCGGCTCGGCGATGATCCGCACCCGGCCGGTGCGGGGATGCCGGTACCGGTAGCCGGTGAACGCCGCGACGCGCTGCGGCGGGCGGCGGCCGAAGAACGCCGTCTCCGCGTAGTCGACCTTGTGGGCGTGCCGCCCGAGCGCGGCCTGCACGAGACCGAGGTTGGCGGGCGTCGTGGTGACCAGGACCGGTTCCTCCCGCCGGAGCCCCTCGGCGATGAACGGCACCGCCATGCCCAGGAACTCGTCGTCGCCGGTGTAGACGCAGCCCTGGTGAACGAACTCGGCCCCCTTCACCCCCGGTCCCCCTCCTTCATCACGAGATCGCCGTCCCACGCGAAGGCGCGCAGGATCGCGCGGACGACCGGGCCGGGCGAGTGCAGGACGAGCCGGCCCCCGGCCGGCATCGCCCCGGCGGTGCGGGCCAGCAGCCGCGCCGCCTCCACGTCGAGGTGCCGCAGGCCCCGCATGTTCAGGTGGAGGTCGCGACCGTCGCGGGGGGCGTCCCGCAGCGCGGCCGCGAGCCGGTCCAGGTTCGAGCGGTCGGCCTCGCCGCTCAGGCGCACGCCCGCGGGGTCGTCCATCGGGCCGACCAGCAGCAGCGGGCCGTGCCAGGGGGCCTCGCCCGCCTCCAGCACCAGCGCGTGCCCGGCGCGCTGGGCGCGCAGGCGGTCGGCGGAGGCGCGGGTGCGGTCGCTGTGGCAGATCAGCGCGGGCGGGCGGGCCTGGACTCCGCACACCGCGGCGAGAAGGCACTCGCCGTCTCCCGGGCCCGCCGGGGGCGCGGCGCGCGGCGCGTCGGTGAGGTCGACGCACACCCGCAGCCCTCGCAGGCCGAACCGGGCGGCCCGGCCCGCGCGGTGGTGCTGGCCCGGTTCATCCCGATCGTGCGGACGTTCCTCAACCCGCTCGCCGGGATGCTCGGCATGGACGCCCGCAAGTT
>NZ_CAACVB010000069.1 GCF_900659635.1 Actinomadura roseirufa | reverse complement strand
CGCCCCGATGGCCGACCCCCGGACCGGTCCACCACCGCCCGGCCCGATGGCGCCGCCGGCGCCCGCGGGGCGGCGGCGCGGCGGGGCCCGCCGGTGGACGTGGCTCGTCGTGACGGCCGGTGTGGTCGTGGTGGGGGTGGTGGCGGGCGGCGCGGTGCTGATCCAGAACGTCCGCAACGGCTACTACATCGGCGAGGAGGGCGGCAAGGTCGTCCTCTACCGGGGGACGACCGACAAGATGCCGGTCATCAGCCTGTCCCGGAAGGCGTCGGCGAAGCAGCAGCCGAACCCGCCGATCCTGGTGTCCGACCTCCCGCAGGACCTCCAGGCCCGGGTGCGCAAGACGTACACGGTGAAGGGTCCGGGCGCGGTCGACGACCTGAAGAACAACGTCTGCAAGTACGTCGTGACGGAGGAGTCCGGCAAGCTCGTCATCGTCAAGGGCAAGGGGCAGGACAACTGCCAGCAGTCCAAGCTGACGACGAGCGAGATCCCCGTGGCGGAGCTGCCGGAGTCCGACAGGACGGCCGTCTCCGGCAACAGGTTCGCGTTCATCGGCCGGCCGGCCGCCGAGACGAAGCTGCGGGAGCTCGGGGAGCGCCGTGACGAGTGCAAGTCATCGTCTCCCACCATCCAGGGCTGTCCCTCCGGCAGGGGGAAGTCGTAGATGAGTTCGATCGGGGAGCAGATCCGGGCGCATCTGCCGTACCAGCGGCGGAACGCGGCGGCGCTGGCGCTGCTGATCTTCGCGATGGTGCTGACGCTGTCGGCGTTCGCGGAGGTCGGGATCGCCCGTGACGGCTATCTCCCGCCGGGCATGTTCATCTACGGCGGCGGCCTGGTGGTCATGGCGTTCGGCGCCTACCTCGTCCAGGCGAAGTTCGCCTCCTACGCCGACCCACTGCTGCTGCCGTTGTCGGTGGCGCTGAACGGGCTCGGCCTGGCGATGATCTACCGCCTGGACCTCGACACCAGCGACGACCACAAGGTCGCGGCCGCGGCGGGCAAGAAGCTGCTGCCGGACGCCGCGGACGCGACGGGCCAGCTCATGTGGACGTTCGTCGGCATCGGGCTGTTCGTGGCCGCCGTGCTGATCATGCGCGACACCGACAAGACCGACGCGCCGCTGTCGTTCACGCCGAAGACCGCGCAGCGCTACACCTACCTGATCGGGCTGAGCGCGATCATCCTGCTGCTGCTGCCGATCGTGCCGGGCATCGGCGCCCAGATCAACGGCGCCCGGGTGTGGATCCACCTCGGCCCGTTCTCGGTTCAGCCCGGCGAGTTCGCCAAGCTGCTGCTGGTCGTGTTCTTCGCCGGATACCTGGTGAACAAGCGCCAGGCGATGTCGCTGATCGGGAAGAAGTTCGGCCCGATCAGCCTGCCGCGGGCACGTGACCTGGGCCCGATCCTGGTGATCTGGTTCTTCTGCCTGGGCGTGCTGTTCATGCAGAAGGACCTCGGCACCGCGCTGCTGTACTTCGGCCTGTTCGTGTCGATGCTGTACATCGCCACGCAGCGGGTCTCCTGGGTGATGATCGGCATGGGTCTGCTCGCGGTCGGCGTGTTCGTCGCGACGCTGCTGCCTTTCATGGGCCACGTCAACCAGCGCATCGACATCTGGCAGAACCCGAAGCCGTACTTCGACGGCGGGTGCCTGCTGGACAGCGGCAAGGTCGTCCCGGTCAACCCCGACACCGCCCTCTACAAGGAGCAGCAGGCCCTCCACAAGATCTCGCCCGGCTTCAGCGCCTGCGCCAAGCTCGGCGGCGAGTACTCCGACTCGGCGCAGCTGATGAAGGGCCTGTTCGCGCTCGGGCAGGGCGGGGTGCTCGGTACCGGCCTCGGGCAGGGCCAGCCGTGGCAGACGCCGCTGTCGTTCAGCGACTTCATCTTCGACTCGATGGGCGAGGAGCTCGGGCTGACCGGGCTGATGGTGCTGCTGCTGATCTACGCGTTGATCGTGCAGCGCGGGATGAAGACCGCCGTCGCCGCGCGAGATCCGTTCCTGAAACTCTTCGCCGGGGGCGTCTCGTTCGTCCTCGGCCTCCAGGTGTTCGTGATCGTCGGCGGGGTCACCCGGTTGATCCCGCTCACCGGTCTCACGACGCCGTTCCTTTCCCAGGGCGGCTCGTCCCTGATGGCCAACTGGATCCTGATCGCGATCCTGGTCCGGATGAGCCACGACGCGCGCAAGCCCGCCCCGCAGGCGATCCAGGACGAGGGCATGACCCAGATCGTGAGCACGAGGTGAGCTCCCCTTGAACATGGACAAGCCGATCCGACGGGTGGCGATCTTCGGGTTGCTGCTCATCTTCGGACTGATGGCGCAGGTCAACTACGTCCAGGGCAGCCAGGCCGAGAGCCTGCGCAAGGACCCGAACAACCGGCGCAAGTACCAGGACGTCTTCAACTCGCCGCGCGGGCAGATCTCCGCGGGCGGGGTGGTGCTCGTGACGTCCCAGCCGACCGGCAAGGACAACCCGAAGTACGGCCGCACGTACAAGGACGGGCCGATCTTCGCGCCCGTCACCGGGTTCTTCAACGGGTACGCGACGAAGGTCGAGGCGTCCTACAACTCGCTGCTCGGCGGCAGCGACAAGCGCATCACCCAGCAGCGCTGGTTCGACACGTTCATCGGCAAGAAGGCCGAGGGCGCCGATCTCGAGATGACGATCGACCCCGAGGCGCAGCGGACGGCGTACCGGGCGCTGCAGGAGAAGACGCAGGAGGGCAGGCGCGGCGGCGCCGTCGTGCTGGACATCAAGACCGGTGCGCTGAAGGTGGCGGCGTCGTGGCCGTCGTTCGACCCGAACGAGGTCGCGCCGCAGACGGGCCAGAAGGGCACCAAGCGCCTGAACGAGCTGAACGGCAGGACCGGCGTGATCCAGCCGCTGGTCGACAACGCGCTCAGCCAGACGTTCCCGCCCGGGTCCTCGTTCAAGGCGGTGACGTCGGCGGTCGGCATGGAGCAGCTGAACCTCACCAGCTCCAGCACGGTCAACACCGGGCCGCTCACGCTGCCCGAGTCGAACAAGCTCTTGCCGAACTCTCACGACCACGGCAACTGCGGCGGCCAGGCGCCGCTGAAGGGCGCGTTCGCCGAGTCCTGCAATACCTCCTTCGGCCGGATGGCGCTGGAGCTCGGCATCCAGCGGCTCAGCGACGGCGCCCAGCCGTTCGGCTTCGGCAAGAACATCAAGATCGAACCGGACTTCCGGTCCGCGGTGAGCGACGTGCCGGTGTCCATCAAGGACGCCCAGGGCAAGACGATCGAGACCGGCAAGGACGGGACGGCCCGTTCGGGCATCGGCCAGGAGAACGTGCGCGCGACGCCGCTGCAGATGGCGATGGTCGCCGCCGCGATCGCCAACAACGGCAAGATCATGAACCCGTACGTCGTGCAGAAGGTCCGCGCGAAGGACCAGAGCGAGCTCTACAGCGCCTCCCCGAAGGAGTTCGGACAGGCGATCAAGGCCGACACGGCCGAGCAGCTGCGCGACATGATGCGCGCGGTGGTCTCCGAGGGCACCGCGAAGAACCTGCAGGGCCGCAACATCGCCGGCAAGACCGGTACGGCCGAGCAGGGCGGCAGCATCCCCAACTCCCGCTGGTTCGTCGGCTTCGGCCCGATCGAGAACCCGCGGTACGCCTTCGCCGTCATCACCGAGGGCCCCGGCGACGGCGCGACCAACGCCGGTCCGGTGGCCGCGGCGATCATGGCGCAGGTGCTGAAGAAGTGACCCCGGGCCTCGTCCTGCACCACCGGTACCGGCTGCTGGAGCGGCTGGCGACCGGTGGGATGGGCGAGGTCTGGCGCGCCACCGACGACACCCTGGGCCGGCAGGTCGCGGTGAAGCTGCTGCGGCTGGAGTGGGACTCGGACGCGACGGCCCGCGGCCGGTTCGAGTCCGAGGCGCGGTTCGCCGCCGAGCTGGACCACCCGGGCATCGCGCGGGCCTACGACTTCGGCGAGCAGGACGGCCGCGCGTTCCTGGTGATGGAGCTCGTCCCGGGCGAGCCGCTCGACGAGATCCTCGGCCGCGACGGGGGCCTGCCGATCGAGGCCGTCCTCGACCTGATGGTGCAGGCGGGCCGGGCGCTGACGGTGGCGCACCGGGCGGGCATCGTGCACCGCGACGTCAAGCCCCCGAACCTCATGGTGTCCGCGGACGGCACCCTCAAGATCACCGACTTCGGGATCGCCCGGCGGCTGGCGGCGCCCTCGCAGACCGCGACCGGCATGGTCATGGGGACGGCGCACTACATCTCGCCGGAGCAGGCGTCCGGGCAGGAGATCAGCCCGTCCGCCGACCTGTACTCGCTCGGCGTGGTGGCCTACGAGTGCCTGACCGGCGCGCCGCCGTTCGACGGCCGGACGCCGGTGGAGATCGCCCTCAAGCACGTCCGGGACGCGCCGCCGGAGCTGCCCACGCGGGTGCCCGCCGAGGCCCGCGAGCTGATCATGCGCATGCTGGCGAAGGCGCCGCGGGACCGGCCGGCGAGCGCCGACGCCGTCGCCGACCTCGCGCTGGAGATCCGCGCGGCGCTGAGCACCGGCCGCTCGCCCCGCCCGGTCTCGGTGGCGACCGCCCCGCTGCACGCCGTGTCGGCCGCCGCGCAGCCGCCGCTCTCCGGACGGCCCGCCGACCAGACGTCTGCTTTGCCGGGTTTTGACGGCGGCGGAGGGACGGATAACCTCACGAGCGGGACGGAACCCGGGCAACGGCGCCCGGGACGGCGCAGGGCACCGCGGCGATCCACGAGGACCTACACCTCGGTCGCCGCCGGCATCCTGCTCGTCGGCGTCCTCGTCATAGGCTCACTGTGGAAGGGCCTGGCGTCCGTAGGAGGACGGGACGGGCCGGACACGCCCCGCTCCCCGGCCACGAGCCCCGCCGGAGGCGACACCGACGAGACACCGTCCGGCCGTCCCGGCACACCGTCCGCCCGTAAGCACCGCAGCCCGGGACCGACCGCCAGGAAACGGCACCGGACGCACCGGGTCCGTCCGTCAACGCCGGGGACCGGTAGGACGTCCCCCGCGAAGAAGCCAATGATCAACAGGTCCCGGACGACTCCCAACGCCCTGGGACCGGCGCCGCAAACGGCGACGAGCACCACGACTCCGTCAACTCCGAGCCCGGATCCCGCGCCCACGCAGAGCGGGGAGCTAGGTTCGGAGGACAAGGTGTAGAGGTACGAGGGAAAGTGCACATATGAGTCAACCTCGGCTGCTCGGCGGCCGCTACGAGCTCGACACGGTGATCGGGCGAGGCGGCATGGCCGAGGTCTACCGTGCCCGTGACCTGCGCCTCGAACGCGTGGTCGCGATCAAGACGCTGCGCTCCGACCTGGCCCGCGACCCCACGTTCCAGGCGCGGTTCCGCCGCGAGGCCCAGTCGGCCGCCTCGCTGAACCACCCCTCCGTCATCGCCGTGTACGACACCGGCGAGGACATGATCGGCGACACCTCCATCCCGTACATCGTCATGGAGTACGTGGAGGGCAGCACCCTGCGCGACCTGCTCAGGGAGAACCGCGCCCTGCTGCCGGACAAGGCGCTGGAGATCACCGACGGCATCCTGCGCGCGCTGGACTACAGCCACCGCGGCGGAATCGTCCACCGCGACATCAAGCCGGCCAACGTGATGATGACCCGCGCGCACGAGGTCAAGGTCATGGACTTCGGCATCGCCCGCGCCATGGCCGACTCCGCCGCCACGATGACGCAGACCGCGCAGGTGATCGGCACCGCCCAGTACCTGTCGCCGGAGCAGGCGCGGGGCGAGCGCGTCGACGCCCGCAGCGACATCTACTCCACCGGATGCGTCCTGTACGAGCTCCTCACCGGCAGGCCGCCCTTCACCGGCGACTCGCCCGTCGCGATCGCCTACCAGCACGTCCGCGAGGAGCCGGTCCCGCCCTCCCACGTGGACCACGAGATCCCGCAGTGGGCGGACGCCATCGTCCTGAAGGCCATGGCCAAGGACGCCGACCACCGCTACCAGAACGCGACGGAGTTCCGGCAGGAGATCCAGCGCGTCCTGCAGGGCCACCCGGTCGCCTCCACCGCCGCGTCCACCATGCTGATGGGCGCGCACCCGCAGGGCACCCAGGTGATGGGCGCCTACCAGGGCCCTCCGCACACCCAGGCGCAGCATCACCCGGGCACCGGCTACGACCTGCCGCCCGTCCACTACGACGAGCAGCCGCTCGAACGCGGCGGGAACGGTAAGAAGGCCGCGTTGTGGGTCGGTCTCGCCGTCGCCTTCATCGGCGCCGCCGCCGTCATCGGGTTCCTGATGTCCGGCGGCGACGGCAAGCCGAAGCCCATCACGATCCCCGACAGCATCGTCGGCGTGACCGCCGAGCAGGCCACCACGCAGCTCACCGCCCTCGGCCTGAAGGTCGGCGAGCCCAAGAGCGAGTACGACGACCAGGCCAAGGCCGGGACCGTCATCTCCTCCGACCCCCGGCCCGGCGCCAACGTCGCCAAGGGCGGCACCGTCGTCCTCACGGTCTCCAAGGGCAAGAAGCCGCCGGCGTTGATCACCGTTCCGGACGTCACCGGCAAGCCCTACGGGGCCGCCAAGAGCCTCCTCGAGGACAAGGGCTTCGAGGTCGAGAAGCGTGTCGAGACGAGCGACAGCGTTCCGCGGCTCAGCGTCATCAGCACCGACCCGCCCGGCGGGGAGAAGCGGGCCAAGAAGACCACCGTCACCGTCGTGGTGTCGAACGGCCCCGCCAACCTCAAGGTGCCGAACATGTTCAACAGCAGCCAGCGCGCCGCCTGCGGCAAACTGATCTCACTCGGCCTGAAGTGCAATGTCGAACTCGGTACCCCGCCGGCCGACAAGATGGTCTCCCCGGGCCTCGTCTACGACCAGACGCCCACCCCGGACGCGACGGTCGCCCCCGGCGACAGCGTGACCATCTTCGTCGCCCAGAAGCCGTCGCCCCCGCCGTCCACCGGCCCGACGTTCCCGACCGACTTCCCGACCCCGGGGCAGTGAGGCCGGTGTCCTCCCAGGGGGTCTGAGGGGCGCCCCTCAGACCCCCGTCCAGGGGTGGAAACACTCACTCCACTAGCCGATGCGCCCTGTGAGGGCCGCTCAGGGCATCGTCCTACGCCAGAGGATCTTGCCGCCGGAGTCGTAGCCGATCGCCGTGAGGCCCCGTGCGGCCTGTCCTTGCGGGAGGGTGCCCACGAAGAGCTTGACCTGTTCGTTCTTCCAGTCCGGCGTCTTCATGGCCGCCTCGCGGCGGCCGCCGGGGAACTGGATCTCGACGCGCGCGGTGGCGGCGCCGGTGATCCCGTACCACCATGGGCCGTCGTTCCACCATGATCCGCCGTCCTGGGCGGCCTTGGTGAGGGAGCCGCCGGGCCTGAGGTCCCCGATTCCCCTCGTCCGGTCGCCGGACCAGAAGTTCAGGCATCCCCCGGCCCAGGTCGCCGAGATCCGCGGGGCACCCCCCGTCAGTAGCACCGCGCCGGCGGACGGCCGCTTCTGGTCGGAGCATTGGGGGCCGGCCGGGATCCGGGTCTTGTTGAGCTGCCTGATCACCGTTCCGTGGGCGTCCGCGAGCTCGACGGCCGTGATGGAGACCTTGCCGGGTGCGCCCACCTGCCAGACCTTGGACGGGAAGCCCTCCGCCCTCAGCAGCGAGCCGGGCCGCCGCGTCCCGTCCGCCAGCACGGCCGTCACCGACCGCGCGCGATCCTCGGCGAGACCGATGGACACCGACCCGTCGAAGCCGGTCGCCGCCGTGACTTGGAACTCGCGCTCGAACGGCCGCGTGTCGGACGACGAGCATGAGCCCTGCAACCCGGACGCAGGAGCAGGGGACCAGGTCCAGCAGAGCGCTCGCCGTCCCTCGACGGCGGAGAACCACACATCCGTCATGGGTCCCTCCTTGCCGAGGGGCGTTGTGCGCGCGACCTTGCCGGCGGGCGGGTGCAGCCTGATCCAGGACGCCGGGTCGTGCGTGGGCGAGCCGGCCGACTGTGCCAGTGCGTGACCGCGGCCGGCTCCGTCGTCGAGGCCGGGCAGGGCGAGCACGCCCGTCGTGACCGCGGCGCCGGCCACCACGACGGCGGCGGCGACGCCGACGGTGTTCCGCGTGCGGGTGCGCCGGACGCGCCGCCGGACGTGATCTCTGGCCTCGGGGTCGGCGGTGAACGTCGCGGCCTTGTGGTCGAGGGCCGCGAGCAGCCGGTCTTCCATGGAGTTCATGTCTCCTCCTTCAGTGCTGCCTGGAGTGCTGCGACGCCTCGGTGGGCGTGGGACTTGACGGTTCCGACCGAGATCTGCAGGGCTTGGGAGATTTCGACCTCGGACAGCTCCAGCCAGTAGCGCAGGACCAGTACCTCGCGCTGGCGGCGCGGCAGCCGGTCCAGCGCCGCCAGAAGCGCGCGATGCTCCTCGTGCGCCATGAGGGCGGTCTCGGCGGGGTCGTGGAGCTCCTGCACCTGGCGCCTGCGCTCGGCCGTCAGGCGCGACCGGACGACGCGCAGGTGCCGGTGCCGGTTGCGGGTCAGGTTGAACACGATGGAGCGCAGGTAGGCGAGGGCCGCGGTGCCGTCGCGGAGCTTTCGCCGCTTCCGGTAGAACCGGGCGAAGGCGTCCTGCGCGATGTCCTCGGGATCATCGGCGCCGAGGAGACCGGCCAGGCGCACCAGCGAGTGGTAGTGCGCCTTGAACAGCTCGTCGAACGAACCGTCGCCCGCCTCGCCGGATGCGGCGGCGGCCGGGCTCGCCCGGCCGCTGGAGAGTATTTCGATCACCCTAGAGAGACACCGATGCCGTCCGCGCGTTGTCAGGGAGGCGGAAGTTCTTGGTCCGTCCACCCGCGGATCCGCGTCGTGGTCCGGGGGCGCTCCTGGACGAGGACGGCAAAGAGGGCTTCCGCCACTCGGGGGCAATGGCGGAAGCCCTCGATATGGTCTTCGTCCGGAGATGGGGGGACGTTACGGATTTCAACGGATTTTTTTCCCAAGCGGGGCGGCGAACGGCTCGCCGATGTCACGCTCCCACGGCGAATACGCAGGTCACACGGTAGCCGCGCACATCTCCAGCCAGTTCGACAGCAGGTGATGACCACCCATCGAGAGGATGGACTCGGGGTGGAACTGCACTCCCTCGATCGGCAGGGTCCGGTGCCGCAGGCCCATGACGACGCCGTCCGGGGTCCGGGCGGAGATCTCCAGGGCGCCGCCGGGGACGGTGGCGGGCTCCACGGCGAGCGAGTGGTAGCGCGTCGCGGGGAAGGGGTCCGGCAGGCCGCGGAACACGCCCGTGCCGTCGTGCCGGATGGGGCTGGTGTACCCGTGGACGATCTGTGGCGCCCGGGACACCACGGCCCCGTGGACGTGGCCGATGATCTGGTGGCCGAGGCAGACGCCGAGCAGGGGCACCGCGCGGCGTTCGGCGTCGGCGACGAGGTCGAGGCAGACGCCGGAACCGGCGGGATGCCCGGGACCCGGGCTGAGCAGCACGCCGCCCGCGGACGAGGCGTCCCGCACGGTGACGTCGGAGCGGTCCTTGACCACGCAGTCGGCGCCGAGCTCGCGCAGGTACTGGACGATGTTGAAGACGAAGCTGTCGTGGTTGTCCACGACCAGGACGCGCATCAGCCGGGCCTCGCCGGGGTGGACGGCGTGCCGTCGACGACGCCGTGGTCGAACTGCAGCCTGGGGTCGAGCCAGGGGAACACGACGTACCACAGCAGGAGGCCGGCCACGATGAGGAGGACGGCCGCGACCGCTGTCTTGACCTGCCACGTTCCCGGCAGGCGGCGCCAGATCCAGGCGTACACGGTGGCCTCCTACTTTCCGGCGGCGGCGCGGGGAAGCCGTTCGGTCAGCTCCCCGAAAATGATCATGCGTTGGGCGGCGGAGTACTTCGGGTGGCAGGTGGTGAGTGTGATCATCCGCTCCCGCGGCCGCCGCCCGGGGTGGAACGGGACGGGCGCGGTCACCTCGACCGCCGACGGCCTGACGATCCGGCGGTCGGTGATCTTGTAGACGTACTGCTCGTCGCGGGTGTCGATGAGGATCCGATCCCCGAGCCGCAGTTCGCCGAGCCGGTTGAACGGGGCGGAGTACGTCGTGCGGTGGCCGGACACCACGAAGTTGCCGACCTCCCCCGGCAGCGCGCTGCCCGGGTAGTGGCCGGGGCCCTTGCGCAGGTCGGCGCGGTCGACGCCCTCGATGACGACGAAATGGTACTTCGCGCCGAACCGGGGGATGCGGATCATCGCCAGGCCCTTGCCGAGGCTCACCTTCTCGGTGGTCACCTTGGGCGCCCGCCAGTCGCGCATCAGCTCGTCGCCGAGCCGGTCCTGCTGCGCCCGGGTGTACTGGCCCGTCCCCCAGAGCTCGTACAGGACGAACAGCACCACGATCGCCCCGGCGGTGATGCACAGCTCGCCGAGGCTCCGGATGACCACCCGCACCGCGCGTCTCCTTCTGTCCCATATCGGCCAATGTTGGTCCGGGTCTCCCCGGCGGGGGCCGCTAGCCGCCCGTGTCGCCCTCGCCCGGGACCGTGGCGTGGTTCATCGTCACGTTCCCGGTGTAGGCGGGCAGGGTGGCGCGCTCCACCGGCCGGACCGTGTAGCCGAGCCCGTAGGCGTGGACGTACTTGCGGTAGATCCCGATCTCGGGGGAGGCGTCGAGCGCGGCCCGCAGCCGCGCCGGGTCGCCGGCGGCGGTGATCCGGAACGGCGGCGAGTACACGACGCCCTGGAGGATCAGCGTATTGCCGACACAGCGGACCGCGCTGGTCGAGATCACCCGCTGGTCCATGATCTGCATCGCCCGCGCGCCGCCCGCCCAGAGGGCGTTGACGACGGCCTGGACGTCGCCCTGGTGGACGACGAGGTCGTCGGGGCGGACGCCGCGCGGCAGGGCACCGGACTCGGGCAGCGGCGCGTCGTCCAGAGTCACCCGTACGGCGGCGCCGGTGACGGGGGCGAAGCCGGAGGAGGCGGCGAGCGCGTCCGCCTCGCCCTGCGCCTGCTCGACACGCGCGTCATGCTGCCCGGCCGTGCGGGAGATCGCGTCGACCTCGCGGCGCAGCCGGCGGTACTCGCCGCGTTCCCGGTGGCCACGGCGCTGTTCGGCGGTGATCAGCTCGGTGATCCGGGTGCGGCCCTCCTCGCGCAGGCTCGTGCCGCGGGCCGTGCTCGCGCTCGCCGCGAACAGGGTTCCCGCGAGAAGCGTGATTGCTGGGATGATGCTTCCCCAAGCCGGACGCCGTACGCTGCTCACCAGCGACTACGCTAACCGACAAAACACCCATGCGCGGACCGGCGCTCCGGCCGCCGGACGCCCGAGGAGATCGATCCCACCGTGGCCAAGTCCAAAGTGCGCAAGAAGGCTGTTTACACGCCCCCCGTGAAGTCGAAGGTCGCCGAGGTCAGCCCCCGCTGGCTGGTTCCCACGATGGTCGGGCTCTGGCTCATCGGGCTCGCCTGGATCGCGGTCTTCTACGTGACGGCGAGCACCGGCACCGACGTGCCGTTCATGAGCGACCTGCACAACTGGAACCTGGGGATCGGCTTCACCGCCATCATCCTCGGCGTGGTGCTCTCGACCCGCTGGCGCTGACCGCCGGACGGGGATTCGCCCGCCGGCCGCGTCACCTTGGGGCCGCTACCCACTTTCGGGGCGGACGAATCCACGAAAGTTATCCACAGACTGGGGATTCCTCACCGCGACTTTCCCCAGGTTTTCCACAGGTGCGGGTCTGATCCGGCCGTGCGGCCGGTGCCGGGCCGTACGATGTGGCCGCACGTCCCGGCACCCGCCGCGCCCGCCTTCGGCGTACTCGCCCACGGCCGGGCTCGCGCCGGTCTAGACGCCCGAGCCCAGTTCCGCGGCCTTGACCGCCACCAGCACCGTGAGCACCACCAGCATGGCCAGCGGCGCCCCGATGTGGACGAGCCTGCGCTGGGCCGCCGGAGCGTAGGCGTAGGCCGCGGCCAGCACCGCGCCGACCGCCAGGCCGCCGATGTGCCCCTCCCAGGAGATCGTGTCCAGGTTGGCGAAGGTGATCACCAGGTTGATCACCAGCAGGAACACGATCGGGCCCACCGGCGCGCCCAGCCTGCGGCCGATCACGAAGTACGCCCCGAACAGGCCGAAGATGGCACCGGACGCCCCGACGGCCGAGCTCCCCGGGGCGACCAGCATCAGCAGCACGTTGCCGCCGAGCCCGGACAGCATGTACAGCGCCAGGTAGCGCCACCGTCCGAGGACCTGCTCCAGGGCCGGGCCGAGCGCCCACAGCGCCCACATGTTGAACAGGATGTGGGTGATGGCGAGGCTTCCCTCGCGCTGGTGCAGGAACGTCGAGGTGATCAGGCGGTACCACTCGCCCTCGGCGACGCCGATGACGTCACCGCTGACCAGTTGCCCCTGGCCCACCATCATGAAGTCCGTGACGACCCGCGACGACGCCAGCTCGGCGAGGTAGGCGAGCACGCACAGCCCGATGAGCGTGTACGTCACGACGGGGACGGCCGACGCCGCGCCGCGGGCGCCGATCGCCGTCCGCGGGTGCGCGCGCCGGACGCTCCGGCCGCCCTCGGCCACGCACTCGACGCACTGGTGCCCGACCGCAGCGTCCCGCATGCAGTCGGGGCAGATGTAGCGGTCGCACCGCGTGCAGCGGACGTACGTCTCCCGCCCCGGGTGCCGGTAACAGGTCGGCACCGAGGTCTCGGGCGCGGGACTGGATTCTGTGCTCATCTGGGGCTCCGTCCGGGGCCTTCCGGGTCTCCGCCAGGAGAGGGTCTCTCACCCAGTAATACGACTAACGCCGCTCGATCGTCACCGACTCGATGACGACGTCCTCCTGGGGACGGTCGTTGCGGCCCTTCGGCACGCCGCCGATCCGGTCGACGACGTCCGTGCCCTCGATGACCTTGCCGAAGATCGTGTGCCGTCCGGTCAGGTGCCGGGTCTGCGCCACGCTCAGCGTGATGAAGAACTGGGAGCCGTTGGTGCCGGGCCCCGCGTTCGCCATGGCCAGCAGGTACGGGCGGTTGAAGGTGAGGTCCGGG
The DNA here is from genome assembly GCF_900659635.1 of Actinomadura roseirufa. GTDB lineage: Bacteria > Actinomycetota > Actinomycetes > Streptosporangiales > Streptosporangiaceae > Spirillospora > Spirillospora roseirufa. Next base: position 20,419 of record NZ_CAACVB010000069.1, on the reverse strand, counting down.
TGGAACTCGTCCTTGAACTTGTAGCCGGGGCCGCCGGTGCCGGTGCCGAGCGGGTCACCGCCCTGGATCATGAACCCGTCGATGACGCGGTGGAAGATGGTGCCGTTGTACAGCGGCGCCTCGCTCTTCTGGCCGGTGTTCGGGTCGTGCCAGACCTTGGTGCCCTCCGCCAGTTCGACGAAGTTCGCCACGGTCTCGGGCGCCTGCTCCGGGTAGAGCTGGATGACGATCTTGCCGAGCGACGTGTTGAGCGTCGCGAAGATCTCGTTGGCCACGCTGGCCGCCTCCTCGTGAGTGGGTGCTCGGGTCGGTCCCGGACGCGCACGAACGCGCTACCTTCGGTGACCATCTGATCACACGATCAGTGTTTACCTCCCGTTTCCGGGGAAGGCTGCACGACAGGACCTCGCAAACAGGGAGGTTAGCGTGTCCCTAATGATCAGTATCCGCCGGAAGCCGCGGGAGGACGTCCGCACGCGCTTCGGCCGCGTCCAGGAGGTGGCCCGCCAGGGCACCGGCGCATGGCGGCGGCGTGCCACCGACGTGGCGGAGCGGATCGGCCCGGCCGCCGGTGAACGGGTGATGGTCGCCCGCGGCTGGGGTGCGCCCCGCCTCCGGCGGGCCGCCCGGTACGTGGAGATCGGCCTCGCCCCGCGGGTGAGCTCGTTCCTCAGCGGCGTCGCCCACCGGGTGGAGCCGCCGCAGCCGCAGCGGCCCCGGCGGGGCGCTCTGCTCGCGATGCTGGGCGCGGTGGCCGCGGTCGGTGTGGCGGGCGCGGTGATGACGCGGCGCGGCGCCGCCCGCGACGCCGCGTCCGGCGGCGGTGACGAGGACCCGGCCGTCTCGGCCGATTCCATGACCGTCTCCGGCGCCGACCTCGACGACCAGGTGCGTTCACCGCACTGAGACGGACGTTGACGGAAGCGGGGCCCGGTCACGGTGGCCGGGCCTCCACCGTGTCTGGACGGCTCTGCGATTCGGTACGGTGAACGCCATGTCGCCGAAACCCCGCACCCTTCGGCAGTCGCTCACCGCCCGGGCCAAGGACCGTGCCCGGAAAGGCGCGCACGCGGCCGTCCACGGTGCCTGGGAGTGGATCCAGCGGCAGGGCGAGATCACCCCGCGGACTCCGGGCCGGCGCAGGTTCGGCTACCTCGGCGAGGGCGCCTGCATCGGCTTCCCCGTGGGCTCGATCTACGGCGAGCCGTGGATCTCCATCGGCGACCACACCCTGGTGGGGACGCATGTGACGATCTCCGCCGGGTTCGTCCCGGGGCTCGACCTCGGCCCGGACCTGGTCGTCCGGATCGGGGGGAGCTGCTCGATCGGACGCGGCACGCACATCGTCGGCCACCAGTCCATCGTGATCGGCGACGACGTCTTCACCGGCCCGAACGTCTACATCACCGACCAGAACCACACCTACGGCGATCTCCACACGCCGATCGGCCGGCAGTGGCCGGAGAACAACCCGGTGGAGATCGGCGACGGCTGCTGGATCGGCACCGGGGCGATCATCCTGCCCGGCACCCGGCTCGGCCGCAACGTCGCGGTCGCGGGCGGCGCGGTCGTCCGCGGCACCTTCCCCGACCACGCGGTCATCGGCGGCGTCCCCGCCAAGGTGCTGCGCAGCCACGACAAGGAGAACGGCTGGCAGCCGCCCCTGCGCGGCACCCCGCTGATGTCACTGGACGAGCTGGCCGCCCTCTCGGTGGACGGCCTGGCGGGCTTGCAGATCCTCCAGGACAAACTCCGAGAAGAAGCGGGCTGACCCACCCCCCCCCACCGCGACCGGCACGGGTGAGGCGCGCCGAAGGCGAGCCTCACCCGGGGACCGGATCAGTTCGAACGGGCCGGGCGGCGGTCGCCTCCGTCTCGGCGCTTGCCGCCGCCACTGCCGTAGGAGCCGCCACGGCGGTTGCCGTGGGAGCCGCCTCCGGTGCGGGGACCGCCGCTGCGGCGGTCGCCGGAGTGGGAGCCGCGGTGCTCGCCGTAGCCGCCCTCGCGGCGGTCGCCGTCGGCGTGGCCGTGGCCGTCGCGGGGCGCGCCGCCGTCCTGGCGGTCGAAGGAGCGGGGTCCGCGGCCGTTGAAGCCGCGGCCGCCGCGGCGGCCGCCGGAGCGGCCCCGGCCGCCGCCCTCGCGGCGCGGGCGCTCGGGGATGATCGGGCCCTCGATCGGGATTCCGGACGGCAGCCGGGCCCCGGTCAGCTTGATCAGCTCGGAGTCGCCGGAGGTCACCCGGACGCGGGGCGCGTTGATCCCGGCGCGGCGGGTCATCGCGGCCGTGGAGCGCACCTGGTGCGGCAGGACGAGCGTGACGACGGTGCCGCGCTCGCCGGCGCGGGCCGTCCGGCCGGCGCGGTGCATGTAGTCCTTGTGGTCGGCCGGCGGGTCGACGTGCATGACCAGGCTGACGTCGTCGACGTGGATGCCGCGGGCCGCGACGTCCGTCGCGACGAGCACGCTGATGGAGCCCTCGCGGAACTCGGCGAGCGTGCGGGTGCGCAGGCCCTGGCTCTTGCCGCCGTGCAGGCCGGCCGCGCGCACGCCGACCTGGACGAGCTGCTTGGCGAGCCGGTCGACGCCGTGCTTGGTGCGGGCGAACAGGATGGTCCGGCCCTCACGGTTGGCGATCTCGGCGGTGATGGCGCCCTTCTCCTTGGGCGCCACGAGCAGCAGGTGGTGGTCCATCGTGGCGACGGGCTCGTCCACGGGGCCGATGGCGTGCGTGACCGGGGCGTCCAGGTAGCGCTTGACGAGGACGTCCACGTCGTTGTCGAGCGTGGCGGAGAACAGCAGCCGCTGCCCGCCCGGCTTGGCCTGGTCGAGGATGTCGGTGACGTCGGGCAGGAAGCCCATGTCGGCCATGTGGTCGGCCTCGTCGAGCACCGCGATCTCGATGTCGGACAGGTCGCAGGCGCCCTGCCGCATGAGGTCCTTCAGCCGGCCGGGGGTGGCGACCAGGACCTCCACGCCGCGGCGCAGCGCGTCGATCTGCTTGAACATCGAGGTCTGGCCGATGACGGTCTTGAAGCGCAGCCCGAGGCCGCGGCCGAGCGGCTCCAGGTTGTTCTGGACCTGCTGGGCGAGCTCGCGGGTCGGGACGAGGATCAGCGCCAGCGGGCGCTTGGGGGCGGCCTTGCGGCCGGCGAGGCGGGCGAGCAGCGGGAGGCCGAACGCCAGGGTCTTGCCGGAGCCGGTCTTGCCCCGGCCGAGGACGTCGTGTCCGCCCATCACGTCGGGGATCGCGGCGGCCTGGATCGGGAACGGAGCCTCGATGCCCTGGCGGGCCAGGCCCGACACCAGAGCCGGGGGGAGGCCCAGCTCGGCGAAGGTGGGAACCCGCTCGTCGCCCACGCTCGCGGGGGTCGCGGCGGGCATGTCGGCGGACGGGTTCTGAGCAGCGGCAGCTGTGGTCACGCAGTACCTTCCGAGAGGGGGGCACGTCTCGGGAGGCACCACGATGTGATCAGTGGGCTGCAAGGACGAGCCTGACGCCATGGGGGCGTCGAAGAGTGATTCGGTAAGTCTAACGTCGTCCGGGTACCGCCTTATGCCCGTCCCTGCCTGCTGTGTCAATCGCGACTCCGGCTCCCGGGCTCGCGGTCTGTCTCACCGTGGTCCCCCGGACCGTCGCGCAAGCGCTTGACTCGACCGGCTGAGGCGACGCCGGAGGCGTGAATCCCCCGGCGCCGTCCGGTGGTCCGGGGGACGCTCGACGTCCTCTATATAGAAGGCTCACCGGCCCCTGCGGCGCCGCCGGGCTCGATCGGTGCCTGCGCCTCGTCCGCGAGAACCACGGCGCGCGTCGCCCATGCGATGACAAGGCATCCGGTGCGTGCCACCGCACTGCGGGCAGGCCCGGTTCGAAGAGACCACCGTGACCGTCCCTGGCCCGGACGCCCCGGTGGCGCGCGGCGTCCCCTGGGCCCTGGAACACCTCGCCGGACCGATTTCGGTCGCAGATCCGGCCCGGACGACCCGGCTCGCGCCGCGCACCTAGGACCGGACGGGCGGGAGCGCGGCAGCGCGGGGATTTCGGCCGGACCGCCGCCGGGCGGGCGCTGTGGAGGGCCCTCTCCGATCCGGAGGGAGCCTCCGAACTGCACCGGAGTGACCGGATCCAGCCAGGTTCCCGTCACGATCAGGTTACGGCCGGTCCTTCTCGGACCGCATAGATGACCGCCACCTTCACCACTCGTCAAGCCCCTGTCGGAGACCGCGCCTACGTGACCGACGGCACAAAGGATGGGTGGGGCGAGGGCCAGCAACCAAGGTCAAGACCCATGTCAGAGGACCTGCCCGGCCGGCGCGAGGCGCACACGGTGCGGTCCGGCGGCGGCGCCCGGCCCGGCGGCGGATCCGGGCGGGGGCGTATTCCGGAGGACCGCGACCAGCCGCGCGCGCAGACCGGGTCGCCCAAAGCCAGTCACATGATCATTGATCCCGCCGAAGCCCTTTGTTAATGTGCCCGCACCCGAGAAACCGAGCTCTCACCGCACGTGAGACAAGACTGTCTCTGCGCAACATTTTGCCGACCCGTACAACAAATCCAGACCGACCGTTCCTGCGCACCGCCGACACAATCGGCACGGCCCGCCATCGCTGCACCCGACCCACTCAGTAGTCAGGTGAACGGTACAAATTAATGACTGTGCAACCTCAGGCATCTCCTGTCGACAACGAAGTCGGCGGCACCCTGGGAAAGCGGCTCACCACGTTTGCGCGGAGCCCGCTCTTCCACGGTGACGCCCAGGTTCTCCACGACTCCAACCCCTACCGCCGCATGCTGGTGCCCGACTCCGTGGCCGAGTCGGACTTCACGCTCCCGCCGCGCGCCGACCAGTGGTCCACGCACCGCTCCCTGGTCGCCCACCGCCTCCTCGGCACCTTCTACGAGGCGGACACGGTGCTGCTCCCCGAGCAGGGGCTAGCGGACCTGCACGACGACTTCGACCTCTTCTACGGCCCCGGGCTGCGCCGGATCCGCGAGACGTCCGTCTCCGAACTGGAACGTTTCGCCTTCGACTGCCTGGACGACGCGGTCGACGTCAGCGGCGCGGGCACGACCGAGATCCTCGACGCCTACTTCCAGCACGTGGTGACCGCCGCCGCCAACGGCCCCTCGCCCGCGCTGACCGCGATCGCCGAGGCGCGCGACCGGGAGGCGGCCGCGGACCTCTACCTCGTGCAGCTCGCCCTCGACGGACTCACCGAGGCCTCGGCGATGTCGCGCAACCTCGCCGGCGCCTATGGTCCCGAACAGTCCGCGCTGTTCAAGATCTTCATCGACGAGTTCGGCTACGGCGTCTACGACGCCAAGCACACCACCATCTTCGCCAAGATGCTTCGCAGCCGGCGGATGGCCACCCATGTGCACGCGTACTGGAACTTCTATCTCGGCGGCCCGCTGGCCACCAACAATTACTATTACTACCTGTCCCGGGACCACGCGAAGTTCTTCCGCTATGCGGGAGCGGTGACCTATGCGGAGGCCGTTTTCGCACCCGCATTCGTGCAGATGGTCAAGGTCTTCCGGAACATCTTCGGCGACTCCGTCGATCTGCACTACTGCGACGAGCACGCGCACATCGACGAACACCACGGCCGCATCACCCGGGAGCAGGTCCTGCTCGCGCTCGCCGACCGGCACGGCTCGCGGGTGGTGCCCGAGCTGCTGCGCGGGATCGCCGAGGCCCGGCTGATCGGCGGCTGGTTCGAGGACGACACGGCGGCGCAGATCCGCTGGGCGGACGACCTCGCCCGGCACCGCGAGCTCGCCGGCGCCGCGTCCATCGCGGTGGCGCCGCCGCTGCGCACGGTCCTGCGGGAAGGCCACCCGTTCGGCACGCGCAACCACGACGGCGCCATGGTGCTGGAGATCGAGCGGGGCGAGGCCGACCTCGTCACGACGCCGACCGGCCCGCCGGAGCGGCTGGAGCGCGGCGACCGCGTGCTGATCCCCGCCGGACGGCTCTACGGCGTGCGCTCGGTGGCCCCCGAGTCCGTCTGCCTGCTGCACCCCGTCCTCACCGGCGGCTGACCCCGCCCCCGCACCCGCCCCGCCGCGCTCCTCCGGGTGCCTCCGACTCCCTCGACACGCGCTCTCATCGCGGCCCCGTAGCGGGCAGCACCCCGGCGTCCCCGGCCGGCCATGCCTGCGGCCGGGACACCCACCCCGCCACCCCGGCGGGCGCCTTCGCATGGCGTCCCGCCCCGTCTCTCCGCCGTCCTTCCCCCGCGCGGCGGATCCTCCCCCGCTCACGCCCCGCCATGGCCCGCGCGCCCGCCTTCCGGCTGCGCCCGAAACCCCCTAAGAGGAGCCGATGACCCGCGTCGTCGTCATGGATCTGAGCAGGTACAACACGGTGATGGTCGGCCACGACCGCTATTTCGTCCTCGACACGGACGGACGCCGGCTGCTCGTGCGCGACCACTGCCCGCACCGCGGCGGGCCGCTGAGCCTCGCCCGGCGCACCCCCGACGGGCGGCGGCTGAGCTGCCCCTGGCACGGCACCAAGGTCGGGGTCGCCGCCGTCCGGCGCACCTCCCTGCCCATGGTGCGCAGCGGCGACGAGGCCGTCGTGCTGCTGCCCTCCGACACCGGCCCGGCTCCGGTCTCGGTGATCCACAAGGAGATCCTGGCCAACCTGCCGCCGGAGGAGCCCTGCGCGGCGGACGGGCTCGTCCCGCCGGCCGCTCTGGAGCGCGACATGAACGGCGAGGCCGTCGCATGCCTCTGACACCGGAGAGCACCGCCCCGCCGCCCGCCGCCCGCCCCGACTCACCGCCCGTCTCGAGCCGAGGAGGCACGGTAGTGGAGACGACGACCCGCGACGCCGAGCTGATCGGCGGCCTGCTCCGCTGGGGCCGCGACCTGCACCGGCAGGGCCGCCACGAGGACGCGGCCCGCGCCTACGGGTTCGTCCTGGAGCTGGACCGCCAGCACGAGGAGGCGCTGATCGGGCACAACCGGGCCGTGCGCCGCACCGTCCCGCGCTGGCACTGGGAGATGCTGCACGACGAGGAGCGCGGCGAGCTGTACGACCGCGCGATCCGGCGGGCGGTCGCCGCCGACCCCGGGGCACTGGTGCTCGACATCGGCGCCGGGTCCGGGCTGCTGGCGATGATGGCCGCCCGCGCCGGCGCGCGGGAGGTCGTGGCCTGCGAGGGGGAGCCGTCGGTCGCCGAGACCGCCGTCCAGGTGGTGCGCACGGCGGGCTATGACGACGCGGTCACCGTCGTACCGAAGCTGTCCACCCGGATGCGGGTGCCGGAGGACCTGCCCCGCCGCGCCGACCTGCTGGTCACCGAGATCGTCGACTGCGGGCTGCTCGGCGAGGGCATCCTCGGGACGATCGCGCACGCCCGCGAGCACCTGCTCACCGCGGACGCCACGATCCTGCCGGGCCGGGCCCGGGTCATCGCGCAGCTCGTCGAGAGCGCGGCGCTGCACCGCAAGAACCACGTGGGCAAGCTGTACGGGTTCGACCTGGCGCCGTTCAACCGGCTGGCCACGCTGGAGTACTTCGACTCACGGCTCACCCATCACGAGCACCGCGCGCTGTCGGAGCCGCTGCCGGTGTTCGACTTCGACTTCTACACCGACGACGAGAGCCCGCGCCGGACCGCGCTGACACTGGAGCCGACCGCGGCCGGGCGGGTGCACGCGATCGCGTTCTGGTTCGAGATGGAGCTGCTGCCGGGGATCACGGTCAGCAACGGGCCCGACCAGGAACGATCCCACTGGAAGCAGGCGATCCAGTGCCTGCCCGTGCCGGTGCACGTCCAGCCGGGCGAGCCGGTCACGCTGGTGGCCGCCCACGACGGCGAGCGCGTGCGCTTCTCCGTCGACGCGGACGGCGCACGCCCGAACGCGGAGGAGGCCGCGCTATGACCGTCACCACCGGAACCTTCACCACCGGGACCGTCAGCGGCGGCAGACCGGGCGTGGACGTCGGACGCCTCGCGGGCGGGACCGTCGCGTCCGGGGACCGCGCCGGCGACCTCGCCGCGTTGTGCGCGCAGCGGATCTTCCAGCCGGGGCCCGAGGTGTACATCACCGGCAACCCCTACCGGCGGCCGATCGGCGCGCCCGGCGTGGGCGAGCGCGACTTCTCCGTCCCGGCGACCGAGGCCGAGTTCCTCGGCAGCGGACAGCTGATCGCCGGGCGCGTGCTGTGCAACGCCTACGAGAGCGACATGATCCTGCTCCCGCCGGCCGGGCTCGGCACCGCCAAGGCCGACTTCGACCTGTTCTACGGCGACGAGGTCCGGCGGCTGCGCGACAGCGTCCGGCCCGGCCTGGAGCGCTACAGCTACGCGTTCCTGGACGACGCGGTGCCCGTGCCCGCGGTGCGGACGTTCGACGAGCTGCAGGAGTACTTCCTCGCCGAGGTCGGCGGCGCCGGGGCGCCCGCGGACGCCTCCGGCAGCAACCCGGCGGTGGACCTCACCGCGCCGGTCGGCGGCACCATGCGGTTCATCACCGAGTGCCGCCACCCGGAGGAGGCGGCGGCGCTGCACCTGATCCAGCTCGCGCTGGACGCGCTGACCGAGGCGTCGGCGATGGCGCGCAACCTCGGCGGGTCCTACGGCCTCGAGCAGTCCGAGCTCTTCAAGATCTTCGTCGACGAGTTCGGGTACGGGGTCTACGGCGCCAAGCACAGCACGATCTTCAAGGAGATGCTGGCCAGCGTCGGCCTCCACACCGACGTGCACGCGTACTGGAACTTCTACCTGACCAGCTCCCTGGTCGGCGTGAACTACTTCAACTGGCTCACCGAGGACCACCGCGGCGTGTTCCGCTACATGGCCGCCGTGAGCTACCTCGAATGGCTCTTCGCCCAGGGCTTCGCCGACACCGGCGCGATGCTCCGCGCCGTCTACGGCGACCGGGTGGACGCCGCGTACTGCGACGAGCACGCCCACATCGACATCCACCACGGGCGGATGACCTACGAGAACCTGCTGCTCGGCCTGGCCAGGGCGCACGGCGACCTGGTCGTCCCCGAGCTGGTCCGCGGCATCGAGGACACCAAGCTGCTGCTGCGGCTCGGCGACGCCGACTTCCGCGCCCAGGTCTCCTGGGCCGACACGCTGGACGAGCACACCGCCGCGGGCGCGGCGCTGGCGTCCGCCGCGAACGACGACGGCGTGACCGCCACGCTCCGCCCGGACGACCCGTTCAGCACCGGCGTGCACGACTCCGACCGGCTCGTCGAGGTCACCGACGGCGAGGTGGACGTGCACGCCTGGGCGACCGACCGCCCGCACCGGCTCGGCAAGGGCGACGTCCTGCTCGTCCCGCGAAGCCGGTTGCACGGGCTGAAGGCGGCCTCCGCGCAGGCCCGCGTGACCGTACGGACCATCGAAAGGAACCCCCACGATGACTGAGCACGGCTCGGCCGGGACGTCCCCGGCGGGGAGCGGCGCCGTGTCGCCGGTCGGCTCCCACAACGAGTGGGACCCGCTCGAAGAGGTGATCGTCGGCGTCATCGACGGCGCCGCCGTCCCGCCGTTCCACCCGGCCATCGAGGCGACCGTGCCGCCGGAGGCGTGGGAGTTCTACCGCCGCAACGGCGGCGGCCCCTTCCCGCGGGAGCAGGTCGAGGCGGCGCACGCCGAGCTCGAAGGGTTCGTGGCGATCCTCGAAGGGGAGGGCGTCACCGTCCGCCGGCCCGACCCGGTCGACCAGTCCCGCTCGTTCGGCACGGCCGACTGGTCGTCCACCGGCGGGTCGTCGCACACCTTCCCGCGCGACATCGCGCTGGTGGCGGGGGACCGGATCGTCGAGGCGACGATGGGCTGGCGGTCGTACTACTTCGCCACCCACCCCTTCCGGACGATCTTCAAGGACTACTTCCGGCGCGGCGCCCGCTGGGTCGCCGCGCCCAAGCCCGAGCTGACGGAGGCGTCCTACAACCCGGGCTACGCCGCCGCCAAGCCCGCCGAGCCCGCGCCGCACGACCCGTTCCCCGCCGCGACCTCGGTGATCACCGAGTTCGAGCCGCTCGTGGACGCCGGCGACTTCATGCGGTTCGGCCGCGACATCCTGGTCCAGCGCAGCCACGTCACCAACCGGTTCGGCATCGAGTGGACGCGGCGGCTGCTGGAGGGGGAGTACCGCGTCCACGAGGTCGCGTTCGTCGACGACCACCCGATGCACATGAACGCCACGTTCGTCCCGCTGCGTCCGGGCCGGGTCCTGGTCAACCCGGAGCGGGTGCCGGAACTGCCGGAGATGTTCAAGGGCTGGGACGTCCTCATCTGCCCCGAGCCCGCCATCCCCGCGGACCAGACGATGTACTTCTGCAGCCGCTGGATCGCGATGAACACGCTCATGCTCGACCAGGAGCGGATCTTCGTCGAGGAGCGGGAGACCGAGCTGCTGCGGCTGCTGGAGAAGGAGGGCTTCACGCCCATCCCGGTGCCGTTCCGGACGGTCAACACCTTCGGCGGCGGGTTCCACTGCGCGACCCTCGACGTCCGCCGGCGCGGCGCGCTGGAGGACTACTTCACGTCCTGACCGGGCCCGGACGGCAGGCCCCCGCGCCGGGCCTGCCGTCCGCGGATCCCGGGCCCCGGCCCTGTTCCCGACTCCCCATCGAGGTCCGCATGCCCTTCCACCCGACGGCGGGCGACGACCGCCCGCTCCTCATCCTGGTCGCGAGCAGCTACTGGGTCTACCGCGCCTACATCCTGGAGTCGGTGTCGGCGCGGTACCGGCTGTGGCTGCTGAATCCGACCCCTCCCACCTGGGAGGACCCGTACATCATCGGGCACACCGTCGTCGACTGCCTCGACCTGGACAAGCTGATCGACGCCGCCCTGGCGGTGACCCGCGAGCGCGAGGTCGCCGGGGTGTTCTGCTACGACGAGGTGTACATCGAGACGTCGGCGCACCTGAGCGCGGCGCTCGGCTTCCCCGTCCTGGACCCGGACGCGGTGGCCCGCTGCCGCGACAAGACCGCGACCCGCGAGGCGCTGACCGCCGCGGACCTGCCGCAGCCCGCGTCCAAGGCCGTCGCGACGCTGGAGGCGGCCCGCGCGTTCGCCGCCGAGATCGGCTACCCGGTCATCCTCAAGCCGCGCAACCTCGGCGGCAGCCTCGGCATCCGCAAGGTCGAGCGGCCGGACGACCTGGCCGCGGCGTTCGCGCTGACCGACGGCACCCGGATGGGCGGCATCCGCCAGTTCGAGGACTACGTGATCGTGGAGGAGTTCCTCGACGGGCCGGAGATCTCCGTCGACTGCGTGCTCAGCGGCGGAACCTGCACCCCGCTGATCGTGGCGCGCAAGGTCCTCGGCGACGGCCCGCGGCTGGCGTTCGAGGAGATCGGCCACGACGTCGACGCCAACGACCCCTTGCTGACCGACCCGGCGATGCGCGACACCCTCCAGCGCGCGCACGCCGAGGTCGGGTTCACCGACGGCTTCACGCACATCGAGTTCAAGCTCACCGCGAACGCGACGCACATCATCGAGATCAACGTCCGGCTCGGCGGCGGGATGATCCCCTACCTGGGGCTGCTGACCTCCGGCGTGGACGCGCCGCTCGCCGCCGCCGACGTCGCCGCCGGACGCGTCCCCCGGGTGTCGTTCCCCAAGCCGAGGCAGGCGGCGTCGATCCGGTTCGCCTACCCGCCGTTCGACATGGAGGTCACCGCGGCGACCGCGCACCGGGAGCTGGCCGAGCCGCCGGTCCACGAGATGGCGGTCGGCGTCCAGCCCGGCGCGAAGGTGCGGCTGCCGCCGCACGGCCTCGCCCGCACCGGCTACGTCATCTCCCTCGCCCCGACCCTGGAGGAGACCCGCGCCGCCGTCCCCGACGCCGGCCGCTACTTCACCTTCGAGGGCCGTCCGCTGGAGCCGGTGTCATGAGCGCGGCACCCGCGCCGGACGCACCGCACCCGACCATCCTCGCCACCCTGCGCGAGATGAGCGGGACCGTCCGGATCCTCGTCCTCGGCAACCTGATCAGCAACCTGGCCGCGTTCCTCAACGCCTTCCTCGTCCTGTTCCTGAAGCACGAGGGGTTCAGCGCCTGGGAGAGCGGAGTCGTCCTCACCGCGCTGATGATCGGTCGGATCTCCGGCTCGGCGGCGGGCGGCGCGGCCGCCGACCGCTTCGGCTACCGGGTGACGATCGTCGGGGCCATGGCGAGCACGGCCGTGCTCACCGCGGCGCTCGTCCACGTCCCGAACATGTGGGTGGGCGCCGTCGTCGCCGCGGGCGCGGGCCTCACCGCCCAGGCGTACCGCCCGGCGGCGATGGCGTGGGTCGTGGAGCTGACCCCGAAGGACCGGCACGTCATGGTCTTCTCGGTGCTGCGGCTGACGTTCAACGTCGGCACGACCGTCGGCCCGCTGGGCGCCGCCCTGCTGCTGACCTTCGCGTCCTACGGCGCTCTGTTCTACGTGGACGCGGCGACGTCGCTGCTGTACTGCGTCATCGCCTACACGGCGCTGCGCTCGGACCGCGAACCGGACGCCCGCAAGGGCGCGGACGGCGGCGAGCGCGCCGGATACCGGCAGGTCCTGGTCGACCGGCGGTTCATGCTCGTCGTCGGCGGCCTGTTCCTCACCGCGCTCGCCTACATCCAGAGCTCGGCCGCGCTGCCCCTGTTCGTGACGGGCTCCGGCCATACGGACAAGATCTACGCGACGCTCCTCAGCGTCAACGGCCTCATCGTCATCGCCTTCGAGGTGCTGCTGTCGAAGTGGCTGCAGCGGCTGCCGATCGGCGTGCCGATGGCGCTCGGCATGGCGATGCTCGGCGTCGGGCAGCTCGTCTACACCGGCCCGACGCCCGTCGCGATGCTCGTCCTCGCCACCGCGGTGTGGACGTTCGGCGAGGTCATCGCGGCGCCGTCGATGATGGCCTACCCCGGCCTCGTCGCACCGGCCGCGCTGCGCGGCCGCTACATCGCCGCGGCGACCGTCCCGCAGCACGTCGGCTACGCCATCGGCCCCATGATCGGCATCGCCGCCTGGCACGCCTGGGGGTCGGGCGTGTGGGTGCTGACCGGGGCGTTCGCGCTGGCCGCGGCCGTGTGCACGGCGGCCGGCGCCGGGCTGGCCCGGCGCCCCTCCGCCGACCCCGAACCGGCCCTCGAACCCGCGGCCGACTGACCGGCCACCGACAGGAAGGTGAAGACCATGACCAGACCGGTCGTCGCGATCGTCCGGCCGTTCAGCTCGGCCGCCCTGCTCGCCCCCGCCCTGCGCGCGGCGGGGTTCAGCCCGGTCGCCGTGATGGACTACGCGGGACCGGCGCTCGCCCCGATGCTGTCCGCCTACGACCCCGCCGCCTACGACGCGGTCGTCAACCACCACGGCGACGTCGCCGACACCATCGCGCGGCTCGGCGCGCTCGACCCCATCGCGATCTTCCATGGGGCGGAGGCGGCGCTGCCGCTGGCACAGCGGTGCACGGACGCGCTGGTCCCCGCGCTGTCCAACGACCCCGCCCTCATGGACGCGCGGCTGCACAAGTACCGCATGCACGAGGCCGTCGCCGCCGCCGGGCTGCCCGTCCCCCGGCAGATCTGCGCGACCGACCCGGACGAGGTCGCCGCGTGGATCGAGCGCGAGGGACTGACCGGCCAGGACCTGGTCGTCAAGCCCCCGGCCAGCGCGGGCACCGTCGGGGTGAGCCGCGCGCCGCGCGGCGAGGGCTGGCGCGAGCTGTTCACCGGGATGCTCGGCACCCGCGACAAACTGGACGTGCTGACCGAGGAGGTCCTCGTCCAGGAGCGGCTGACCGGCACCGAGTACGCCATCGACACCGTCAGCCACGACGGCCGCCACTCGATCACCGACATGATCAAGTACAGGCGGGTGCCGTTCGGCGAGGGCATCGCGGTGTACGACAGCGTCGAGTGGCTGCCCTACGACACCGGCGCCTACGGCGAGCTCATCGACTACGGCCTCGCCGCGCTGGACGCGGTCGGCCTGCGCAACTGGGCCGCGCACACCGAGATCATGATGACCCCGGACGGGCCGCGGCTGCTGGAGGTCAACGCCCGGCTCGCCGGCGCGGGCAACCCCGCCGTCACCGAGATCGCCACCGGGTCCAGCCAGATCACCCGGACGCTGGACCTGGTCCGCGGCCACGGCGCCGGCATGCCCCCCGGCTACACCCTGCGGCGCAACGTCATGGCCGTCTTCCTCATGTCGCACTCCACCGGCGTCGTCCGCAACGCGGAGATCTACGACCTCGCCCGCGACCTGCCCAGCTACCACTCTCCGGTCGGCGTCGTCGGCACCGGCGACCACGTCGACGCCAGCACCGACATCTTCGCGAGCATGACGATGGGCTACATCATCCTCGCCCACGAGGACGCCGAGCAGATCTACGCCGACCGCGAGGCCATCCGCAAGATCGAGAAAGACCTGGTCATTGACCCCGACGCCTGAAGAAGGTCCCATGATGGTCACCCAGAAGTACCTGGACGCGTGCGCCGACGAGCACGGCGGCATGCGTCACGTCATGGCGGCCGCCCCTCTGCCCGAGGTGTTCGCCGGCGCCTGGGGCGGCTACCTGCTGCCGCGGCCGCTGTTCGCCCCCGGGGACGAGTTCCGCCGCGCCACCGCCGACGTCATCGACCTGTTCACCCTGCTGAGAACCCTGCCGGACCGGCTGTTCGGCGGCGACCGCCGCGCGTTCTGCGCCGCCATCGGCGCCGACGAGCAGCGCACCGCCGTCATGACCGCCGCCGCGCACGAACCGATCCTGTACGGCCGCGCCGACCTCTACCAGAGCGAGGACGGCTACCGGCTGCTGGAGCTCAACTCCGGCAGCGAGCTCGGCGGCGTCGACATCAGCGAGGTCAACCGCGCGCTCCTCGACACCGAGCCGTTCGGCGCGTTCGCCAAGGAGCACGACCTCTCCCACGTCGACACCCCGGCGGCCATCGCCCGCCACTTCATCGAGGCCACGCAGAAAGAGAACCCTGTCGTGGCCGATCTGGAAGCCATCGGCGCCATGCCCGTCTACCTGGGCCTGCACCGTGCCTTCCAGGAGACGATGAAGCGGTACGGAGTCGAAATCCTCCTCGGTGAGGCCGACCAGGTGCAGTACCGGGACGGCCGCCCCTACCTCCAGGACCGTCCCATCGACCTCGTCGTTCGCTACTTCTCCGTCAACCAGATGGTGAAGGACCCCCGCAACGTCGAGCACGTCCAAGCCCTGGAGCGAGCCCACGAGGAAGGCAAGGTCGTCCTCTGGACGCCCTTGTCGAACTCCATGTTCTCTTACAAGAGCTGCCTGGCCCTGGTCTCCGACCCGGACGTGCGCGCGGACCTGTCCGCCGAGGAGAACGCCCTCATCGACCGGATCCTCCCCTGGACGCGCATCCTCACCCCGGACCTCGTCGACCAGGTCCGCGCCGAACGCGAGCACATGATCCTCAAGCCCTTCGCGAACCTCGCGGGCCAGGGCATCCACGTCGGCTGGGACCAGACCGACCGGGAATGGGCCGAGAACCTCGCCGCCTGCGACGGCCGGACCCACATCGTGCAACGCCGCGTCGTCCCCGTCACCGAACCGGTCATGGACCCGGCGACGGGCACCGTCCACGACTACCGCGCCGTCTGGGGTCCGTTCCTCTTCTCCGACGGCTACGGCGGCGCGTTCTGCCGGACCGTCCCGGTCGGCGGCACCTCCGTCGTCACCCTCAACAGCATCAAGGGCCGCAGCACCTCGGCGTTCCTCTACTGACCGTCCACGGGCGCCCGGCCGATCGCCGGGCGCCCGGCGAGGTCAAGCCCCGGGCCGTCGGCCGGCCTCACGAACCTCTGACGGGACGATCGACGCGGTACACGACGTGCTCGGGACCGTCGGCGGGGTTGTCCGGCTCCATCTCCCCCTCGCCGACCCGCCGCATCCCCGCCCTCTCCAGCGCCCGCCACGACCGCCGGTTCGCGGCCGACACCGGAACGATGACGCAGCTCACGTCCGGGTGACGCGCCCAGATACCGGCCACCACCGCCCGGATCATCTCCGTGCCCAGCCCCCGCCCGGTCTGCTCCGGATCACCGACGAGATAGTCGATGGTCATCGCGCCCTCGGGCACCTCGACGACCGCGGCCATCTCGGCGGCGTACTCGGGATAGTCGGCGAACAGGCTGCACTGCACGAGACCGAACGGCCGCCCGTCCGCGAACACCAGAAGGTCCTCCGACGGCTCTTCCCCTTTGGCGGCCGGCCCGAAGTCACGCATCACGGCCTCGTCCGACGTCTCGTGATTCCACCACCGTGCCACGTGAGGCTGTTCCAGCCACCGCCGCAGCAACGCGAAATCTCCCACCTCAAGACGCCGCCACGTGAAAACAGGACCCGTCACGGACCAACGGTAACCCGCCCAAAGAGCTGCTTCCCGAGCCCTGCCTCCGGTCTGCCGCCATCTGAAGACAGAACGCCGGACCGTGCCCCTCACCCCGCCGCCGCGAGGGCGCTCTGCCGCCCCCGTTCTACTCTCCGCCGCCACCCGCCACCGACTCGAACAGTGCCTCCGCCTCGGCGACCGCCTCCGCCAACGTCCCGGGCACCAACCCGCCCAGGATCGCGTCGACCCCCCGCAACCCGGCCCGTCCCAGCAGCCGTTTCTCGTTGGTCACCCATTCGCCCCGGCCCGCGAGAACGGCGTGCGCCGTGCACATCGCCGCCGTCGCGAGCGCCCCGGCGACCTCGGTGACCTGCCCGCGCGGCACGAACGTCCCCTTGACGTACTCGAGCGTCAACGCCGCCCGCTCCCGCCACACCGCCGGAGCCGCCGCCCGCAACGCCTCCGGATACCCCGGACGCGGCAGGTCACCCCGCAGCACCCGGTTGATCGCCAGCTCGGCCACCACGAGATAACTGGGAATGCCCGCGAGATGGAACATCAGTGGCTCCCAGCGGAACCGCCCCTGCTCCGCCTCCCCGATCTCGCGCTCCACCACGTCCAGATCCCGGTAATGGACGTCGACGCGCCTGCCCTCGATCCTCAGCCAGGCACCACCGTTGAACACCCCGCCGCCCCAGTCCCCGATCCCGGAGACCTCTCCGTCCCACCCAAGAGACCGCAGGTCACCCGGGTCGAACCCACCGCGGTAATAAACCGCGAAGTCCCAGTCACTGTCCGGCGCATGGGTGCCCTGCGCGCGGGACCCGCCGAGCGTGACGGCCCGCACCGCGGGCAACCCGGCGAGCCGCCCGGCGACATGGTCGACGAACACCTGATCGTTCACGAGAGGGCCGCCCCAACGAGAGAATGACGAATACCCCGGACACCGGGCCCCGTCCAGACCGATACACGCACGCTCCCCTCAAGATCATAACGCCCACCCCGGCCCACCCCCGCGCCTGCGGTACGATCGAGCCCGTCCGCCGACCCGCGGGGCCTTAGCTCAGTTGGTAGAGCACCGGCTTTGCAAGCCGGGTGTCAGGGGTTCGAATCCCCTAGGCTCCACACACCAAAAGGCCCAGGTCAGAACCAAAGTCCCGACCTGGGCCCACACCCCTCAAGATCTCTTCTTCCGCTTCCGTGCCCGTTGCGTGCCCGATCGCTTCTTGCCCTTGAGTTCAGCCTTCGCCATCGCGCTCAAGGTGTCCGCGATCTCCCGATGACGCTCGTCCGTCGCATGAAGGTAGATCATCGCCGCACGGTCGATCGCGTGCCCCATGCGCTCCTTGAGTTCGGGGAGCGTCGCCCCCGCGTGCGCGGCGCCGCCATCCTCGCGCACGCCGCGTTCATCCCAGGCTGGGATGGACGCCGCGACGAATACCTAGAGCGCATCCGAGCCGCTCGCACCTACGCACGCCGCAGCCCCGCAACGGCCGAGTTCTGGGCATGGCTGGACGCAGTCGAAGCCGAATGCGAAACCCGATGCGGTCACCCACGCGAGGCCCTACGCCTGATCAACCACGCCGAATCCCTGTTGGCGGAAGGCAGCGGACACGCCGCGCCGGAATGGTTCAACTGGTTCTCACCGGTCAGCCTGGCCTCCTTCAAAGGCGACACCCAACTCAAGGCCGGGCAGCCCGCCCAGGCCCACGACACCCTGCGCGGCGTCCTGGAGGCCATGGGCGACACCAACGCCAACCAGCGATCAGTGATCCTCGCCGACCTGGCCGCCGTCGAGATCGCCCAGCGCAACCCCGACGCCGCGTGCACCTACGCCGAACAAGCCTTGGACCAGCTGGCGATCACGTGGTACGCGACCGGCATGGAACGCATCCACCGCGTCCGCCGCGCGCTCGAACCCTGGGCCGACTCCCCAGCAGTCCGCCGCCTCGACGACCGCCTGTACGGATGGCAAACAACCCTCAGCGCCCTTCAGCGTTGAACCGGGCGACACGGCCCGGAAGCTCGGCCAGCGAGTCAATCCGCATCGTCGGAACGCAGCCGGCTTCCGGGTCGTCCTGCTGAATGACCCCCCACGGCCCCCGCCGGACCAGCGCCGTCCGCAACCCCACCCCGGCCGCAGGCAAGATGTCGTTGTCCAACCGGTCACCCACGTACAGGATCTCGCCCGCCTCACACGGCGCCGCCTCCACCACGCAGTGGAAGAACGTGGGATCCGGCTTGGACACACCCCAGTCATCCGACGTCGCGATCAGATCACTCGGCAGCCCCAACGACCGCAGGATCCCACCGGCCCGCACCGTCTGATTCCCCGCGATCCCCACCCACACCCCAGCCCCACGCAGTTCGGCCAGCGCCGGACGAGCATCCGGATACAGATCATCCTCACCGAACGTCTCAGGCCGCCCCACCTCAGCCCGCGCCTCACGCTGCTCGGTCAGGTCGAACCCCGGCGCGAACACCTGGAACGTCTCCCGGTAGTCCAGCCCCCGCGCGATCACCGCACCGAACATCGCCGAGAACGTATGCCGAGGCACCCCCAACCAATCAGCCCACGTCCCATACTCCCGAGTCTCATTCACCAAACACTCACCGACATCGAACACCACAGCCCGGATCATGCCGCCGCCGTTATGAGCGAACTCGCACGTGTGCTCGACGGTCCGGCAACAACGAGCGTCACCTCGCCACAGGGCGAGCCTTCACGGATCACTCATTCACGGAAGAAAGTCTAGTCATGCCTCATGGCAAGGCTGAGGCGCCACCGTCCGGCCCTGACGAGCGGATCGAGAGGCGCATGGTGCGACGATCGCTCAGGTCGGGCTGGCCTGGGCGCTTCAGCAGGAGCCACACGTGCTGGTCATCCCCGGCACCGGGAACCCGGACCACCTCGCCCAGAATGTGAGCGTGGGAACACGGCGGCTCTCCTACGAGGAAATGGCCCGGCTCGTCCTACACAAAGCCGAAACTTCGGTGACGACGAAGCTGTCACGCCGAACGAAGGCGGTTGCGCGGGGCATTTCAGAAGACTGGGCCCATACGTGTTTGCCGCGCCGCCGCCTCAGTCGACGAACAGTTCCGTATCCGGGCACGGATCGAGCGCCGAGGCGGGCCGATCCGCCCACACCCACCAGAGGTGGCGCTCCTCGCATTTCCAAAGCGCGCGGCAGGTGCGCTTGCCATCTTCCTCACGGTCCATGAGGACCAGGCCACCGCCTGTCAACGCCTGGCCACAGGTCGGGCAAATGGGTTCACCAGTGGGCATGGCATCAACAGTACGAGTTGTTCAGGCCACCGTTGGGTATCGCGCGGCTCCAAGGTCTTCGGACAACTCGTGGACGAGCGCTTCTTCGTTCAGTCGAGAGACCATCCCCTGGGTAAGGGGTCGAAGCGCGTAGATGTCCCGCACCACGTCAACGTCGATGGGGGTCTCGTAGTAGTCCTCGGCGAAACGCTGGAATGCCTCGGCGGACGGGTCGGTGAACAGCCTGAACAGGTAGGCCGAGCCGTCAGGGTCACCGTTCTCGTACGGGTAGGCGACCTCGCCCATTTGCCAGCGATCTCCATCGGCTTCGTGCCAGAGACGGGCTCATGACCGACTCGTGGGCGAAGCCCCGAACATAGGCACCGGCCTCAGAGAAGACGATCGAGTACTCGTCTCCGGAGCCGTTGCGCATGGAGGCCAACTCCTCACCGGGGCTCCAGTTCCCGTCGAAGGTGTGATGGCGTCTTTCCCAATCGGGACTTAGGATCGCCTCCAGCACCGCCATGGAACGGCAGAGGTCGCGGAGCGTGGCGATATCGGGCAGTTGGGAAGCCACCTGTAGTGCGGTCATGCCTGGCATTCAACCGGATGCCAGGGACATCCAGCCCGATACGAGAAGGCGCGGCCGTTCTCATGCCACTCGATGCGAAGTTCTTCGGCCTCCACCGACACCGGTTAGCGTCCACGGAAGTGGTGTATGGGGTCTGTGTGACCTTCTGCCGGGTTTTGGCCTGTGTGGGCGTGTCACCGTGACATGAGGACGGCCACCTCGTGATCCTTCGAGTCGACCAAGAGCACGAAGG
>NZ_CAACVB010000068.1 GCF_900659635.1 Actinomadura roseirufa | reverse complement strand
CAGCCCGCCGGCCAGCCGCTGCCGGCGCGGGACGTCGGCCCGGCCGCCCGCGGCGGCGGGCCAGGGCGACAGCGACAGGCCGGTGGCGATGCCCACCCAGCCCGCCATCAGCGCCACGGTCAGCCCCTCCTCCCCGGAGAGCCCGTCGCTCAGGCCGCCCGGGTCGTCGACCGCCGACCCCAGCCAGAACGCCAGCATGGCGACGACGGCGAGCAGCGCGCAGCACACGGCGTGCAGCGCCAGGACCAGGCGCCGGCCGCCGATCGGCCACAGCAGGTGCGGGACGAGGTCGATCGCCGTCAGGCCGGGCGGCGGCCGGTCCGCCGCGGCCGCGCGGGCGGCCTGCAGCCGCAGGTGGGCGGCCAGCCGCTCGAGCCAGGCCCGCACCTGGTCGGGGCGGTACGGGGTGCCGTGGTCGCCGCGCGGGGTGAGCTCGGTCGCCGCCGGGACGTAGCTGCCGAGCAGCCTGCCGGCGATCCGCGCCGCCTCCTCGCGGGGATCGGCGCCGGGGTCGGCGGCGAGCAGCGCGGACGGGTCGGCGCCGGACTCCACGGCGGTGACGGTCAGCAGCAGCCGCCACGGGGTGGCGAGCGCGGCGTGGACGGCCGCGTCCGGCAGCGCAGCGAGGATGCCGTCGCGATGTTCGGCGCAGGGGTGCCCGCCGGGCCAGCGGGCGTGCAGGTAGGCGCCGATCTGCTCGGCGGTCAGGTCGTGGAGGTGGATCCTCGCGGCGTCGCCGAGACCGGTCCGGGCCCGCGCCAGCTGGGCGTGGCGGTCCGCACGGCAGGTCACGACGACCGCTCCCGGCCGCCGCCCGGACAGGTCGCTGTAGCGGTTGAGCTCGGCCAGCAGCCCGATCGCCCGGCGCGGCGGGCCGGTGGACGGCTCGGGGTCCAGCTCGTCCAGCCCGTCCACGACGGGCAGCACCCGGCGGTCGCGGACGAGGCGGGCCGCGTCCCGGTCGGCGAGCCCGAAGTCCTGCGCGAGCTGTTCGGCGAGCCACGGCTCGAAGCGGCGCCCGAGGGTCCACCGCGCCGCGTTGAGGCGCACCGGCACCAGGGGACCGCCGCCGGTCATGAACCGCTCCACCAGCTGGAGGACGAGCTCGATGGCCAGGACGGTCTTGCCCGCCCCCGACTCGCCCACGACCATCAGGCGCTGCGGGCGCAGGCGGGCGAAGTACCGGCCGATCGAGTGCAGGTCGTCGGTCGCCTCGCCGGCGGCGCCGTCGTGGCCGAAGGAGACCGGCGCGATGCTGTAGCCGCCGAGCAGCCCCTTGCGGGCCCGGTCCTCCTCGCGGGCCACCCGCCGCGCCAGCAGCCCGGCCGCCGGGTCGGCGGCGGGACCGGCGGGACCGGGGACGGCCTCGCCGGCGGCATCCTCCCCGTCCTGCGGGGCGGGCGGCTCGGTGGTGTCCGGGGCCGGGGCCGTGAGCTCGGCCAGCGTGGTCCGCGCCGCCCGCCAGCGTTCGAGCTCGCGGGGGATCTCCTCGGCCGGATGGTCGCAGTAGCGCAGGCACGCGGCGACGAAGGCCCGCACGAAGTCCCACCGCGGCAGCTTCCCCGTCTGCCGCAGGACGTGCGAGATCGTGCTCTTGGGCAGCCGGTCGATGGTGGCGCCGTCGGGGGTGACCGTCTGGCCGCCGAGCGAGCGGAGCCGGCTCAGCGGCGGCTCGCCCGCCCACTGCTTGAGCCGGACCAGCGTCCGCACGAACTCCTCGACGGAGCCGGCCTCGGACGGGTCGGGCGGGCGGGAGCGGCCCGTGGTCATGGTCGCCCGGCCCTCACCAGCGCCCACGTGAACGTGGACGCCCCGCGCCGGAGGCCGCGGCCGTCCCGCCAGTTCCCCTCCAGCGTCTGGACATGACGGGACTCCATCAGGAAGTTGCGCGCCTCGTCGGACTCGACCAGCTCCCGGCCGACCGCGATGGGGACGAACCCGTGCCGGGGGATGTAGACCCAGCGGCCGCGGTCCCAATCATACGGATCGAACCAGTGGTGGCGGACGGTGCCGGACACCCGCACCTCCGGCCCGGAGCGCGTCAGGACGAAGGAGCCCTGCGAGCGCAGCAGGCTCATCCGGCTGACGTAGAACAGCTCCGTGCCGATGAACGCGTTGATCCGCGCGTCCCAGTGGTCGTTGACCCAGGTCGAGGCGCCGTCCTCCAGCGCCCGCGCCGCGCGCGCGAGCTGCCGCTCGAAGCGGCGCCGGTTCCTGTTCTCGGCCTTCCGGATCACCTTGAAGGAGCGCAGCCAGCGCACCGACAGCGTCCGGGAGGCGCCGGCGCCGTCCATGAAGTGGTTCAGGAAGTCGGCGGCGATCGGATGGATCTCCCGGCTCTCGTCGACGATCGAGCGGAACAGCGCCGCCAGCTCCGGGACGGGCCGTCCCGTGCGGCGCCGGAAACCTCGAAGGAACATGCGTCCGTCCGTCCATGGGGAGTCGTGCCCGGCGGCCGTCGCGACGGTCACCGGCAGGTCCGCCGGAACTTCTGCTGCGGCGCGTAGGTCTTCCACTCGGCGCGGGTGAGGGGGCGGCCCGCGCCGGCGCAGGCCGCGGCGGCGGGATCGGCGGGCAGGGAGACGTCCCACAGCCTCGCCGTCCCATCATCGCCGGCCGTGGCGGCGAGCGTCCCGTCCCGGGCGTAGGCGATCGCGTTCACGTTGCGGGCGTGGCCGGTCAGCGCGGGCCCGATCTCGCGGTGGGTCGGCAGGTCCCAGAGCCGCACGGTGTCGTCGGCGGAGCCGGTGACGAGGGTCGCGCCGTCCGCGCGGAAGGCGAGCGCGGTGACCGGGCCGGTGTGTCCGGCCAGGGCGATGCCGTCGGGGCGGCGGTTCGCAAGGTCCCACAGCCGCACGGTGTGGTCCTCGGCGGTGACGGCGAGGACGCGGCCGTCGGGGCTGAAGGCCAGCGCGTCGAGGAACCCGTCGGTGGTGACGGGCAGGGGCGCGCCCGTCTGCCGCCCCGTGGCCGCGTCGAACACCCGCACCCTGCGGTCGAAACCGGTGGTGGCCAGGACGGCGCCGTCCGGGCTGAGCGCCATCGCCGACAGGACGTCGGTATGGCGGGGGACGCGGACGCGGGGCCCGGCCTCGCGGCGTTCCGCCACCTTCCAGAGCAGCACGGAGCCGCCGTCCTGGACGGCGAGGAGGCCGCCGTCCGGGGTGATCGCGGTCAGCCCGGGGCGCCGCGCCGGGCGCCCCGGCGGGCCGATCGGGCGGCGCGTCGCGAGGTCCCAGATCCACACGCCGCGGGTGCCCGCCTCCACGAGCGTGCGGCCGTCGCGGGCGAACGCGATCCGCTGGACGGAGTCGCCGGGACCCGGCGGACCGTCCGCGGGGACCAGCGGGCCGCCGGCTCGGCGCCGCGTCGCCACGTCCCAGAGCTGGACGGCGAGACCGGACCCGCCGGTGGCGAGGGTCCTGCCGTCGGGGCTGAGCGCGACGGGAGGCCCGCCCGGCATGGCCGCGCCGACCTGCCGGTGGGCGACCGGGTCGCCCAGCCGCACGACGCCGTCGTCGCCGCCGGCGGCGAGGAGCCTCCCGTCGGGGCTGAACCGGACGCGCCGGACGGTGAAGCGGTTGTCCACCAGCTCCGTGCCGACCTGCGCGTGGGTGGTGGTGTCCCACAGGCGGGTGGCGCCGTCGCCGCCCGCCGTGGCGAGCCGTTGGCCGTCGGGGCTGTAGGCGAGCCCGTGCAGGGCGGACGTCATGCCGGGGGCCTTCATGGCGGTTCCAATCTGGCGGTGGGTCGCCGTGTCCCACAGCCGGGCGGTCCCGTCCATCCCCGTGGTCGCCAGGGTCTTCCCGTCAGGGCTTAACGCGACGTCCGTGACCTGGCCGGTGTGCCCGGTGAAGGGCGGGCCGTCCTGCTTGCGGGTGGCGGTGTCCCAGAGCCGGGCCGTGCCGTCCGCGCCCGCGGTCGCCAGGCGGCGGCCGTCCGGACCGAAGGCCACGGCGCTGATCGGCTCGGCGCGGTCGGGCCGGGTCGCGACGCGGCCCATCGCGTCCCCGCGCGCCCGGCGGGAGGCGACGTCCCACAGCTGGACGCCGCCTCTGAGGTCCCCGACCGCGAGGGTCCCGCCGCCGGGGGCGAACGCGATCGCCGATACCGCCGACCCGGTGGTCAGTACCGTGCCGATCTCCCGGTGGGTGGAGACGTCCCAGAAATGGATCGACCCGAGGCAGGCCGAGGCCAGGGTCCGTCCGTCGGGGCTGAAGGCCACCTCGACGTTCGCCCCGGCGCACTCCTCTCGGGGCAGGACGATCGGCGGGCCGAGGGGTCCGCGCGAGACGGTGTCCCAGAACCGCGCCGTCCCGTCCGCGCCGCCGGTGGCGATGACCGAGCCGTTCGGGCTGAAGGCCAGGGACCGGACCGACGACGTGTGCCCGGTGAGGACGCCCCGGCCGGTGTGGGCCGCCGCCGACAGCAGGCGGAGCCGCGCCTCCGGGGTGTGGGCGATCCGCCAAGCGGCCACGGCCAGCAGCGCCGAGGTCGCGGGGTCGCCGGTGACCTCGCTCTGCGCCGCCAGCTGGCGGGAGACCGCCAGGTCGCGCTGCCGCCCGGCGTCGCCCGCCGCGCGGACGGCCGCGCCCGCCGCGATGAGGGCGAGGACGGACAGCGCCGCCAGGCCGCCCAGCATCAGGGCGCGGCGGCGCCCGGCGCGCCGCGCCTCCCGTGTCGAGGCGGCGACGAAGCCCTCGACGGTGGGGCCGGGCGGGGGGAACGCCTCGGGGTCGCGGTCCCAGCGGGGCCGGGCGTCCTGGACCGACAGCAGCCGGCCGCCCCGGTACAGGAAGGCGGGGTCGCGGTTGTGCTCGGCCCATTGCCCGGCGTCCTGGACGAGACGGTCGTACGCCTCCTGCGCGGTGAGATCGGGTTCCAGCCACTGGCGCAGTGTCGGCCACGCGGTCAGCAGCGCGTCGTGGGAGATCTCGACGGCGTCCTCGTGCAGGGTGAGCAGGCGCCGCCCGGCGAACGCCGCCAGCAGCGCCGCGACCCGGGCGCGCCGCTCCGCCGAGTGCGCGGACGCGGCGGCGTGGATCTCGGCCAGCGTCGCCCTGCGCCGCGCCACCCGCCCGCCGGCGGTGATCAGCGTCATCCGCCGGAAGATCGTGAGCGCGGTCTTGCGCTCCTGCGCGCCGAGCCCGCCGAGAACGTCGTCGGCCGTGCGGCGCACGGAGTCGCGGACCCGGCCGGACTCCTCGTAGCCGCGGATGGTCAGCCGGCCGTCCTCGCGCCTGTCCCAGGTGTTGCGCAATGCCTGGGAGAGCAGGGGCAGGTCCCCGGCCTCGTACCGGTCGCCGCCGTCCCGTCCCGCGCGCAGCTCGGCAAGCACGAGGTCCACCAGGCCGGGCTCGATGTCCAGGCCGACGGCGGCGGCGGGGCCGGTGATGGCCAGCCGCAGGTCAGACTCCGTCATCGGCCCGACGATGACCTGGCCGTCCTGGATCGCCTCGGCGAACTGCGGGTAGGCCGCGCAGCGGTCCCAGTAGTCCGCGCGCAGGCCGATGACCACCGCGGCGCCGCCGGGGCCCTCGGCGAGCGCGTGCAGGGCCCGCGCGAAGGTCTGGCGCTCCCGCTCGTCGGCGACCAGCGTGAACAGCTCCTCGAACTGGTCGACGACCAGCACCAGGCGGCCGTCCGGGCCGGGCGGCCCGGACAGGACGCTTCCCGGGTCGTCCCGGAGCCGCTCCTCCACCGCCTCCGCACGGCCGCCGAACGCCCCGGCCCAGGCGGCGGCGAGGGCGCCCAGCGGCCTGGAGGTCGGTGTCACCAGCAGGCGCGCCCAGTCCCGCGACCCGGCGACCGGCAGCCTCCCCCTCGCCAGCGCCGGCATCAGCCCGGCGCGCAGCAGCGACGACTTGCCGACGCCCGAGGCCCCCGAGACGAGCAGGACGGCCCCCCGCTCGGCCACGCGCGGCGCCAGCCTGTCGAGGAGGTCGCGGGTCGCCCCCGCGCGCCCAAAGAACAAATCGGTTCTTTCGGTCTCGAACGGTGCAAGTCCCTGATAAGGGCATAGGGCACCGTCTTCCGCCTCTCCCATGGTCGTCATTCTGGTCAGTCACGGCCATGGCGGCCAAACCCGTTCGAGCGCCCCGGACGGCGGTCGTTGGCGCATTCCCGAGGGGTCGCCGAGAATGCCGAGGTCAGGGCCGATCCGCTCGCAAAGCCGCCGTTCCCCGGCCGTCCAATCCCGTTCGAGTTCGTCCGACAGGTTGTCCGACCAGCTTGAACGCCCCTTCGATGGAGCAGCGGGGAAGCATGGCTCGAGTTCTGAGGGGGCTGCGATGAGAGCCGAAGTCGTCCGGGATTTCACCGTCCTGGGAACGTTGCGGATGTCCATGGGGGGCGATGAGCGGATCATCACCGCCAGCAAAGAACGCGTGATCGCCGGTGCCCTGCTGCTCCACGCGAACGAAACCGTCCCGGTGGACCGGCTCGTCGAGTACGTCTGGGAGAAACCCCCGCGCGCCGCACGGGCGTCCCTGTATTCGATGGTCAAACGGCTGAGGCTGTCCTTGGGCGATCACGACGTCATCCGGACCGCCAGCTCGGGGTACGTGATCGAGACGAGGCCCGGCGAACTGGACCTGCACAGCTTCCAGGCGCTCCACCAGGCCGCGCGGAGCGCGCGGGAGCGCGGCGAGACGGCCGTCGAGCGGGAGCGGCTCGGCGAGGCGCTGGCCCTGTGGCGCGGCCCGGCGCTGGCCGACGTGCCCTCGCCGGCGCTGCACCATTCGCTCGTCCCGAGGCTGGAGGAGCTGCGGCTGGAGGCGATCGGCCGCCAGGTCGAGCTCGACCTGGCGGCCGGGCGGCACGTGCGGCTCGTGGGGCAGCTCAGGGAGCTGACGCGCGAGCATCCGCTGCGGGAGGGCTTCTGGAGCCTGCTCATGCTGGCCCTGTACCGGTGCAACCGCCAGGCCGAGGCGCTGGCCGCCTTCCACCAGGTGCGCCGCGTCCTGGACGCCGAGCTGGGCATCGAGCCCGGCGGCGAGCTGCGGGACCTGTACCAGCGGATCCTGCGGGCCGACCCGGACCTCGATCCGGCCGACGCCGGCGCCGCCGTTGTCTTCTCGCCCGCGCCCGGCGCCACCGTTCAGGACGCCGCCCAGGACGCCCCTCCCGGTACCACCGGGCTCACCGGCCCGGACGGCGTGCCCTCCCCCGCCGGGACGGACGAGCACGCCTGGAACGAGCTGTGCCAGCTCCCGCCCGCGGCGGCGGACTTCGTCGCCCGCGACCTGGAGCGGGGGCTGATGGTCGGCCACCTGGCCGGTCCAGAGCGGCGGCGGGTTCTGGTGCTGTGGGGGCCAGGGGGCGTGGGGAAGACGGAGCTGGCCGTCCAGGTCGCCCACGACCTGCGGGCCCACTACCCCGACGGCCAGTGGTACGTGGCGTTGAACGGCACCGGCGGGTCGCCCCGGCCCCTCGCCGACGTCCTGGCCGACCTGCTGATCGCCGTCGGCGTGCCCGCCGGGCGGCTGCCCCGGTCCGCCGAGGCACGCGCCGCGGTGCTGCGGGCCCGGATCTCCGACCGGCGCGTCCTGCTGGTGCTCGACGACGCCGCGGACGTCGCGCAGGTCCAGGCGATGCTGCCGGGGACGGCCAGCGCCGCCGTCCTGATCACCAGCCGGTCGGCGCTCGGCGAGCTGGCGGGGGCGCGGCGCCACCGGCTGGGCTCGCTGTCGTCCGAGGAGTCCGTCACCATGCTCCGCGCCGCGCTCGGGGAGGAGCGCGTCGGCGAGGAGATCCCGGCCGCCCGGGAGCTGGCCCGCAGGTGCTCCGGGATGCCGCGGGCGCTGCGGTCGGTGAGCGCGCGCCTGCACGCGCAGCCCGGGCTCGGCCTGGGCGACCTCGTCCGGGGGGTGTGCACCGGGCACGGGCACAGGGAGGAGCCCGGCCCCGGCGCCGGGCCGCCGCTGCGGGAGGCCCTCCCCGTCCGGCTGGGGCCGGTGCCCAGGACGTCCGGCCGCCTCTAGGACGTGTAGGGGCGGCGGGCCTTGGCCTCCCGGAGCGCCAGGGCCCACCAGGCCAGCTGGTCGAGCATCACCTTCGCGGCGAGGTCGGCGCCCGCGCGGTCACGGGGGAAACCACCGTCGTCGCCGAAGTGGTCGAGGACGGAGGGGAAGCAGACCGCGTCGCGGACGCCGACCGCGTGCAGTTCCGCCAGCACCTGGCGCAGATGCTCGACCGCGCGCACCCCTCCGCCCCGGCTCAGCCCGTAGGACACGAACCCGACGGGCTTGGCGCGCCACTCGGTGGTGCAGCAGTCGATGGCCGTCTTGAGCACGCCGGAGAAGCTGTGGTTGTACTCGGGCGCCACCATGACGTAGGCGTCGGCAGCGCCGATCCGCGGCCGGTAGGCGGCCACCTCGGGCGACTCCTCGTCCGGCGACGGCGGCAGCCGGGCGTCGAGCAGGTCGACGACGTCGGCGACCATGTCGGGGCGCTGAGCCAGGTGGCCGGTGAACCACGAGACCACGTGCGGGGCCAGGCGCTCAGGCCGGGCGCTTCCCACGATCACTGCGAGCCGGATCGGCTCCCGGTCGGCGGCCATGCCGCTCCTTCCGTCGGTGTCCCGCCAGCGCGGCCGCGAGGCCGGCCGCCGAGAGCGCGGTGATGAACAGGGCCGCGGGCCCGGGGTCCCCCGCGCCGGCCCGGGGCCAGGGTTCCGCCGGCAGCAGCGCGACCGTGAGGGTCAGCGCGAGCGCGCCGCCGAGCTGCACCGCCGCCTGATAGACGGCGGTGGTCATCGGCCGGTCCCGGTCGGGAACGCCGGCCAGGGCCTGCGTGTGCAGGGCCGTGAACTGGAGAACGAAACCCGCCCCGACCAGCAGGAGGGTCGGCAGGACGTGCGCCGCGTAGGACGGGTCCGAGGCGTGCGGCAGGTACAGCGCGTACCCGAGGGGCGGGGCGAGCGCACCCGCGACGATCAGGCGCCGCGCGCCGAAGCGGCTCACCAGCCGCCCGGAGCGCGGCGCCGCGAGCGCGAGCGGCAGGGCCGCGGGCAGGAACGCGAGGGCCGTTTCCAGCGGGGACCATCCGGCCCGCGACTGCCACTGGAAGGTCAGCAGGAAGAGCAGCCCCCAGTAGGGCCCGTTGAGCGCGGCCGCGCCCACGGCCGAGCGGACGAGCGAGGCGTTCGCCAGGACCCGCCTGCGCAGGAGCGGCCGCGGGACGGAGCGCTCCAGGGCGGCGGCGGCCGCCGTGAGCAGGGCGGCGCCCGCGAGGGATCCCGCCGCGGCGGGCCACGCGGCCCGCCCCGCGCACTGGATCCCCCAGAGCACCAGCCCCGCGGCGGTGAGGAAGAGGACCGCGCCGGTGACCCCCCGGATCCGCGCGCCCGCCGCGGCGGGCCCGCCGGGCGGGCCGGAGGGGACCCGGAACCACCCGAGCGCGAGCAGCGCCGCCGCGACCGGCACCGGGAAGAGGAAGGTCCACCGCCAGCTCGCCTCGGTCAGCAGGCCCGACAGCGGCAGGCCCGCGCAGAACCCGCCCGCGCCGGCCAGCGAGTACAGCGACAGCGCGCGGGCGCGCGCCGGGCCCTCCGGGAACTCGGCGCCGATCACGGCCAGTCCCGTGGGGGCGGTCAGCGCGACGCACAGGCCCTTGACGACGCGTCCGGCCACCAGCGGGCCCGCGTGCGAGGCCAGCCCGCACAGCAGGGACGCGGCGGCGAACCCGGCCAGGGCCGCGAGGTACACCCGCCGCCGCCCGAACAGCCCGACCAGGCGGCCGCCGGAGGGCAGCAGCCCGCCGAACCCGAGGGCGAAGCCGCTCATCAGCCACTGCGCGGCGGCCGGAGACGAACCGAGGTCCGCGCCGGCCGCCGGAAGCGCGACGACCGTGGTGGAGACCTCCAGGGCGTCGAGGAGCATGGTCCCCGACAGGACGAGCAGCAGCCCGCGCGTCCCCCGGCCCGCGCTCGTCCTGGACGGCGGGGCGTCCGTCGCCGCTCGCCTCATGGCGCCTCCTCCTCCGGGTCCGGCGGTCGTCGGTCTCGGGCTCAGCCCGCCAGCGTCCCGCCGGTGGCGTCCAGGAAGGCGCCGGTGACCCAGCGGGCGTCGTCGGAGGCGAGGAACCCGATCACGTCGGCGACGTCGGCGGGCTCGCCGACGCGACCGAAGGCCGACAGCGCCGCCATCTGCTCCACGGCCTCCGGGACGCCGAAGACGGGGTTGTCGTTGCGGGTGATGCCGGGCGCGACGCTGTTGACGGTGATGCGCCGCGGCCCGAGGTGCTTGGCGTAGTGCAGGGCCAGCATCTCGACGGCGCCCTTCGTCATCGCGTAGGCGATCTCCTGGGGGTTGGCGAACCGGGTGAGGCCCGAGGAGATGTTGATGATGCGGCCGCCGTCCGGCATGAGGGCCAGCGCGCGCTGGATGATGAAGAACGGGGCCTTGGCGTTCACCGCCACCAGCTCGTCGAACTGCTCGGAGACCGTGTCCTCGGGGGCGACGCCGCCCATGATGCCGGCGTTGTTCACCAGGATGTCGAGCTTCGGCTCACCCTCGCCGTGCTTGGCGAGGCCGGCCTCCAGCCCCGTGAAGAGCGCGTCGACGTCCCCGCGGACGCCGAGGAGCGCCCCGACGGGGAACGCGCGCCCGCCCGCGTCCTCGATGCCCGCCACGACGCGTTCGGCCGCCGCTGCGTCGGTGCCGTAGTGCACGGCCACCAGGGCGCCGTCCCGCGCCAGGCGTTCGGCCGTGGCGCGGCCGATCCCCCTGCTCGCGCCGGTGACCAGGGCCGTCTTGCCGGCGAGCCCGCCGTGGTTCGCGGTGTGGTCGCTCATGTCAGTCCTCCTGAGAGATGGAGATGCCGGTCAGGTCGAGGCGGGGTTCGGGGACGCCCTCGGCGGGCCGTCCGCTCGTCCAGACCACCCGCAGTTCCAGCCGCTCGAAGCGCCAGCCGTCCGGGGTGCGGACGGCCGTCCCGCCGAGGCGCGCGCCGAGCTGGAAGTGGGCCTCGCCCTCCGCGGACCTGGACGCGGAGGGGTGGACGTGGGTGGCGAGCATGTTCCAGCGGACGTCCGCGCTGTCGCCGTCGAGCGAGACGAGGTGGTCGGTCGCGTGGTGGTGGGTGCGCTCCCAGCGCCCCATGAACCGCGCGGTGAAGTCGGCCAGCCCGCCCACGCCCTCGTGCCCGCCGACGGGGAAGGCGACGGCGGCGTGCTCGGCGAAGATCGAGCGGGCCCACGCGTCGTCGAACCGCCCGTCGTCGAGCGAGGAGGTGTACCGGCCGATCAGGTCCGTGATCTCGGCGCGGTCGGCGAGGCGGGCGATCTCGGCGGGCGGCCCGGCCCCGTCCCGCGACCATGCCCCCCGCTGTGCCCCCTCCAGTGGCGCGGCCGTGAGCGGGGCACCGGCCCAGCGGCGCAGCGCCGGGACCGGGCCGGCGGACGCGGCGTCCGGCGCGGCCCAGGCCACGTGACCGTCGGGGCGGATCAGGACCGCGTCGGTCCCGGCGAGGGGGTCGTCCGGGTCGAGGCCGTGCGGCCGGGCGGTCACGATGTCGACGCGG
The DNA here is from genome assembly GCF_900659635.1 of Actinomadura roseirufa. Classification (GTDB taxonomy): domain Bacteria; phylum Actinomycetota; class Actinomycetes; order Streptosporangiales; family Streptosporangiaceae; genus Spirillospora; species Spirillospora roseirufa. The sequence goes on along the minus strand of NZ_CAACVB010000068.1, from coordinate 22,068 downwards.
TCGGACCACGGCGAGGCGAGGTCGCGCAGCGCGGGGTCGCCCGACAGGTCCAGCAGCACGCCCCGGCCGCGGTGCAGCAGCTCGGTGGTGGTGGTCTTGCCCGCGGCGCCGACCAGTTCCCGGCCCGGCATGCGCAGCCCCAGCAGGGGATGGTCGCCCGGTCCCATGTCGTACCGGATCTCCAGGCCGCTGACCATGCCGACCAGGTGCCGGGCGACCTCCTCGTAGGCCATCAGCTCGGTCATGACGTCGCGCAGCGGCCGCATCTCCTCGCCCGAGAGGAAGAGGAGGCCCTGCGCCCGCGTGTTGGTCAGCAGCCGCCGGCCGACGGGATGGCGCTCGGAATGGTAGGTGTCGAGCAGGCCGGGCGGCGCCCAGCCCGCCACCTCGGCGGCGAGCTTCCAGCCGAGGTTGACGGCGTCCTGGACGCTGGTGTTCATCCCCTGGCCGCCGGCCGGCAGGTGGACGTGCGCCGAGTCGCCCGCGAGGAGCACCCTCCCCCTGCGGTACTCGGTGGCCTGGCGGGTCGCGTCGCCGAACGCGCTCACCCACTCGGGCGTGCCGTGGCTGATGTCCTCGCCGGTCAGCCGCTGCCAGGCGTCGGCCACCTCCCGCCAGGGCGGCGGTCCGGTGCGGCGGCGCGGCGGCGTGCCGCGCTCGCAGACGATGATGCGGTCGACGCCCTCGGCGATCGACACGGCCATCACCATGCCGCCGGGCACCGTCTCGCCGATGAGGCGCGGGCGGATGCCGCAGCCGCGGACGTCGGCGAGGAACATCTCCAGGGTCGCGTCGGTGCCCGGGAAGTCGAATCCGGCCGCCTTGCGGACGAGGCTGCGGCCCCCGTCACAGCCGACCAGGTACGCCGCGCGCAGCGTGTGCGCGCCGGACGGTCCCCGGACGTCCGCCTCGACGGCGTCGCCGAGGTCGCGCAGGCCGGTGAGCTCGTGGCCGCGGCGCAGGTCGGCGCCGGTCTCGGCGGCCCACTCCGCCAGCATGGCCTCGGTGCGCGCCTGCGAGACGTTCTTGGCGCCGTAGTGGGCGCCCGGCACGACCCCGAAGTCCAGGGGCAGGCCGCCGAAGTGCCCGCGGTCGCTCGTCTCGACGGGGCCGAAGCGCGGCAGCAGGCCGCGCTGGTCGAACACCTCCAGCGTGCGGGCGGTGAAGCCCAGCCCGCGGGACTGGCCGGTCGGCTCCGGCAGCCGTTCGAGGACGATCACCTCCGTGCCCGCGGTGCGCAGTTCGCCCGCGAGCATCAGCCCCGCGGGCCCGCCGCCCACGACGATCACCTGGGCGTCCATGTCGTTCTCCTCTCCCCGGGGTCTCATGAGGTCTTGCCGCGCCGGACCGGAAGCCTGTCGAGGGCGTGGAACGTCGCGGACGGGCGCCTGGTGAGGTCCTCGTCCGCGAGGGCCAGGTCCGGGAAGCGGGCGAACAGCCGCCGCAGCGTCTCCTCGGCCTCCACCCGGCCGAGCGCGCGGCCGATGCAGTAGTGGCCGCCGCCGCCGAAGGAGATGTGGCCGGGATCGGGCCGCAGGATGTCGAACCTGTCGGGGTCGTCGTAGCGGTCCGGGTCGCGGTTGGCCGCCACCATGTCCACGACGACCTGCTCCCCCTCGCGGATGGGCGTCCCGGCGAGCACGACGTCCCGGGTGGCGGTCCGGCTGAGGTAGGCGATCGGCGAGTCGAGCCGCAGCACCTCCTCGACGGCGGAGGCGGCCAGCCCGGGCTTGTCGCGCATGCGCCGCAGCTCGGCGGGATGGCCGAGCAGGGACAGGGCCCCGTTGACGATGAGATGGGCGGGGGGCTCGTGCCCGGCGATGAGGATCTGCACGATCATCGTGAGCAGTTCCTCGGCCGGGAGCGGCTCGCCGTCCAGCTCCAGCGTGGCCAGGGAGCTGATGAGGTCGCGGCCCGGGTTCGCCCGCCGCTCGGGCAGGAACGGCAGCAGGAACAGCGCGCAGCCCCGGACCGCCTCGCCCGCGTCCAGGAGCTGCTGCTCGGTCGGCCTGAGCTCCAGCACGGTGAAGATCCGCGACGCGAACCCGAGCAGCGCCCGCGCGCCGGCGACGCCGATGTCCAGCAGTTCGGCGATCACCCCGATCGTGACCGGGTAGGCCACGTCGGCGACGACGTCGAAGACGGGCCGGTCCGCCACGCCGTCCAGGGCAGCGTCGACGATGGCGCCGATCCGCGGGCGCATCTCGCCGACGCGCTTGGGGGCGAGGTCGCGCGACACCGCGAGGCGGAACCGGTCGTGCGCGGGGCCGTCCATGAACAGCTGGAGCATGGCGTTCAGCAGCGACGGCAGCTCGTCGAAGCCGCCGAGCCGCGGGAGCAGGCTGTCGAGCCGGTCGGTGACGAACCCCGCGTCGCTCAGCACCGTCCGCGCCGCCTCGTGGGACGAGACGACGTAGACCTCCATCTCCTCGTCGTAGCGCACCGGCTCGTCGCCCTCGGCGAACGCGCGGATCCGGGCGGTCACGAGACGTCCTCCGCCACCGTGTCCTCCACCACCGCGTCCCCTACCACCGGGTCGCCCGCCGCTTCGGCGGCGGCCCAGAACTCGGCGTCGCGGCGGCCGAGCGGTGTCGCCGGCGGCCGCTCGCCGTCCAGTTCCGCCCGGATGGCGGCCCAGTGCCCGGTGGACCCGAGCGCGCCGAGGATGGCGGTGACGCCCGCGTCCATGCGCACGAAGAACAGCACGTCCGGGGGCATGTTCATCCGCTTGACGACCGCGCCGTGCGGGCCGAACGGGGAGAACAGCCGCCGGGCCACCGACGCGGCGTGCTCGGGGGTGTAGGCGAAGGGCTGCTCGGCGGTCATCGGGCGCCACTGCTCCGACATCCAGCCGAGCAGTTCCTCGGGGTCGGGCGCGCGGCCGGGCAGGATCGAGCCGAGGGCCGCCGACGCCCGCCAGGTGCGCTCGGCGTCCCCGGCGACCCCGGCCCGGATCATCTCGACCAGGTGCCCCAGTTTGTCCTCCGGGTAGTTCTTGACGCAGCCGAAGTCCAGGAAGGTGACCGAGCCGTCGGTGTGGAACAGGTAGTTGCCGGGGTGCGGGTCGGCGTAGGCCATCCGGAACCGGCGCAGCCCGCCCCAGACGAACCGGTAGATGACCTCCCCCCAGGCGTCCCGCAGCTCCTGCCCGTGCCCGGCGGCCTCCGCCCACGTCATCCCGTCGGCGAACTCCATGGTCAGCACGCGCCGGGTGGACAGCTCCCCGATCACCTCCGGCACCCGGACGAACGGGTGGCCGCGGTAGGCGGCGGCGAAACCGGACTGCGCGGCCGCCTCGGCGCCGTAGTCGATCTCCTCGCCGATGCGCGCCGCGATCTCGGCCACCAGCGCCCGGGTGTCGACCTTCGGCATGCCCGGCGTGATCACCCCCGCGACCCGCAGGAACGTCGCGAGCAGGTCCACGTTGGCGAGATCGGCGCGGATCGCCTCCTCGACGCCCGGGTACTGGACCTTCACCGCCACCGCCCGGCCGTCGCGCAGCCTGGCCCGGTGCACCTGGCCGATGGACGCGGCGGCGAACGGCAGCGGCTCGAACTCGGCGTAGAGCTCGCCGGGCGGGGCCCCCAGCTCCGCCTCGACGACCGCCGCCGCGTCCTGCGGGGCCATCGGCGGCGCCTCCGACTGAAGCTGCTGGAGCGCCTCGCGGTAGGGCGTCGGCTCGCCGGGGTCGGGTGGCGTGCTCAGCGACATGAAGGAGACGATCTGCCCGGCCTTCATGAGGACGCCGCGTGACCTGCCGAGCAGTTCCGCGTACCGGTCCGCGGCCCGCCGCCGGGCCGCGGCGCTCGCGCCCTCCTGCCGGCCCACCCGCTGCTGCAGGGCGGCGACCATGCTCTCGCCCGCGGTGCGCCCGGCGAGCGTCGCCAGCGGCAGCACCCGCCGCACCCGCCCGGCGGGAACCGGACCGGCGGGTTCACGGGGTTGTCCTGCCATTGCGTTCCTCTCCTTCGAAGTAGCCGCGATCATCTGGGCGGGCGCTCGCGCGGCCCGCCGGGTGGCGGGGCCGGTCAGGGCCGGGCCCGTGCGCCCGGGTCGCCGATGCCGGAGACGTCGGCGACCTCAGACGCGAACTGCCGGAGGTTCTCCTCGGCGCGGCCGTCGAGGTCCACCGGGCCGAGCGCGGCCACGGCCTCGGCGGCCAGCGCCGCGCACTCGCGCCGGACGCGGTCGTGGACGCCGAGGTCGCGCAGCAGGTCCTGGGCGGCCGGGATCTCGGCCTCGGGCAGCCGCCCCGCCTCGATCCGGTCGAGCAGGTCCGCCGCGCCGGGCCCGGGACGCGCCCGCGCGCGATGATCGTCCGCGAGGCGCTCGCGGGCGAACGCGAGCAGCGGGGTCCGCTTGCCCTGCCGCAGGTCGTCGCCCACGGGCTTGCCCGACACGGCGGGGTCGCCGAGAGCGCCGATCAGGTCGTCCCGGAGCTGGAAGGCGAGGCCCGCGCACCGCCCGTAGGCGGAGAAGGCGCCGCCGAGCTCCGGCAGCCGGCCCGCGACGGCCGCGCCGAGCCGCAGCGGCCCCTGCACGGTGTAGCGGGCCGTCTTGTACCGGGCGATGACCTCCGGGTCGGGTCCGCCGCCGGCGGGCCGCGCCGCCGCGAGGAGGTCGAGGTACTGGCCGACGCAGACGTCCTTGGCCATCTCGAAGAACTCCCGCTGAGCCTGCGGGCCGGAACCGGCGAGCAGGCCCATGGCCCCGAAGAACGCGTAGTCGCCGACCGTGATGGCGACGCCCTCGCCGAACCGGCGCGGCTCCCCCGCGTACGCGGAGCGCAGATGCGTCTCACCGAAACGGGCATGGGTGGTCGGCGCGCCGCGGCGGGTCGGCGAGTCGTCCATCACGTCGTCGTGCACCAGGTAGGCGGTGTGCAGCAGTTCCAGTGCGGCGCCGAGGTCGATGACGCGCGGGTCGCCGGGGGCTCCGCCGGCGGCGGTGAACCCCAGGAAGGCGAGCGCGGGGCGCAGCCGCTTGCCGCCGCCGAACACGGCGGTCCGGACCGCCTCGACGACGTCCGGCGCGGACGCCCCGACCGGCGCGTAACGCTCGTGGTCGTCGCGCAGCTCCGCGCGCAGGCGCGCGTCGACGAGACCGCCGACGTGGCGCACCGTCGCGCGGATGCCGAGGGGGACGGCGTCCGGTCGCACGCCCCTGGCCGTTCCGGTGCTCATGCGGTCCGCCTCTCGTCCCGTCGTGATTCCAAGCGGGGCGGGCCGAAGCACCGGCGCAGCGCCCCGGCCAGGTCTCCGTCCTCTCCGTCGGCCCACGCGACGTGACCGTCCGGCCGCAGGAGCAGAGAGCGGAGCCCGCCGAACGCCTCGGCCGCCGGTGCCGTCACTGGGGCCGGTTCAGGGGGCGCGGCGTCCACGACGGTGAGGCGCGGCCACCGGCCCGAGGCAAGCGCAACGGCCTCGGCGCCGGCGTGCGGTGAACCGGGCAGCCTGATCAGGACGCCCCGGCCCTCCCCCCACAGCCGGGACGTGGAGACCGCTCCCCGTCCGGCGATCCGCAGTTCCACCTCGGGCACGCGGCGGCCGACCAGCGGATGGCGGCCCGTCCCGTACCGGACGTCCAGGCCACTGACCAGGCCCGCGATGTGGTCGCGCGCCGCCTCCCCGGCGAGCAGCTCGGCCAGGACGGTGCGCATCGGCGTCACCTCCGGGCCGCCGAGCAGCAGGGCCTCCTGCGCCAGCACGAAACGGAGCACCCGCGCGCCGACCGGGTGCCGTTCGGCGTGGTAGCCGTCCAGGACGCTCTCGCCCGGCTCCTCCCCGTCCGCTCCCCCGCCGCCCCCGGCACCGCGCACGGCCGCGGCGAGCCGCCAGCCGAGGTTCACGGCGTCCTGCAGCGCGATGTTGAGCGACTGGCCGCCGATCGGCAGGTGCCGGTGCGCGGCGTCGCCCGCGAGCAGCACCCGGCCCCGCCGGTAGGCGGTGACCTGGCCGTGGGCGTTGCCGAACGCGTCCGTCCAGACGGGCCGCCCTCCGGAGATGTCCTCTCCGGTGACCCGCGACCACAGCTCGGCGATCTCGGCGAAGGCGGGCGGGCGGTCGCGCGGGACGGGGGCCCGCCCGAAGGCGTGCACCATCACACGGGTCACGCCCCGCCGCGTCGCGGCGACGGCCAGGCCGTGCTCCAGCCGCTCGAACCGGCGGTCCCGGACGGCGAGGCCGGTGACGTCGGCCCGCAGCAGCTCCCTGGTCGCCGCCGCGCCGGGGAACGCGAAGCCGGCGAGCCCCCGGACGGCGCCGTCCTCGCCGTCGCACCCCACGGCGAACGCCGCGCGCAGCGTCCGGCCGCCGTCCGGGCCGTCCACCTGGACGGCGACGTGGTCGCCGGCGTCGTCCAGCCCCCGTACCTCGAAGGGCCGGAGGACGACCGCGCCGAGCCCCCTCGCCCGCCGGGTCAGCGCCGCCTCGGTCCGGTACTGGGGCACCTTCCAGTTGCCCGCGTACGCGCTGTCGACCCGCGACAGGTCGAAGGTCAGCCCGCCGAAGTGCGCCTTGGGCTCCGGCTGCGCCTCGGCCAGCAGGCCGTCGAGGCCGCGTGCGTGGAAGATCTCCGCGGTGCGGGTGTTGAGCTGGGACGCCCGGGTCTCGCGCAGCGGGCCGGCCAGCCGGTCCACGACGATCACCGAGACCCCGGCCGTCCGCAGCTCCCCGGCGAGCATGAGGCCGGCCGGGCCCGCGCCCACGATCACCACCTCGGCGTCGAGCGGCCCGCGGTCGAGCGGCTCGCGTGTCCTCCCCATGGACGTCAGGCCCGCTCTTCGGCGTACGCCTTGGCGTGCCCGAGCGTGGCGCGGCTGTTGGCGCCGAGCGCCTCGCGGACGAAACCGCGGGCCTCCGTGAGGCTCGCGCCGCCGCCGAGCACGGTACCGATCGCCGCCTCGTTGATCCGGATGGTGTGGCGCGAGGTGACCGAGACGCCGCCCTCGGCCCGCTCGCCGATGAGCCAGCTCCCGGTGTGCAGCGACATCAGGGCGGGCACCTGGATCTGCTTGTAGTGGATGGCGGTGTGCGGCCTGCACACGCGGACCGACCTGGTGGTGTGCCGCCCGCCGTCCCGGGTCGTGGTGTCCATCTCCAGGATCTGCAGGCCGGGATCCGGTTCCTCCAGTGAGACGCGCGCGACGTGGGGAAGCCGCGTGTCCCACGACCCGGCCTCGTTCAGGAAGTCGTAGACGTCCTTGGCGTGCCCGTCGACGTCCACCGTGTCGTCGAAGGTCAGCAGCGGGCCGTCCGCGGAACCGGCGTGCGCCAGTTCGGCGTGCTCGGCGAGCGCGCCGAGTTCGGCGCGGCTGTTGGTGTCGACGGCCCGGTCGATCCAGGCGAGGCCGTCCGGGTCGCCGTCCACGGCGTGGTAGGCGTGCAGCAGCCGGACGCGGCACCGGTCGCCGCCGAGCGGCTCGATCACCCATTCGCCGCTCATCCCGCCGACGGGCGGCTGGGACCGCTCCTGGTGGAAGGCGATCCGCCGCGCGCCCGGGTCGAGGTCGCGCCGCGACACCCAGGTCTTGGCCGTGCCGTTGGCCGTCGCCCAGATCCGGATGCGCTCCCAGGCGTCCGCGCCCCCGACGCGCTCGACGTGCACGGTGGGCCCGAAGATCTGCGGCCAGTTCCCGACGTCGGCGATGAGCCGGTACACCGCGTCCGGCGGCGCGGCGATGGCGATGTCGTGCTCGACCTCACGGTGTGGGGCCGCGGGCATGGTTCCTCCAGGGTGGTCCGGCGAATGGGCGTGCGGGCGGCGGGACGCTCAGAAGTTCCCGAGGCCGCCGCAGACGTTGATGGCCTGGGCCGCGATCGACCCCGCGGCGTCGGAGGCGAGGTAGCCCACGAGCCCGGCGACCTCCTGCGGGGTGGAGTAGCGCCCGAGCGGGATCTTGGCCGTGAACCGTTCCAGCACCTCGTCCTCGGTGACGCCCCACACCTTCGCGTAGCGGCCGCGGACCCCCTGCGCCATCGGGGTCTCCACGTAGCCGGGGCACACGGCGTTGACCGTGATCCCCGTCCGCGCCAGCTCGTTGCCGAGCGCCTTGGTGAAGCCGACGACGCCGTGCTTGGACGCCGAGTACGGCGCGCCGAGGACCACGCCCTGCTTGCCCGCGGTCGAGGCGATGTTGATGACCCGTCCCCAGTCCCGGTCGCGCATGCCGCCGGTGGTCAGCACGCTCCTCGTCATCCGGAACACGCCGTTGAGGTTGGTGTCGATGACGTCGTGCCAGAGGTCGTCGGCGAGGTCGGCGGTGACGCCGCCGCCCCCGCGCCCGGCGTTGTTCACCAGGACCTCGACCGGTCCGTACCGCGCCACGGCGGCCTTGACGAAGTCCTCGACCTGCTCGGCCGACCGCACGTCGCAGGTGGTGCCGTCGACGTCGTGGCCCTGGCCGCGCAGGCGTTCGACGGTCCGCTCGACGCCGCCGGCGCCCCGCGCGCACAGGTAGACGCGGTGTCCGGACGCGGCGAGCAGCTCGGTGACCGCCAGGCCGATCCCGCTGGTCGCGCCGGTGACGATCACCGTCCGCGCGGTCCCGGCGGCCAGGGGGGCGGGCGCGCTCGTGGACGTGGTCATGGTCCCTCCTCCGGGGTTCGTGGTCTCCGCCATCGGTCAGGCCGCGTTGACCACGTCGAGGAGCTGGCGGGGCGTCCTCGCCTCGACCGCGGTGTCGATCTCGACCTCGTAGTCCCGGTTGAGCCGGGACGCCGTCTCCAGCAGGGCGATCGAGTCGTAGCCGAGGTCGCCGAAGTCGGTGTCGAGGATGTCGCCGTCGAGGTCGGCGCCCTCCCCCGCGCCCGCCTCCTCGAGCAGGATCCGCCTGAGGTCGTCCAAGGTCATGGTCCGGTCGGTCATCGTGCCTCCTGCCTCTGGTCGTCTTCCGCCGCCCCCGACCGCAGGACCAGCGCGGAGTTGAACCCGCCGGCCCCGCGCGCGAGGACGAGCGCCGCCCGCACCCGCGCCGGCCGCGCCCGGCCCGTCACGAGGTCGAGCCGGTAGTCCGCCGCGGGCCGCACCTTGGCGGTCGGCGGGATCACCCCGTCCCGCATGCACAGCAGCGCCGCGGCCACGTCGAGCGAGCCCGCGCCCGCCAGCAGCCGCCCGGTGGCGGTCTTGGGCGCGGTCACCGGCACGGCGCCCGGCCCGAACACCGCGGTGATCGCGTCGGCCTCGGCCCGGTCCAGCTCCGGGACGGCCGCCGCGTCGGCGAACACCACGCCGACCTCGTCCGGCGCGGCCCCGGCGTCGGACAGGGCGATCTCGATCGCCCGTCTCAGGGCGGGTTCGCGTCCGCGTCCGGGCGCCGGATCGAAGGTCGCGGCATAGCCGGCGATCTCGCCGTAGACGCGGGGGGCGCCGCGCTCCAGCGCCGCCCGCCGTTCCTCCAGGACGAGCATCGCGCCGCCCTCGCCGGGGACGTGCCCCGCGGCGCGCGGGTCGAAGGGCAGATAGGCGGTCTCCGGGTCGTCGCGGGTACTGATCCGGCCGCCGGCCAGGTGCGCGACCCAGCCCCACGGGCAGATCGTCCCGTCCACCCCTCCGGAGAGCATCAGCCTGGCGTCCCCGCGGAGCCGCCGCCGGGCCTGGGCGATCGCGTCGAGGCCCCCCGCCCCGTCGGAGACGACGACGCCGCTCGGGCCCTTCATCCCGTTGCGGATGGAGATCTGGCCGGTGTTGACCGCGTAGAACCAGGCGAACGACTGGTAGGCGCTGACGTGGCCGGGGCCCTCGCTCCACAGGTTCCGCAGCTGCCGCTGCCCGAACTCGAACCCGCCCGCCGAGGCGGCGGTGCTCACCCCCATGCCGAGCGCGGGCGGTTCGCCCGGCCGCACCGCGGCGTCGGCGAGCGCCCAGTCCGCCGCGACCAGCGCCAGCCGCGTCATCCGGTCGGTCTGCGGGAGCAGCCGCCCGGGCAGGTGGTCGGCCGCCTCGAAGCCGGTCACCTCGCCCGCGAGGCGCGCCGGGTAGCCGGCCGCGTCGAACAGGCCGACCGGTCCGATGCCGTCGCGGCCCGCGCGGGCCGCCGACCAGAACTCCTCCGTGCCGAGGCCCGTCGGCGCGACGACCCCGATCCCCGTCACCACCACCGAGCGGGTCACCGCGCACCCCCCGCGGCGGCGTCCGCGCCGGACAGCACCATGGCGCTCTGGAAACCCCCGAAACCGCTGCCGACGGTCAGCACCGTGTCCGTCCGCCACTCGCGGGCCACGTTCGGGACGTAGTCGAGATCGCACTCCGGGTCGGGGTTGTCCAGGTTCGCGGTCGGCGGGACCACGTGGTCGCGGATCGCGAGGACCGACGCGGCGATCTCCAGCGCGCCGATCGCGCCCAGCGAATGCCCGATCATCGACTTGATCGAGCTGATCGGGACGCGGCGGGCGTGCCCGCCGAGCGCGGTCTTGAACGCCGCCGTCTCGTGGCGGTCGTTCTGCCTGGTCCCCGAGCCGTGGGCGCTGACGTAGTCGAGGTCGCGCGGGTCGGTCCGCGCCGCCCGCAGCGCCGCCGTGATCGCCGCGGCCATCTCCGCCCCGTCCGGCCGCAGCCCCGTCATGTGGAAGGCGTTGGAGCGGGTGGCGAACCCGCTGACCCGCGCGTAGACCTCGGCGCGGCGGGCGCGGGCGTGCTCGCGCTCCTCCAGCACGAACATCGCGGCGCCCTCGCCCAGCACGAACCCGTCGCGGGTCGCGTCGAACGGGCGGGAGGCGCGGGACGGGTCGTCGTTGCGGGGCGTCGTCGCCCGGATCGCGTCGAAGCACGCGAAGGTGATCGGGGACAGCGGCGCGTCGGCCGCCCCGGCGACCATGACGTCGGCGGCGCCCTCCCCGATCAGCTCGCAGGCGTGCGCGACCGCGTCCAGCCCGGAGGTGCACCCGGTGGAGATCACTCCCACCGGGCCCTCGGCGCCGCAGTCGCGCGCCACCTCCGCCGCGAACGAGCTGGGCACGAAGTGGCCGTACAGGTGCGGCACCGCGTACCGGTGGTCGACGAGATGGTTCCGCCCGTCGTCGCTGACGACGCGGTACTCCTCCTCCAGGCCCGTCGTGGCGCCGACCGCGGTGCCCACCGTCACCCCGCGCCGTCCCGGGTCGAGCTCGTCGAGCTCGATGCCGCTGTCCCCGACGGCCTCCCGCGCGGCGACGAGCGCGAACTGGGCCGCGCGGTCCATCCGGCGCACCTCCCGCGCGGTCAGCCCGCTCGCCTCGGCATCGAAGTCGATCTCCGCGGCGACGCGGGAGCGGAAGGGGGCCGGGTCGAAGAACGTCACCGTCCTGGTCGCGGTGCGGCCCTCGGTGAGGAGGCGCCAGAACTCCTTGGTCCCCGCGCCGCCCGGCGCGAGCACCCCGACACCGGTGATCACGACCTCTCGCGTCATCGCCGCCGCTCCGTCCCCGTCACCGGGCGTCCCAGTGGTAGAAGCGGGCGGCCATCGCGTCCCGCGGCGACCGCCACGTCTCCGGGTCGTACGGCGCGACGAAGGGCTTGAGGTCGGCGCTGATCCGCTGGAACCGCGGATGCGTCCTCGCCTCCTCGATCGCCTCGCCGCCGTGGTCGTCGTCGAAGTCCTGGAGGTGGAAGTAGAGCCCCCGGTAGTGGAACAGCTCGCGTCGCCTGGTGCCCATGAGGGCCGGCATCTCGGACCGGTCGAACTCGGCGAACAGGTCCGCCACGGAGCCGGCGTGGGCCGGGTCGAGCCGGGCCACGATCAGTGTGCTGTGCATGGTGTCGTCCCCGATCAGTGAGCGGCCGCCGGACGGTCCCCGCGCCGGCCGGCGACGGCCCGTCCGACGTCGTAGAGGGTCCGCGCGGCGGCCTTGGGCTTGAACGTCCTGGACGTGACCGAGCGCCCGACCAGGTCCTCGAAGGCGCCCCTGCGCAGCTCGGCGAGCTTCAGCCGGTTCATCTCCAGGTCCCATTCGGCGAACGGGCGCGCCGCCGGGGCGATCGTCCGCGGCCAGTCGAGCGCCGAGTCCAGCAGCGCCCCGGCCCGTTCCACCTCGTGGGCGAGCAGCTCGCGCAGGGCCGGGGAGAACGGGCCGTCGTCGAGCTGCCGTTCGAGACCCTCCCGGTCCAGGTCGAACAGGGCCAGGTGCTCCAGCGGGAGGAACAGCCGGCCGAGCGCCAGGTCCTCGCGCAGGTCCCAGATGAAATCGATCAGCTGGAACGAGCGGGTGGCGGCGCGGCACAGCTCGTGCGACCCGGCCGCGCGCGGCTCGAAGAACGTGTTCGCCCAGATCGCGGGCGGCGCCATCGGGTCGAGGTACTCCTTCTCCAGCGCCGCGTAGGTCACGAACTCGCGCTGCTCCAGGATCCTGCGCTGCGTCGCCAGGTACTCCCGCGCCTCCGTGAGGGGCAGGTCCCAGGTCCGCATGAAGTGGACGAGCGCCGCCGTCAGGGCGCCGTTGACCCGGTCCTCCGCGTCCGCGGCGGAGGCCCGCTCGCCCTCCACGGCGGCGTCGAAGGCGGCCTCCAGCCGGTCCAGCCGCCAGTTCCGCACGGCCACGCCGCGGCTTCGGTCGTCGACGATGTCGTCCAGGTAGGTGATGAAGGCGAAGAGCACCTCCAGGTACGGGCGCTTGCGCACCGACACCAGGTAGCGGATCAGGAAGGGGGCGCCCCGGGCCCTGGCCTTCTTGGCGAGCAGGTCGCTCGCGACCAGGTAGCCGGTGCGGACCGGCCCGGTGATGCCCGCGGAATCGAGCTCACGATGGGTCAACGCAGGCTCCTCGCTCTGTCGAGACATGGACGGCCGCCGCGGCGAACAGCGTGGTGAGCACCGGGGAACCGAAGTAGACCGGCAGGCGGCCGAGGGTGAAGTAGGGCAGCGCGGCCCAGGACCCGTCCCGCGCCTGCTGGTCGAGAAGCGCCCGCAGCCGCGCCTCCCGGCCGTCCCGCAGCCCGATGTTGTGCGCCGCGATCACGCGCAGCGCCACGTTCAGGGCGGTGCGCGGGTCGTCGCGGCCGCGGGCGGGCGCCGGCGCCTCCCGCGCGGTGATCGCCTGCGCGAGGGGCTCCCTCAGCCACGGCCCGCACTCGGGGAAGTCCTTGACGAGCCTGGAGGCCGCGAACAGGAACGCCTCGGGCGCGGGGTAGTAGCGGCTTCCCTGCAAGTAGGAGTCCGAGAGCAGGTGCGCGGCGACGTACCGCTGCGTGGCGTCGATGACGTCGTCGGCGTTCCGCAGCCCGAGGGTCCGGGCCTCCATGAGGACGCAGAGCGCGTTGGCGCAGACGACCGGGTCGTGGCACCGGCTGCGGGGCAGGGCGTCCGGTTCGGCGCCGTCGTGCCAGTAGACGGTCGGAACACCCGGATGGAGGAGCGTCTCCCCGTCCCGTCCGGCGCCGCTCCGGTCCGCGTCGCCGGCCGGCACGGCGGCGAGGAGCAGCTCCTGTGCCGTCGCCACCAGGTCGCCGGCCGGGATCAGGCCCCGCTCGTACAGCGCGTGCCCGGCCACCGCCGTGCAGTCGACGTCCGCCGGGAAGCCGTTGCGGTCCAGGAAGAACCGGAACCGCGGACCCGACCGGCCCTGGCCGGCCCTCCGCGCGAAGTCGCGGATCAGTGCTTCCTCCGACGCCGGCAGGAGCGGCAGGCCGCAGATCGCGACCCACTGGTCGTCGCCCAGGTCGTAGCCGATGTCGGTCCCGGTGGCCAGCGAGATCCGCTTGCGCGCCTCGGAGGGCGGGAACGACGACTCGAAGAAGGGGTCGAAGGTGAGCAGGCTCGGAATGGGCCCGTCCTCGGCGGCGGCCCTGATGAAGGCCAGCGCGTCGCGGAGCGCCCGCTCCGGCTCCCGCTCGTCCCACCCGAATCCTCCGCCGGGCACCGCCCACCTCCTGCCGGACGCCTGGGTCCGCTCGCGTGGTCGCACGGTCTCGCCTCCCTTCAGTCGCCGTCCGAGAGCGGCGTGAGCCCGGCGAGCCGCTGCGCCAGGACGTCCATCCCGCCGTCGATCGTGATGAGCCGCCCCGCGGTCGCGGCGGCGCGCCGGTCCACCAGCTGCGCGATCACCTGGCCGACGTCCTCCGGCTCCATCAGCCGGCCGAGCACCGAACGCTCCTCCAGGTGCTCGCGCAGCCCGGGGGGCATCACCCCCGCGCTCGCCTCGGTGAGCACGAAACCCGGCGCGACGGCGTTGACGCTGATCCCGAACCTGCCCGCGTCGGCCGCCGCGTGCCGGCTGAACGCCTCCAGCGCCGCCTTGGCCGCCGAGTGCGCGATGCTGCCCGCGCTCGCGGCGGCGGCGGTGCTCGACACGTGGACGATCCGGCCCGCCCGCCGCTCCCGCATGACCGCGACCGCCCGCCGGGTCAGGAAGAAGGCCCCCGCCAGCTCCCGGACGACCTTGTGCTCGAACGCGCTCCACGGCAGGGCCGACAGCGGCTCGAACGTGGGCGGCGCGGTGTTGGCGTTGCAGACCAGGACGTCGATCCCGCCGTGCTCGGCGGCCACCCGCTCGACGAGCCCGCCGGCCTCGTCCTCGTCGCACACGTCGGCCCGCAGCGCCCGCGCGGTGCCCCCCTCGGCCTCGATCGCCTTGACCACGTCCCGCGCGGCGGCGGCGTCGGAGAGGTAGTTGACGATCACCTCGTAGCCGTGCCGGCCCAGGACCCGCGCGGTCCCCGCGCCGATCCCCCGGCCGGCCCCGCTGACGAGCGCGACCTCCCGCCGCCGGCCCATGTGCTCCCCCATGCCCCGGTCCCCGCTCAGACCTCGTCGCCCGGCCGGACGTCGAGCTCCACCCGGTAGTCGATGGGACGGGCGATGATGTGCAGTTCCGGGTCGTCCAGGATCCGGTGCACCGCGGCCCGCCAGCCGGGGTCCTCGCGCGCCGCGTCCAGGGCCTTTCCGCTCTCCCATTCCGCGACGTTGACGAAGGCGGTCTCCACCGATTCGTCCAGCGCGCGGTACATGACGGCGCGGATGAATCCCGGCTGCCCCGACATCGCCCTCACGTTGTCCCGCCAGCGCGTCAGAAAGCGTTCCGACTCGCCGGGCGGGACGGTGAACGCGTTGATCAGCGTCACCGGGCCGTCGAGATTCGACCGGTTGAGCTCGATGCCCTCGAAACCAATGTCCCCGCTCACCTGCGGCCCCTTTCTGGGTTATTTGAAGGATCCGGCGTTCTCGAACGCCCATTCACGGAAGGTGCGCGGGGGCCGCCCGGTGACGTCCCGCACCGCCGAGCGCACGCCGGGGCTGTCCATGAAGCACACGCCGTAGCCCTCGGCGACCTGCTCGGGAGCGACCCGGATCCGCTCCAGCAGCACCGGATCCCGGGTCTCCTCGAACACCAGCTCGCGGCCCAGCGCCGCGCCGATCGCCTCGACCTTGTGCTCGGCGGTCAGCTCCGCCGGGCCGGTCAGCGCGTACGTCCGCCCCTCGTGCCCGTCCTCGACCAGGACCCGCGCCGCGACGTCGGCGACGTCCGCGGGGTCGATCACCGGGGACGGCAGGCCCGCGCTCGGCTTGCGCACGGCGTCGCCGTCCCGGATCTCCCGGGCCCAGGCCAGCGTGTTGGACGCGAACTCCCACGGCCGCAGCACGGTTCCGCGCAGCCCGGCCTCGCGCATGACGGCCTCGGTCCCGAGCGAGAGCCGGCCGACGAACGACATCGGCCGCGTCTCGGCCAGCAGGGAGGTCACGAGGACGACCCGGGCCACGCGGGCGCCCGCCGCGGCGCGCAGCACCCGCGCCGGGTCCCCGGACTCCAGGAACAGGAAGAGCGCCTCGACCCCGTCCAGGGCCCGCTCGAGGAACGCGGGCTCGTTCAGATCGCCTTCGAGGATCTCGACCTCGTCGGGGAGGACCGCGCCCGCCCTGCCCGCGTCCCGCGTGGTCACGCGCGGCGCGACGCCGGACCGGCGGAGCCGCCGCACCAGCGGCACTCCCATGTTTCCGGTCGCCCCTGTCACCAGAATCATGAAGCTGAACTCCTTGGAGAGCACGGCACGCCGATACGCGCCATCGTCGAATGTCCGCAACGCCCGCACGGCTCCGGCCGTGCGCCGTTCTCCGCCCGCCGGATTCGACTCACCGGTCGGCGTCGCGAAAGAAACGCTAAAGGGGCGCGTTGGCGGCGATCTGGCGCTCTCCTTGCGCCGACCTTGCGCGCCGTGCGAAAGGGCGCTCTCCGCGAATTCGGACCGTGCCTCTCAGCCGCTTTCGGCGCAGCTCACGGGGCGCTGAGGCATGCGGTCCGGAGGGGACGTCACCGGCTTCGCGAACGGCGCCGGGACGGCCGTTCGGGCGGCCTGAGGCTCACCTCGGCCTTACCTCGATCCCCGGCACCTGTGGCCAGAGTGTGCGCAGGATGCGGTCCAGAACGCGCGGCGGCTCGTGCAGGACGACCCGGCGGCCGCCGTCCAGCCGCTGCGCGACGGCCGCCAGGACCGCCGTGCCGCCGGCGTCCACGAACGACAGCTCCGACAACTCCAGGTGGACGTCCGTACCCGCGCAGGCCGCCAGCGCCCGGTCGAGGGCGGCGGCCCACTGGTCACGGTTGAGCACGCCGATCTCGCCCGCCACCCTCATCCCGGGCGGGTCCGCCAGCTCGACCACGCGCAGATCGGTCACGTCGTCTCCCGACTGCAGCACACGGCCCTACCCGTGTCCCGCCACAGCCGGTCAAAACTCCTAAAAGCGGAAGGATCACCCATCGGCCCACCGGGGGCGCCGGACCGGCCACGGCCCGGCCGCCGGTGTCGCGGGACGGTGGGCGGGCATGCCCGGGACACAGCCCTCCGGCGGTGAGGGCGGACGGGCGGGAGCGACGCGGGGGGCCGACATGATCGGAATAGCCGACATCCGGGAATGGCGCACGCGGGACGTCGTCGACGACAGAGGGCGCAAGATCGGCACCCTGGAGGCGGTCTACGTCGACACCCGGACCGACCAGCCGGCCATGGCCACGGTCCAGGTCGGCCTGCCGACCCGCCACCGGCTGACCTTCGTCCCCCTGGACGGGGCGGTCGTCGGACCCGGGTACGTCCGGGTCGCCTACGCCAAGTCGCTGGTCAAGGAGGCCCCGGCGATCGGGACCGACGACGTGCTGCCCGCCGGGGACGAGGAGGGCGTCTTCCGTCACTACGGCCTGACGTACCAGCCCGGCGCCGGCGGCGAACGCCGGCTCGCGCGCCGCTGAGCGCGGCCCGCCGGCAGAGGGCCGCGCTCGGCCGACGGCCCGCCTCAGCCGGCGAGGTGGGGCGCGAGCCGCTCCAGGGCGTCGACGGCGGACGGCAGGTCGGGGGCCAGGGGGTGCAGCAGGACGTGGTCGGCCCCGGCGTCGAGATGATCGCGCAGCCGCCCGGCGACGGCGCGTTCGTCCCCCCAGGCGAGGGTGGCGTCGATGAGGCGGTCGCTGCGATCGTCCACCAGGTCGGCGTCCCCGTAGCCGAGCCGGCGGTAGTTCTTGGTGTAGGGCGTCTCCACATTGCGCATTCCGAGCGCGAGGAGCGCCCGGAGGCTCTTGCGGGCCGTGTCGGGGTCCTCCTCCAGGACGAGAGCCTGATGCGGAATCACCAGTCCGCCGGACCCGAGCAGCCTGCGGGCGATCTCGGTGTGCTCGACCGGCTGCAGGAAGGGGTGGACGCCGTCGGCGCGGTCGGCCGCCAGCGCGTGCGCCTTCGGCCCGAGGGCGGCCAGGACGCGCGGGTAGCGCACCTGGATCGGCGACCGCTCGGCCGCGCGGTCCATGACGTCCAGGTATTCGCGCAGCGCGGTGAGCGGCCGGTCGCCGCCCTGACCGCCGAGCCCGAGGACGAGCCGTCCCGGGTAGGCCTCGGCGAGCGTGGCGGCGGCGCTGTGCGTCGCCTCGGGCAGCCGCGTGGAGACGTTGGCGATGCCCGATCCGACGACGAGACGGTCCGTCGCCGCCAGGAGCACCGCGAGCTGGGCGAAGATCTCGCGGCCCCCCACGGGCGCGACCACCGGCGGCTCGCCCGTCCACAGGGAGGCGTAGCCGAGCCGTTCGATCCGCGCCGCCTGCTCGCGCTGCACCGCCACCGGGGTGGTCAGGAGCGTCGGGGGCGCGATCCACACTCCGAACCGGCTCGGCCACTCCCGCGCGAACGCCTTGCCCGGTCCTTGCCCGCTCTGTTCGGCGGCCATCGCCGTCCCCTTCCAGGAATAATCGGAGCAGGGCTCCATTGAGCCCGGAAGCCACCATACGGAGCACTGGTCCGCTTAGCAACACCCCCCGGCGAGGGACCGCTCCCGCGCGGCCGGACGCGGCCTCCGGCCACCTTCCGGACGATCCCGTCCGGCTTCCCCGCGCCCGGGCGGGCACCATAGCCACGCCCTGGCGTGCGGTGTATCCCCGCGACCGACGACGGCCTGCCGGTAGGAGCGCCGGTCGACCGGCTCGTGGCAGCGGCGCGCGTCCCCGAAGAGGGAGTCGGAGACGATCGCGGCCAGGTCGTCTCCCGCGGCCCGCGTCGCCTCTTTGAACGCCGGGGCCTCCAGGAGCCGGAACGGCAGCAGGGAGGCGGCCCCGGTCACCCCGTAAGCATCGAAATGGACGGCACCGAAATGCAGGGCCACCCGCAGGCGAAGGGGGGATCCGGAATGACCGTCACCGTCCCTCAGGACGGCCCGCAGGCGACACAGAAAAGGGTCGAGGTACCGGCCCGCCGGGGCCGCCCGGGGCGCCACGAGCAATACCCCGCCTCCCCTGTCCTCCCGATAGCAATGCGCCCACGGCAGGCCGCTGATCACAAAGGCGTCCCGGAGATTCTCGTACATCCTGGGGCGAATTGCGGCCTGATCACGGAAGTCGCGGTGGTACGCCCCGGGCGCCACGACGTCGGCGGCGAGGAGGATTCTCGGACTGAGCGCGCTGGGGCCCGGACACATGTCCCTCGCCGATCGGCCGGGGTCCCCGGAGTCCGGTTCACCGCCCCGCCGGGCCGCGTCCCGGAATTTCACGCCGGGACCCGGGTGGGGAGGGAGTCGTAGGGGGGTTCGAGTTGATCGTCCACCCAGAATTCGATGATCTCCTCTGGACTGAGGTCGTCGACCGGGCCGGCGGGCAGGGACCGGCCCGTGCGGGCCGCCCAGGTCGTGAACAGCGAGAGCGCCAGAACCGCGGTGTCCCCCGCGGCTCCGGACGCCGGATGATCGGCGGCCGGAGTGACGCGGGTGACCGGCGATGGCGCGGAGTCGAGCATCATTCGGGGCCCTTTCGTGTGCCTGCGCTCGGGGACCACACTGGACGGAGAAGCCGCGCGAGGCCGGGCGTCCGCGGGAGTTCGGACGTCTCCGGATAGACCGGGGACCGGTCTCAGGGCCAAACCCGAATACTTTGAGCACTATGCTCGGAAATGTCCGACTCTAGATTCATGTGCATCATGCTAGAAATGCGTCGGATGACCCTGACGAAGGGCGGCGCTGGATGGCATCATGCGGCCCGCGATCGGGATCATTGCGGATTGGATCATGAACATGTCTGACGCCCGCGACGCGCGCGTGGTGCTGGCCTTCGCGGCCCGGCTCGAGGACGCCTGGTTCCGCGCGGGGCCGCCGAGCTTCGACGAGGCCGAGAAGATGTCGAGAAAGATCAGAATGCCGGTCGGGGAGTTCAGGTTCGAGCCGCTGGCGAGCTCCACCATCCAGGAGCACGTCCGCGGCCGGCGCAAGCGCCTTCCGCGCTGGGAGTGGACGGCCTCGCTGGTGACGACGCTGCGCGCGCTGGCCGCCGGGCGCGGCAGAAACCCGGACACGATCGGTACCGTCCGGGAATGGAAGATCAGATACGAGGCCGCCCAGGCGCGGCTGAGCGCCGCCGGGGCCCGCGCCGACGACGCGGCGCCGGGACGCGCGGACACCGCCTCGGTCGAGCGGCTGGCCGCCACGCTGGCACTGTCCGGCCCGTCCGCGGCCGTTCTCGGCCAGGGGCGGGCGGGAGCGGGCGCCGCGGCGTCGTCCATCGACCACGACGGCTCCCGGCGGTCGGAGCTCCTGGATCTGGCCCGGCGCACGTACGCCGGGCTGTGGTGGCCTCCGCGGCTCACCGATCTCGTCCCCGACTGGTTCGCGCCCTACCTGAGCCTGGAACCCGCGGCGCGGGTCATCCGCGGCTACGAGCCGCAGTACGTTCACGGGCTGCTCCAGACCCCGGGCTATGCCGAGGCCGTCGTCCGGCTGGAGCACCAGTCCGCTCCGGCGGCGCAGATCGAACGGCGCGTCGAACTGAGGATGCTGCGCCAGGAGCTCCTCACCCGGCCGAACGCACCCCACCTCTGGGTGGTGCTCGACGAGGCGACCCTGCACCGCCAGTACGGGGACCGCCGGATCCTGCGCGGGCAGATCCGGCACCTCATCGCGCTGTCCGAGCGCAAGAACGTCACGATCCAGGTGATGGCCTTCACCCAGGGCGGCCACCACGCGGCCGAGGGCGCCGTCGCCATCCTGCGGTTCGCCGAGAGGCAGGTTCCCGACGTCGTCTATCTGGAGCACCCGTCCGGCGCGCGTTATCCGACCGATCCCGCCAACATTCACTATCACAGCGTGACATTGGATCGGCTCATAGCACGGGCGCAACAGCCCCACGCGGCCCGGGAGTTCCTCCACCGGCGGCTCCGGGAAATATGATCAGGCCCGCGGGGGTTGTCCCGCCCGCGTCCGCTTGATTTCCTGGCACGGGGTCGCCGCGGGCGCGCCCCGGACAGTGGGACGACCTTCTGGAGGTGGCCACCGTGCCCGGCGACGAATCCTTTTCCTGGGACGAGGCCGAGAAGGACCTGACCGCCGGAATCGACACCTCGGTTCCGCATTCGGCCAGGATCTGGAACTACTGGATGGGCGGCAAGGACAACTATCCGGTGGACCAGGAGGCCGGTGACCAGTTCGCCGCCATCTATCCCGGGATCGTGGACATGGCCCGCGCCTCGCGGTACTTCATCATGCGCATGGTCCGCCACCTGGCCGCCGACCTGGGAGTACGCCAGTTCCTCGACATCGGGACCGGCCTGCCGAGCCATGACAGCACCCATGAGGTCGCGCACCAGGTGTCCCCCGGCTCACGCGTCGTCTACGTCGACAACGACCCGCTCGTGCTCGTCCACGCGCGGGCCCTGCTGACCAGTGAGAACGCGGAGGGGACGGATTACATCGACGCCGACCTGCACGATCCGGGCGCGATTGTGCGGGTCGCCCGCGAAAAGCTGGACTTCGGCCGCCCGATCGCCCTGATGCTCATGGGAGTTCTGGGCCACATCGAAATCGGGGAGGACGATCGCAAGGCGCTCGAAATCGTCGGTACGCTGAAAGACGCGCTTCCCTCCGGCAGTCATCTCGCGCTCTATGACGGGACGAACACCAGCATGGCCTACGTCGAGGCGATCCGCCTTTACAACGAGGGCGGCTCGCTGCCCTACCATCTGCGCAGCCCGGAGCAGCTCGACCGCTTCTTCGACGGCTTCGAGCGGCTCGACCCGGGACTGGTGCAGATCCGCCGGTGGCGTCCCGACCCGGCGGCGCCGGCGGCCGGCGCCGACGCGGAGGCCGATGTGGACGCCTGGGGCGGCCTGGCCCGCAAGCCGTGACCCCGCCCCGTGATTGCTCGCCCCGTGATGGCTCGCCCAGGGATGACACGCACGCCAGTGACCCGCCCGGTGGTGGGCCCGCCCGGCTTCGCGGCGACGGGAGGGCGGCGGGTGCGGACGGGTTCAGGCGGTGACGGCCGTGCGGGAGCCCCGGCCTGGGAGCGCAATACGGTCCGCCCGGGGCACCGGTTCCCGAGGCACGCGCACGCGGACTGGTCCGTGGCGGTCGTGTGCGGCGGGGCGGGCCTCATCGACACCGCGGGAGCCTCGCACGAGGCGCCGGCCGGGGCGATCACCGTGCTGCACCCCGGCGAGCCGCACCGCAGCCGGGCGCACCCCGGGACCGGCCTGGACTACCTCGTCGTCACCGTCGGCAGGGCGGCCGCGGCCGAGCTCTACGGCGGGCCGGGCGACCCGGTCTTCACCGACCGCGTGATCGACGACCCGGGCTGCGCCGGAGCGCTCCTCGCCGCGTGCGAGGCGGACGGACGGCGGCCGGGCGGCGCGGCGCCGGAGCTCGCG
>NZ_CAACVB010000067.1 GCF_900659635.1 Actinomadura roseirufa | reverse complement strand
CTGCTCGGCGGGCGCCGAGGCGGGCCCGGAGGCGGGCCCGGAGGCCGGCGCGGCGTCGGCGACGGTGAGCTGCTCGTCGGACGCCTCGCGCTTGGCCGTCGTGCGGGTGCGGCGGGGCCGCTCGGCCTTCGCCGGGGCGGCCCCGGCGGTGGTGCTCGCGGTGGCAGCGGCTCCCTGCTCGCCCCCCGCCGAGCCCTGCCCCTGGCCGCCCTGCTTCTCCTGGATGGCGGCGATGAGCTGGCTCTTGCGCATCCCGGTCGTGCCGGTGATGCCGAGGCTGGACGCGAGCTGCTTGAGCTCGGGCAGAACCATGGCCGACAGGCCGGTGCCCGACCGGCGGCGCCGGGGGGCGGCGGGCTCCGCGCCCGCCGGGGCGGCGTCGGCCGCGGGTGCCGTGCCTGATGCGTCCGTAAGGAGTTCGCTGGATTCGCTCACTAAGGGTCCTTCCCAGGGAGCGGGCGTTGGCCGGCGTTCGGCCAGTCAACCCGGTGGTGCGGCCCGGCGGGGGCGCCGAGTCGGGCTCCGCCGATCACGATGGCACCGCGATCGGCGATTTCTGGGCACAGCCAGATGATGGTCGGGACGGTTCGCTCGTGCGCGACCCCCGTCACCGCCACGTCCGAAGCTTCGCTGGAATGCCTGACAACGGGATGTCACGGTGTCGGGGAGCCTAGTACGCGGGACCGACACGACCGGAGGGCCGAACTGGTGACGCGCGGCTGACGAGCACGCTGCCCCGAACGGGGCATCTGGTGCGGCATTCAGCCTAACATCACCAGGGCACACTGCTATTCCCCAGAGGTCGATGTCTTCGCATTTTACCTAGCTGGATCTTGCCGGAACCGGTACCGGCCGGAGCGGCGCGCCGACCCCGCCCCCGGCACCGGCGTCAGAGCCGGACCCGCGCTCCACCGGCCACGACGCGGGCGCCACGGGTCGCGACGTCCAACGGGTGTTCGTGCCAGCCATTACCCACTTCCAGGGCCATCGAATCAACTTGTGATGCGGTTGTGAAGGCCAGGACAGTAGGTCCTGCCCCGGAAATCACGGCCGGGACACCGGCCTTGCGCAACCGCTCGACGAGTTCCGCGGAGCCGGGCATGGCCGGGGCCCGGTAGTCCTGATGGAGCCGATCCTCCGTCGCGTCCAGGAGCACATCCGAGTCCAAACCCTCGGTGAGCGCGGCAATGAGCAATGCGGCGCGCCCCGCATTGGCGGCGGCGTCACTGTGCGAGACGGTTTCGGGAAGCAGTCCCCGCGCGCGCTCGGTGGCCAGTTCCTGCTCCGGGACGAACACCACGACCTCGGTGACCTGTGGGTCCAGCCGGACGAGCCGCGCGCCGTCGGGGGTCGTCCACGCGACCGTCAGGCCGCCCACCAGACACGGGGCCACGTTGTCGGGATGCCCCTCGATCTCGGTGGCGAGCCGCAGCGCGGCGCCGTCGTCGAGGAGCCCGCCATGCGGGTGCAGCGCGCGCGCCGCCACGATCCCCGCGACGATCGCCGCCGAGGACGACCCGAGCCCGCGGCTGTGCGGGATCCGGTTGCGGCACCGCAGCCGGATCCCGTCGGGCTGCCCGAGGGGGTGACCGGCTCCGGCCGCCGCGAGACCGTCCAGGACGTCGAAGGTGCTCCTGAGCACCTTCACGATCAGGTGCTGCTCGCCCCGGTCCGCGACCTCGGCGCCCTCCCCGTCCACCTCGATGGACAGCTCGCCGCCGGTCAGCGTGACCTCGACGTCGTCGTAGAGGGCCAGCGCCAGGCCCAGCGAGTCGAAGCCGGGGCCCAGGTTCGCGCTCGTCGCGGGCGTGCGCACCAGCACGGGCTCGGTCGGTCGGCTCATCGCCCGCCCCTTCGGAATCGGGTGCGCGCCGCCGGGCGCGCGACCGCGCGACCTCCCGCGGCGCCGCCCCGGGAGGAGGTGTTCTGGATCAGGTCAGGCCCAGCGCGGAGGCGGCGGCGTGCGCGTCGACCTTGACGATGGTGGGGGCGGGCGCGCCGGAGATCGCCCAGTCGGGGTCCTTGAGACCGTTGCCGGTCACCGTGCACACGACCTTCGCGCCGGGCTTCACCCGGCCCTGCTCGCTCGCCTGCAGAAGACCCGCGACGCTCGCCGCGGACGCCGGCTCGACGAACACGCCCTCCTCGCGGGCCAGCAGCCGGTACGCCGACAGGATCTGCCGGTCGGTGACCGAGTCGATCGCGCCGCCCGACTCGTCCCGCGCCGCGATCGCCAGATCCCAGGACGCCGGGTTGCCGATCCGGATCGCGGTGGCGATCGTCTGCGGCTTCAGGACGGGCTCGCCCTTCACGAACGGCGCCGCGCCGCTCGCCTGGAACCCCAGCATGCGGGGCGTCCCGGACGACACCCCGTCCGCCGCGTACTCCTTGTAGCCCATCCAGTAGGCGGAGATGTTCCCCGCGTTCCCGACGGGCAGGCAGTGGACGTCGGGCGCGCCGCCGAGCGCGTCCACGATCTCGAACGCGGCGGTCTTCTGCCCCTGCAGCCGGTACTTGTTGACCGAGTTGACCAGGGCCACCGGGTAGTCGACCGCCAGCTTCTGGGCCAGTTCGAGGCAGTCGTCGAAGTTCCCGTCCACCTGGAGCAGCCGCGCGCCGTGCACGAGCGCCTGGGCCAGCTTGCCCATGGCGATCTTGCCGTTGGGGACGAGGACCGCGCAGGTCATCCCGGCCCGCACGGCGTACGCCGCGGCCGACGCGGAGGTGTTGCCGGTGGACGCGCAGATCACCGCCTTGGCGCCGTCCTCGGCGGCCTTGCTGATCGCCATCGTCATGCCGCGGTCCTTGAACGAACCGGTCGGGTTCGCTCCCTCGACCTTGAGGTGCACCTCACAGCCGGTCAGCTGCGACAGCCGGTTCGCCGGGACCAGCGGAGTCCCGCCCTCCAGCAGGGTGACGACGGGCGTCGCGTCCGTCACCGGAAGGCGGTCGCGGTATTCCTCGATGAGGCCACGCCACGCACGGGCGTTCGCGTTCACGTCGTTCTCCTTGGATGACCTGCGATGTCGTGCGGAGTCTACCGGCGTCACTCCTCGCCTTCGACGCGCATGACACTCGCCACTTCACGCACGATGTCCAGCTCGCGTAGCCCCTCCACCGTCCCCGACAGGGCCGCGTCCGGCGCCCGGTGGGTCACGACCACCAACTGGGCCTCTTCACCAAGCCCCACCTGGCGGACGGCCTGGATCGACACGCCGTGCCGGGCGAACGCCTCGGCCACCGTGGCGAGCACACCGGCCTCGTCGGCCACGTCCAGCTGGATGTAGTAGCGGGTCACGGTCTCCCCCATGGGGAGGACGGGCAGCTCGGCGTAGGTGACCTCGACCGGCCCGGCCGTCCCGCCGGACAGGTTGCGCGACACCGCGACCAGGTCGCCGAGGACCGCCGAGGCCGTCGGCGCGCCGCCGGCCCCCGCCCCGTAGAACATGAGCGAGCCCGCCGACTCCGCCTCCACGAACACCGCGTTGTACGCCTCGCGGACGCTCGCCAGCGGATGCGACCGCGGGATCATCGCCGGGTACACCCGCACCGACACGCCGCGCCCGTTGCGCCCGTCGTCGGAGGGCACGCGCTCGCAGATGGCCAGCAGCTTGACCACGCAGTCCATGCCCTTGGCGCCGGCCACGTCCGCGGCACTGACCTCGGTGATGCCCTCGCGATGGACGTCCGCGGCGGTCACCGGCGTATGGAAGGCGAGCTGGGCCAGGATCGCCGCCTTGGCCGCCGCGTCGAACCCCTCCACGTCGGCCGTCGGATCCGCCTCCGCGTAACCGAGCGCCTGCGCCTCCTCCAGCGCGTCGTGGAAACCGGCGCCGTGCGTGTCCATCTGGTCGAGGATGTAGTTCGTGGTGCCGTTGACGATCCCGAGCACCCGGTGCACATGGTCGCCGACCAGGGACTCCCTGAGCGGCCTCAGCAGCGGGATGGCCCCGGCCACCGACGCCTCGTAGTACAGGTCGACGCCGTACTCGCGCGCCGCCGCGAACAGCGTCGCGCCGTCCTCCGCGAGCAGCGCCTTGTTGGCGGTGATGACCGACTTGCCGGTCTTCATCGCCTCCAGGATCAGCGTCCGCGCGGGCTCGATCCCGCCGATCACCTCGATGACGATGTCGACGTCCTCGCGGGTCACCAGCGCGTGGGCGTCCGTCGTCAGCAGGTCCCGGTCGACTCCGGCCCGGACCCTGTCGGGGCGCCGCACCGCGATGCCCGCCAGCTCCAGCGGGGTCCCCACCCGCGCTGCCAGGTCGTCGGCCTGCTCGCGCAGCAGCCTGACGACCTCCGTGCCGACGACGCCGCAGCCGAGCAGCGCCACCCGCAGCGGACCACGTTCGGGTTTCACGCTTCGACCTCCGCATCGAGCCGCAGCAGGTCCTCCACGCTCTCCCTGCGGACGATCACGCGCGACCTGCCGTCCCGCACCGCGACCACCGCGGGCTTCGGGACGTGGTTGTAGTTACTTGCCATCGACCGACAGTACGCACCCGTCGCCGCGACCGCCACCAGGTCCCCCGCCGAAAGATCTGCTGGCAGCCACAGGTCGCGCACCACGATGTCCCCGCTTTCGCAGTGCTTTCCGACAAGCCTGCTGAGCATGGGCTCCGCCTCCGACGACCGGCTCGCCAGGACGCCGGTGTACTCCGCGCCGTAGAGGGCTGTGCGCAGGTTGTCGCTCATCCCCCCGTCCACGGACACGTACGTCCGCAGCCCCTCGACGTCCTTGACCGTCCCGACCTCGTACAGGGTCACGCCCCCCGGCCCCACGATCGCCCGTCCGGGCTCCACGGTCAGCCTCGGCATGGTGAGCCCGTACGCCCTGCACTCACGCGCGACGATCGTCCTCAGTCCGTCCGCGATGGCCTTGGGGTCGTGCGGCTCCTCCCCCGGCACGTACGCGATCCCGTAGCCGCCCCCGAGGTCGAGCTCCGGCAGCTCGATCCCGTGCTCGTCCCGGATGGCCACCAGGAGTTCCGCCAGCCGGTGCGCCGCGACCTCGAACCCGTCCACCTCGAAGATCTGCGACCCGATGTGGCTGTGCAGCCCCACCAGCTCCAGCTGCTTCAACTCCAGGACGCGCCGCACGGCCTCCAGCGCCGCCCCAGAACTCCGCGAGAAACCGAACTTCTGGTCGTCATGAGCGGTCGCGATGAACTCATGGGTGTGAGCTTCCACACCCGTGGTCACGCGCACCATCACCTTGGGACGCGCCCCACGTTCCTGGGCCAGATACCCCAGCCGCGCGATCTCCTCGAACGAGTCGAGGACGATCCGTCCAACCCCAACCTCAAGAGCCTTCTCCAGCTCCCGGGTCGCCTTGTTACTCCCATGCATCGTGATGCGTTCCGTAGGGAACCCCGCGGCCAAGGCGACCGCAAGCTCACCCCCACTGCACACGTCCAGGCCGAGCCCTTCCTCGTTCAGCCACTTGACCACGGCCCCGCACAGGAAAGCCTTGCCCGCATAGTGGACGTCCCCGTCATGGAACGCCGCCGCGTACTCACGCGCCCGGCTCCGCACGTCCTCCTCGTCGTACACGTACAGAGGCGTGCCGTACTCCCGCGCCAGATCCCGGACGTCCACCCCGCCCACCGTCATGACGCCCTCCTCACGCCTGGCGCCACGCGGCCAGATGTGCGTATCGAGAACGTTCAGGTCGTCCGCCGGGCCCGCAGGGTGATCTTCGGGCAGGACGTCTGCGTGCCGGGGACCGGCGGGGTGAACTCTGCTCATCAAATCCGCTTCCTAGGACTCTCACCGATCATGTTCAGGCCATTGCCCAAGACGACCTGCACGGCCTCCGCCAAGCTGACGCGCCCCTCATGCACCGCACCCGGCTCCTCATCGCCCAAAGGCAGAGCAGGACATCGCTCGTGCACGTCGTGGTACGCCCCGGCCACTTTCTCCAAGCAGAACACCAACGGCCTGGCATCCCGTTCCCGTTCGGCCTGCGCCGCCCGTCCGGGCATGTCCCCCAGAGCCTCCACCAGAGCCAGCTCCTCCGGTTCCCCCGGCCCGAACACCCCCGGCCGAACCCCCAGATCCGCGGCCCAACGCCCCACCCACACGGCCCGCGCATAGGCGTACCGCACGCAGAACCCAGGGTTCTCGAACGTCCGTGGCCACTCGTCCCACCGGTGAGAGGGCACCCGCGCGATCCCGTAACCGGCATCCCGGACGATCCCGTCCACCAGGGCCCCGGCCCCGACCTCGATCCGCACGAACCCGCGCCCGGTGACGGTCCCCCCGACCCGCCGGGCGATCACCTGCGGATCGACTCCCGCCCGCAGCGCCACGGGACTCTCGTAGACCCCGGCGCCCCGGCAGAAGACGGGCACCTCCCCCAGCTCACGGCCCACGTCGCGCACCGCGGCCGCGAGGGCGCCGCTCACCTCGGCTGGAATCACCCTCGCGAGACTATCCGACCACTATCCGGACACCGCCGCCAGCTTCCGCACCGTCTGGATCAGCTGGTTCGGGTCGAACGGCTTGGTCACGTACGCGTCCACGCCGATCTCCGCCCCCCGCCGCACATCGTGCTCCTGCGCCCGCGCCGTGATCATCACGACCTTGATGTGCGCGGTCACGGGGTCCTCCCGCAGCCTGATCGCCGTGACCCACCCGTCCAGCCGCGGCATCATCACGTCCAGCGTGATCACGTCCGGCCGGACCTCGCCCACCTTGTCCAGGCAGTCCTGCCCGTCCACCGCGGTCGCCACCTCGAACCCCTCCAGCTGAAGGTTCACGGCGATGAGCTGGCGGATCACCTCGTCATCATCGACGACCAGCACGCGTCCCAGTGGCTCGGTCACGGCCTTGAAGCTAGCCCACTCCACCCCCCAACGCACGGCGAACGTTCAGGTGCGCGTCACCCCACCAACCCTGGTAGCCTTCATCTCGCGCCGCCCAAGGGGCAGCGCGGGCCCCCTTAGCTCAGGGGATAGAGCAACGGCCTCCGGAGCCGTGTGCGCAGGTTCGAATCCTGCAGGGGGCACCCGCGAATCACCAGCAGAAACCCGCAACGACCTGGCAAAACAGGCCGAGCGGGTTTTTCCATGTATGCAGCCCTGTGCAGCCATCGGACGTCGACTCCGGATCCCGGCCGCCTGCGGCTCCTGCCTCTCCCGCTTCAGCCTGCGAGGCGCCGAATGCGGCGTTCTGTGCACCGCCCCGCCGGCGCCATCTCAGCCGGAGCTTGGCAGCCGCCTTGTACACCTCCCGCCTACCTCCGGACGCCGGTTGGCGGAGTTGGGGACGGTCGGCCTCAGGGAGGCGGCCACAGGTCCAGGGGGCTGGCTCTCCCTCGGCGCGGCGCTGAAGAAGAGGACGCCGTCCACGGCCGCCGCCATGTGAACCGCGCCGGCCCCCTCGACGGGGCGGCGCTCGTCCCGAGCATGGCTTCCAACGCGGCCTGAGAGTTTCACAGGCGGGCTTCAGCTCGCACGCCAGGTGACCTGAGCGATCGCGTTACCCGCAACTGGGGGCACTGGCGTTACCGCTCCACCGGCACCGGCCCCATCCGCGACGTCTGTCGAGGCCGACGCTGCCCAGTATTCAGCTCGGGGAGCTCGTCGGCGATCGGCTGCCGGCATCAAGCCGGTACACGGCTACATCATCCAAAGCCGTGGCGAATGATTCACTGCCGAAACCGGATGAGAGATCCGCGCGAAAACCAAACCATCCACCGCGCGGGATGGGATCCTTTATGTCGCGTCCCGATAGAACCAGATCCTTGCCAATCCAGAATTTTAGCCTCACCGAGCCATCGGGGGCGTTGGCGCACACGGCATGAAGGTGGGGGTCGACTAGATTCACCGGGAAGGTGGCGTTCGCGATAGTTCGGTTCGTGCCCGGACCAATTTTCAGCAAGCTCACACCGTTGACAAAAACGACAAAACCGTAACTTTCGCCTTTTTCTTTGACTCGGCATAGAATCCCCGCCGACGCGCCGTCTGGGATCCGATCGACATGGAGAGTCGCATCGATCCGCAGGTCGGACGCCGTATCTCTCGTAAGGAATGTCGAGAGCGGCGGCAAAGCCTCCACCGTAGTGTCCGGAGAAATGGTCAAACGTAGCCTTCCGTTGACCGGCCCTACCGGCCTCGTCTTCTTACCATTTTCATACCCCTGCCAGTTCTCCGACTTACCGGAAAAATCGTCGGCGAAGACGCGCGTTCCGCCGGGTAGAGGAACTTTCGACGAGGTTTCCTCCGGCATGGAAAAGCCATCCATCAGCGATGATACGCCCTGTATTATACTGATGAGAGTGGACGTTGTCAGGAAGATGGCAATTCCCGCCAATATGTACGTCAAGGGGGACGAGCGCCAGCGCCTGGCCGGTCTTATATAGGGGTTATGAAATTGCTGGTAATTGGCGGGCGGATAACCTTTCGGCGGGGAAGTCGCATGAGATATCCAGCTCCATGTCCGATGCGCCTTGTTCGCTGGCGGGAAGGTGGCGTTGGCATGGCCTGTCGGGCCGGGGGCCGGACTGCCGTGTCCGGCTTTGGCCGCGCCACTGCGCCCACCTGAGTCACGGAGGCCGTGGACGAATCGGGAGTCGCGCCGTGCCGGGGGGTCTTGGGCGGGGAGCACCGGTTTCCG
Organism: Actinomadura roseirufa; assembly: GCF_900659635.1. Taxonomy (GTDB): domain Bacteria; phylum Actinomycetota; class Actinomycetes; order Streptosporangiales; family Streptosporangiaceae; genus Spirillospora; species Spirillospora roseirufa. Next base: position 25,467 of record NZ_CAACVB010000067.1, on the reverse strand, counting down.
AGGTCTGGCTCGATCCCCGGTGAGCGCGGTGAGGAGAGCGCTGACTGAGGGACGGTCGGTCGGATTCTTGGCCAGGCAACCGGCGACCAGGTCCCGCAGACCGTGGGCGACAGGCACTTCGTTCAGATCGGGAGGTTGCGTCGTGATGCGGTGGATGATCGTGGCGGCCGATGTGGTGCCGAACGGAGGGTGGCCGGTGGCGGCGAAGGTCAAGACCGAGCCGAGAGCGAACACATCGCCGGCGGGTCCCACGGTGTGGCCATGCACCTGCTCGGGTGACATGTAGGCGTAGGTGCCCAGCATGACGCCGGATTCGGTCATGGTGCCGGCGTCCAGGGCGCGGGCGATGCCGAAGTCGATGATGCGAGGTCCGTCGTCAGCAAGGATCACGTTGCTCGGCTTGAGATCGCGGTGCACGAGACCGCAGGCGTGGATGGCGGCCAGTCCCTCGGCGAGTCCGGCCCCCAAGTCGAGAACCGCATCCAGGGAGAGAGGGCCGTTGTCGGCGACCCTCTGCTGCAGGGAGGGGCCAGGGATGTAGGCGGTGACCATCCAGGGCGGGTCGGCGTGCGGGTCGGCATCGACGACCGGGGCGGTGTGAAAGCCTCCTACCAGCCGGGCTGCCTCGATCTCTCGGGCGAATCGCTCGCGAAACTGCTCGGCGTCGGCGTATTCGGAGCGGATGAGTTTCACCGCGACCGGGCGGCCACCGCGTGAGCGGCCATAGAACACCTGTCCCATGCCGCCCGCGCCGATCCGGTGCAGTAGCCGGTAGTCGCCGACCTGGTCGGGGTCGCCAGGCTGGAGAGGAACCATCAGTGCGCCTCATCATTGATGAACCGGCGCTTCCCCCTTAAGGGTGCGCTCTGGCCAATCCTTTCAGAGGACCTTCCCCTCTGCGGGGTGAAAACGCCGGAATGACCGTGTCGACGATTACGGACCACTTGAACCCCGCCGTGAACACGTCCGTAAGGGGCCTGGTGTCGGGTTGCTCCGTGCTACCTCACCGGTCAGTGTCGATGAAGCCGCGCATCGGTCTACCGGATGGGAGTCCCGTTCGCTGGCTGAAATTCGGGTGCGAGTTGGCGAGCGCGGCTCTGAAGGCTGTTTCCCCCGAGCCGCTGCTTTTGGGGCGCTCTTGGTGCTTACTGGTGGAGGGTCCACTGCGCCCCACGGGGAAGGTGGCGGTTATCTTGCCGTGGGCCTTTCCGTAGGGCCCTCGGCGGGTATTCGCGTCGGCCCTGGCCGTGCTTCTGTGCGAACGACCAGGAGCTGTAGAAGAAGGGGTTGACGCCGGTCTTCTGCTGGACGAGTGACAGCCAGCGGTTGGCCCAGTCGTTCATCTGGCGCTTCGAGTGGCAGCCCGTGATCCCCAGGTCGGGTCGGGTCCGTGGAGGCCCCGGGCGGTGGGGTCTGCCGGGGAGGCGGATGAGCCTGCGTTCGGCGGCCGCCGAGCGGGCGCCGACGCCGAGCCTGGTGAAGATGCGCACTCGGTGGGCCTTGATGGTGGCCTCGCTGATGAACGGGCGCCGCGCGACCCCGTATCTGGTTCATCAGGCGGGTGGCTATGCGTGGCGACAACGCGGTCTTGCCGCGTGCGGCCGTGGGTCACGCGGAACGGCTCGTCCGGTGGGCCTTGAGCAGGTAGCCGGACGCGCCGATCGCGATGGCGCGGGAGATGCGGCGTCGGAGTCGTAGGTGGTGAGGACCAGCACGCGCGGCCGGCAGCGCGACGATCCGCCGGGGGGCCTCGACGCCGTCGAGGCCCCCGAACCCTGAAGGGCGAGGCCGCTACCGCCGTCGCGGACGCCGTGCAGGGTGGGCAACTCGGCTGAGCGGCGGCGTGGACCATCGGTGGGTGCCCACCCTGCTCGCTCAGTGCTGGATCAGGTGGGTGGCCGTGTCGCTTTCGCTCGGCGCCACGGCACTGGGACGGCTTTCGATCAGCCGCCATTGCACGGCGAAGCCTGCGGGGAACTGGATCCGTCCGGACAGGGCACGGTCGATGCGGTCGCGTACTTCCTGTTCTGCGTCGGGTTCGGCGGCGAACAGGACCCGGACGCGGGCCTCGTCACCGTCCCTGTTCGCCTCTACCCAATGCGGGGCCAGCGGGCACGGCGGCGGATGATTCCAGTGGCCGCACAGCCCCACCGTGATCGCCGCGCCCGGCGCGCGCACGTCGGAGTCGGGCTCCATCAACAACACCGCATCGTGGGCGAACGCCTGGCGCATGAGACCAGCGTCCCCACAACGGTCAAGCTCCACAAGGGGAGGAGTGGTGTGGGCGCTCCTCCGCTTGTGGGACGTCCTTGATGAAGACGATTCCGTCGATCTTGGTCAGGTGGGTCGGGTCTAGTGGGGCGTACCCGTACCAAGGGGAGACGCGGGGGGCGGATCGCGTCTCGTTAAGGGCGGAGACCAGGCGGTGGGGGTCGATGAGGTGGCGGTCTTCTGGGAGTTCGTAAAGGGCGCCTTCGAGAGTGTCCGAAGGTGGGGTGTCCACTCCTTGGTGCCGGATGGTGCCTAGCGCTGTGGCCAGGAAGGCGTACTCCTTGCCCAGGTGGGCGTTCACGATCGCGCCGGCGCCCCACCACTCCACTGGCAGGTCGCCCATCCGGATCGTGCTCTTACGGCGCTGAAGATGGGTGTTGTGGGCGTGGACCAGCGCCGGGCCCTCCTCCGCGATGGCGAAGAGGTTGTGGGCCATCATCGAGTCCCGCACGCCCACCAGCCGGGTCATGCGGCCCGATGACGTGTCGGCCATCCAGGAGTGGTAGCGCAGCAGGCCGACGGCGGTGCGCCCGTACAAGCGCGCGCGGTTCCATGCCTCCCGTGAGGGTGCCTCGATCAGGTCCGGTGTCTGCGCGTCGAGGAGGGCTACCAGGTCGTCGGCGAGGAGCCGCAGGTGCATGGCCTCGGCCGACTTGCCCACGGATTTGGACGGGTCCATCATCGCCGCGGGATTCGTCCACCGGTCGTCGGCGCCGAGGAGGCGGTCGAGTGTCTCCGCGGTGCAGGGGAGCAGGTCCGCGTCCACCCTGGCGGCGAGGTGGCCGTGGAGCGCGGTCAAGGACTGACGGGGGCTCGCGGCGCCGGTGATCTCCAGCGGGCCGTCGAAACCGGCGAAGCGCACGCGCTCGGACGCGGGCCGGCCGTCGTTGTGGGCGCGCATCCAGCGCACGAGGTCGCGGTTGGCCTCGGACGCGCCCAAACCGTGGCTGAACCCGCGCGCCATGACGTCATCGAGGGTGCCTTCACCCGAGGTGACGTAGTCGTCCACGACCAGGCCCATCACGCAGTCGCTCTCGATCGCGATCCATCGGTAGCCCTCCTGCTCGACGAGCTGCCGGAAGAGCTCGTTGCGCAGGTCGAGCAGGACGTCCTCGCCGTGGGTGGGTTCGCCCAGTGCGAGCAGCCGTGGCCGGGTCGGGAGCAGCTTCATCACAGCGGCGCCATCGACGGCGTCGGCGGTGTTCCTGAGGTCAGTTGCCATGACTTCAAAGGTATCGCTGAAGGTCGTATTGAAACTTTTCCGCGATAACAGCAGGACTATGAGGTGAAACCCTCAAAACGAGGAACAACCCTGTCCGGTTGGCCTGGCGTGCGTTTCTTACTGCGGATCGTTGATTCGGTGTCCCTGGAGGGTGCTGGCCGGGGTGAACCATGTGCTGCGGATGCGTTCGTTGCTTCCGTTCGGGGTCTCGTGATCGGCCGCCAGCTGCTGGAGGCTCAGGGCACTGCCGACACCTTGGAAGAGACCATGGATGTAGTCGTCCGCGTCGGCGGAGGCGATGCCGTGGACGGTGGCCCATGACGTGAGCACGGCGAGATACGCGCAGTGGTGGTCAGCGTTCACCGCCGGGTGCGGCGGATAGGTCGCCGTGACGGAGCGGCTTTCCCGGACGGCGGGATGGCCCGGCCGATTTCGCCCACTCCGATGACGCCGATGCGCTTCATTACCTCTACCTCCGTTGCCGGGACGGCCGCGACGCCGGCCTGGCCGCCGACTCCCGGGCATGGTCGGTACGCGTGGCGGCGCATGTCAGCCCGGCCGACGCTCACCGAACGTCCCCCGATCGAAGCGATTGAGAATCTCCGCACTGGAACGCCGCTGACCTCACGCGGCCAATCGCATTCGCCGCCTTGTTGGCTTCGAGGGACGCGGCCCACACTCAGGAGATGTCGATGCCGATGGCCCCCACCGCGACGCCGCCGACCGCGGCCCAGATGACCGAATTGCTCTTCGACATCTTCACGAGGCTGACCGGTGAGCGGAGCATGTCGGCGAGCGTGAACGCGTTCTTCTGGCTGTCCTCCGGACAGGCCACCGAGGACACGATCGCGACCCGGTACGGCGCGCGGTACGGAACGATCACCGCGAACGCTCCGGGAATCGCCCCGGTGATGGACCAGTCAACTCCACCCGCCGCTTCTGCACGGCACCGACGATCAACATCCAGCAGACCCTGACGAACATCGCGCGCCTGTTCTGGGTCTGGGGACGCAAGAGCGGCGAGATCGCCGCCGTCAGCAGGGGCGTCCTCGAAATCGCGGAGCGGGTCCGCCGGGAGGAACGCGAGAACAAGGCCAAAGAAGACCCCGGCACAAAGTAGAAACGACACCCATTCAGAACAAAGCATAAACCGGACAAAAGGGCCGCTCTTAAAGGTCGTGCCGGTCGATGGGATGGGGCCGTCCACAAATTCTCCGGGACCGGTCCCGGCGGGGCATGGCTAGGTTCGCGGGCATGGATCCCGAACTTTGGCGGCGGGAATCCCCCGGCGAGGCGCGCCTCGCGCGGTGCCCTATTCCGGCCGCCGGAAAACCTGGCGGGCTCGCCTTGACGGTGCATACCATCGCGGCGATCGACGCGCGCGGGGTGTGCCATTCGAGCGCGTCCATGTCGATCGTCCACAGCGGCGTCCGGCGGCCGGGGGCGGCCCGGAACCGGACGGTGCGCCGGTGACGATCACGATCCCCATGGAAGGGGCGGTAGTCCGTCTTGTACCGCGTCAACCGAACCGGGGCCTCCCCACGCGGATCGGCGGGGGAAGCGCCGTGAGGAAACGACGAGCCACCGAGGCCAGGGCCACCGTCCGCCAGTGGCGATGGCCCCGGGAGTTCCGGATCCGCCCTGCGCAATGGCCGGACGACGTCCTGGCCCTGTTCGCCGAGGTGTCCGCGGCGGAGACCGCCGAGGCCGAGGGGCCCGCGCGGGACGCCGAGGTCGTGGGCGGCGCACCGGGCCTTTCCGAACGGTCCCTGGCGGACGTGGCGACCTCCGTCTGGCGGCTGCGCGTCCGGACGGCCGGCCTCCCCGACGGGATGCGCTCCACCACCCGCCACGTCGAGAAGGCGTGGGACGCGCTCGCGCAGGCCGGAGTCGAGATCAAGGACCACCTGAACGATCCGTTCGACTCCGGGCTGAGCATCAGCGTCGTCGCGTTCCAGCCCACACCGGGGCTCGAACGCGAGCGCGTCATCGAGACCATCCGGCCGAGTGTCTATCTCGGCGACCGGCGGATCCAGATGGCCGAGGTCATCGTGGGCACTCCGGACTCCGCCGCCGAAACGCCGCCGCTACCAGGGGCGAGGGAGCAGCGTCAATGACCAGGACCACGATCGACTTCGGGATCGACCTCGGGACGACCAACAGCGCGATCGCCGTCCTCAACGGCGTGGACGCCAAGGTTTTCAAGAACGTCGACGGCAGTGAGACGACCCCCTCGGCGGTGCGGGTCGACCAGCGGAACCGGCTGTACGTCGGCCGCGAGGCCAAGGAGCGCAGCGAGCAGGACCCGGAGAACACCTGCGTCGAGTTCAAGCTCCGGATGGGCACGACCGGCCAGCCCAAGATCTTCAAGGACGCCGGGCGGTCGATGGAGCCCGAGCAGCTGTCGGCCGAGGTCCTGAAGTCGCTGAAGCGGGACGTCGAGAGCGTCGGGGACGAGGTCGCCGCCGCCGTCATCACCGTCCCGGCGGCCTTCGAGCTGAGCGCGTGCGAGGCGACCAAGCGGGCCGCCGAGCTGGCGGGGCTGGCGCAGGCGCCGCTGCTGCAGGAGCCCACGGCGGCGGCGCTGGCCTACGGGTTCCAGTCGGAGGCCGACAACGCCTTCTGGCTGGTGTACGACTTCGGCGGCGGGACGTTCGACGCGGCCGTGGTCAACATGCGCGACGGCGAGTTCAACGTCGTCAACCACCGGGGCGACAACCTCCTCGGCGGCAAGCTCATCGACTGGCAGATCGTCGAGACCCTCCTCGTCCCGGCGGTGGTGGAGCGGTACGGCTTCTCCGACTTCAGCCGGGGGAACGCGCGCTGGCCGGCCGCCCTCAACACGCTCAAGCTCGCCGCCGAGGCGGCCAAGATCCAGCTGTCCCGCCGGGACTCGGTCGACATCGACGTCGTGCTGGTGGACGCCGAGGAGCGGCGCTACGAGTTCGACTTCGACCTGCGGCGCGGGGACGTCGAGCGCCTCGCCGAGCCCTACATCGCGCGGTCGGTGGACCTGTGCCGCCGGGCGCTGCGGGAGAGCGGGCTCGAGCCGGGCGACATCGAGAAGGTCCTGCTGGTCGGCGGGTCGACGCTGTCGCCGTACCTGCGCGAGCGGATCGCCGACCCGCGCGAGGGGCTGGGCATCGCGATCGACCAGAGCCAGGACCCGCTCACCGTGGTCGCCAAGGGCGCCGCGATCTTCGCCGGGTCCAAGCTCCTGGAGACCGGTCCGGCGGTCGCCGCGCCGCCGGCCGGCGTGCACGCCATCGAGCTGGAGTACAGCCCGACCGGGCCGGAGACCGAGCCGTTCGTCGGCGGGCGGGTGACGGCCGACGACCCGGCGGGCCTCGCCGTCGAGTTCGTCAACGCCGAGGCGAGGCCGGCCTGGCGCAGCGGCCGCATCCCGCTGTCGGCCGAGGGGACCTTCACGGCCACGCTGTGGGCCGAGAAGGGGCGCCGGAACACCTTCCTGATCGAGCTGACCGACCGGTCCGGCGCCGTCCTGCGGCTGAGCCGGGACCGCCTCGACTACACGGTCGGGACCATCGAGACCCAGCCGCTGCTGCAGCAGACGATCGGCGTGGGGCTCGAGGACAACAGGTTCCTGCCGCTCGTCAGGCGCAACAGCCCGCTTCCGACACGGCAGAGCATCACGCTGCGCACGACGGTCGCGGTCAGCCGGGCCATGTCGGAGGGGATCCTCCGCATCCCCGTTCTGGAGGGGGAGCACCCCCGCGCCGACCGCAACCGCCGCATCGGGCGCATCGAGGTCGAACCCGCCCAGGTGCGGCGGGACGTCCCCGAGGGCACCGAACTCGAGTTCACCATGCTGGTGGACGAGTCGCGCCTGGTGGTGGCGCGGGCCTACGTGCCGCTCCTGGACGAGGAGTTCGAGCACGTCATCAACATGCGGACCGAGACCGTCCCGGAGCACGACGACCTGGTACGGGACGCGCGGGCCGAGAAGCACCGGCTGGAGACCGCCCGCCGCAGGCTCGCCGAGATCGGCGACGCCCGCGCCTCGGAGCTGCTGGACCGGATCGACCGGGACCGCCTCGTCGGGGAGATCGACTCGAAGGCGAAGGCCGCGCGGGCCGACCCGACGGAGGCCACCGAGTGCGGCAAGCTCATCCTCGTCCTGCGGGCGGCGGTCGACGACCTGGAGGACGTGCTCGAATGGCCCGCGCTGGTCAAGGAGTCGCAGGAGGTGCTGGCGGCCGTCCAGGAGATCGTGCGGGCCAAGGGGAACGAGGAGCACCGGCGGTCGCTGTCGGCGGCCGAGGCGTCGGTCCAGTCGGCCCGCGCCGCGCACGACGCGCCGCTGCTGCGCCAGCGGATCGACGACCTGCGCAGCCTGGCGATGCAGGTCCTGGACGCCTCGGGCGACCTGCCCTTCCTGATCTTCGAGGATCTGCGCGGGCTCCAGTCGCAGATGCGCGATCCCCAGGAAGCACAGCAGCTCATCGCCGCGGGGCAGCGGGCGGCCGCGGCCGGTGACCTCGGCACGCTGCGCGACATCAACGGCGTCCTCGGCGAGATGCTGCAGACGTCGCGCCCGGCCCTGGACGTCCTGAGCACGGTCAGGAGGTTCTGATGGCCGGGCAGTCCGCGCCGTCCCTCGCGACCCGCGAGCTGGCGCTCGCGCAGGCGCGCACGCTGGCCCGGCACGGCCGCTACGCCGAGGCGGAGGCGATCCTCACCGACGCGCGGCGCGACGCCGTCCCGGCCGTTCCGCTGCTCGACCTGCTGGCGCGCGTCCACGCCCAGCAGGGCCGGCTGGACGAGGCGGACGCGGCCTGGGCCGAGGCCGAGCGCCTCGCCCCGGGCGGCGGGGAGATCGCCGAGTGCCGCCGGCGCGTCGCGCGGGCGCGGGCCCGCCGGACGACCCGTCCCGCCTGGCCGTACGCGGTCGCGCTGCTCGCGGCCGCGCTCGCCGCCGCCCTCGTCGTCGTCCTCCTCGTCCCCGACCGCGGGGAGGACGACCCGTCGTCACCGCGCGCGGTCCCCCGGCCCGTGCGTCCCTCCTCCTCGCCGGACGTTCTCGCCGAGATGGACCTCGGGGTGCCGGGGGCGATCGTCCGGCGCCGCCCCGGTGAGCTCTCCGTCACCTTCGAGAGGGGGCTGTTCCGGGACGGCGTGCGGTTCTCGCGGGACGGGCGCGCCGTCCTCACCGCGCTCGGGGAGCGGCTGCGGCCCTACGCGACGCGGGTGTCCCTCACCCTCATCGGGCACACCGACGGGCGCGCGGTGCCCCCGGGCCGCGGGTACGCGACCAACACCGAGCTCGGCACGCTGCGCGCGGCGGTCGTCCGCGAGTTCCTGCACGACGGCGCGGGCGTGCCGGCCGGCAGGGTCACCGTGTCGAGCCTCGGCGCTGCCGCGGCGCTCGGCGGGGGCGGTTCCCCGGCCCGGAACCGGACCGTCGATCTGCGGATCTCCGCCGGAGGCCAGGCGTGACGGACATGACCGACAGTGACGTGCTCGGCCCCCTTCTGGACGAGCTGGGCCCCGGCCTGTATCGCGAGAACGCCTTCCGCGTCACCGGGCTCGCGGTGAACGCGAGCGCCCGCGACATCCGCTGGCACGCCGAGCGGCTCCGCGTGACGAGCCGGTTCGAGACGGGGCGGGTCGAGACGGGCACGGCCGCGGAGACCACCCTGTTCGGTCCGGCGCCCGACGCCGCCGAGAGCCGGGAGGCCGCGCAGCGCCTGCGCGATCCCACGCGCCGCCTGCTCGACGAGTTCTTCTGGTTCTGGCCCCTTCAGGAAGGACGGCCCGACGGGGCCGTCACCGCCCTTCGGCGCGGCGACGTGGCCGAGGCCGAACGCGTGTGGAAGGACGCCGGTACGCCGGTGGCCCGGCACAACCTGGCGGTCCTCGCCCATGCCCGCGCGCTCGACGCGTCCGGCGACGCCCCCTGGCGGGAGGTCTTCGAGGCGTGGCGGCACGTCGTCGACGACCACGCGTTCTGGTCGCTGCTGGAGGACCGCGCACGCGCGCTCGCCGACCCGCGCCTCGGCCCCGGCACCGCCGGGCGCCTCCGCGAGGACCTTCCCGAGGCGCTGCTGGGGATCAACGCGCGGCTCGCGGTGACCGCGCTGCGGGACGGCCGCCGCGCCGAGGCCGAGGCCCACATCGGGCACATGGACCGGTCGGGCTTCGACCGGCTCGACGTCGCCGAGGCCCTGCGCCGCGCGGTGGAGCCCGACACGGCCCGGCTCCGGTCGGCCGGCGAGCACGCCGAGCGGACCATCGAGGCCGACCCGTCCCGGGGCGCCGAGGCCGCCGAGCGGTTCCTCGACGGCGCGGCGCCGCTGCTCGACGTCCTGGCGATCGCCCTGCCCGGGGACCATCCGGTGCTGCGCGGCGCCGGGGACGACGTCGCCGTCCGGGCGCTGCGCTGCCTCGTCGTCTACGCCAACCAGACCGACGACTGGGGGCCCGCGGTCCGCCTGATCGAGCGCGCCGTCCCGCTGGCCTCGACGCGGGCCGTGCGCGAACGCCTGGAGCAGAACCTCGCGACCGCCCGCACCAACCTGGCCTACTCGACCTGCTGGTTCTGCAAGGACCGGCCCGCCGACGGCGAGAGCGCCTTCGAGCAGAAGCTCTACGGCAACGTCCAGCACTCCATGGGCCGGGTGACCTGGCAGGTCCTGACGGTCAGGGTCCCCCGCTGCGACCCCTGCGGGTCCTCGCACCGGACGCGGCGGCTGAAGGCCGTCGGCGCCGCCGCCGGGACGACCGCCGCGGGCGCCCTCATCGGCATCGGCCTCATCGGGCTCCAGATGGTCCTGCTCGGCTGGCTCGTCCTCGTCGGCGCCCTCATCGCCGCCGGGGTCACCCTGACGCGCGGTACCACCCCCCTGTCGTCGAGGGAGACCGGCGACCTGGGGGAATTCACTCCCATCCGGGACCGCCTGAAATCCGGGGTGTGGTTCCTCGGCGCCCAGCCCCCCGGCGTCAACTGACGTCCCATATCAAGGAAAGGTGACGCTCAGAGATCACGTCGGATCTCTGTGCATTGTTCGCCGGCATAGGCGACCCATAATCAGTCCCACCATTCGGTGTGTCGTTGCTATGCTGCGCGAGATCGCATTGCAATCGACACAAGAAGGGATGAAGTGAACGCCAAAGTTCGCATCGGCGCCGTCGGCGCCATGGCCGTCGTGACGGCCCTTTCGGTCACCGTGCCCGCCCATGCCGCTCCGGGGTGGCGCGTCACGGCCACGCCGGACAAGGAGTCCGGGCTCCGAGGCCTGGCGGCCGTCGACGCCAAGCACGCCTGGGCCGCCGGCTACCAGGTCGTCAATGACCGGGCGGTGCCCGTCGTGCGAAGCTGGAATGGGAAGACATGGACGAAGATGTCGCTCCCGTCCTCGGTCAAGGGCGCCTACCTCGGAAGTGTGAGCGCCTCCTCTAGCACCAATGTCTGGGTCAGCGGATCCAACGGCCGGTCCAAGCAGTACTGGCTGCGCTGGAACGGCAAGTCCTGGGCGGTCGTCACCTCCGACCAGCCGAAGAACAGTGAGCCGAACGCGCCGAAGCTCCTCGCGATCGGCACCGGCGACGTCTGGTCGTTCGGTCTCGCCGGCGGCGGGCCGTTCACCGGCGACGTGCGGCACTACGACGGCCGCAAGTGGAGCAAGGTCAAGACCCCCGGCTACATCGCGGGAGCCAGCGCCGTTTCGGGCAAGGAGATCTGGGCGACCGGCTGGATCAACGGCCCGGGCGGGCCCGTCCCCTCGGTGCTGCGCTGGGACGGCAAGACCTGGAAGAAGCAGGCCGAGCCCCTGGGAGCCGACGCCCGCGGGGGCATCGAGGGCGTGCTGGCGCTCAACGGCAAGAACGTGTGGGCGTCCGGTGCGGACTCCGCCGGGCGCGGCGTCCTGCTGCACTGGAACGGCAAGACCTGGTCCAAGACGTCCGCCCCGGTCAACGCGCGCCTGAGGGAACTCGTCTCCGACGGTGACGGCGGCCTGTGGACGGTCGCGGGGCGCACCTTCCTCCACTACAAGTCGGGCAAGTGGACGAGCGTCGCCGTCCCGGGCAAGAGCGGACTCCAGTCGGACGTCAGCGCGCTGGCCCGCATCCCCAAGACCACGTCCGTCTGGGGCGCCGGCGCCCTGGTGAACTCGGACGCGGTCGACAAGAGCAGCGTCCTCCTCAAATACGGCGCGTAGACGCGCCACCGATCATCCCGCCGGCCGCGCACCCGAACCTGGTGCGCGGCCGGCTTCGTCGGTCCCCCGCCGCCCCGGCGCATGCGGCCGGACCCGGACACGGCCCGCCCGGCGCTCGGCTCGCCGCCGCCCGATCGCGTCGTGGTCACCGACCGACGCGGACTCCGGCCGCCAATTCCGGAGCGTCCGATGTCCGCCGCGTCGCGGCCGGGCCGTCCGGGCGATCCCGTGGTGACGCCGCCCACCAGGGGCGGCCGGGTTACGGACGATCCGAGTCGGCTTTCCGGATTCCGAAAGCCGGAGGGCATCACGGCCGAACTCTCCGACCGAAATCCCTGTCAGGGCGCATTCCGTGATCTGGTCAAGCAGATGAACAGGGCATGCCCATAACGATCACAGCACTTGGCGTCCCGAGGAAGCGGCCCCCCAGTAGCGGAGCGACGAGGCCGGAGCAGGAGCCGCCCACGCCGCGATGACGCGATCCCGTTCCGGTAGATCTCGATCACGTCTTTTCTCCAGCTGAGAGGGCAGCCAGGCCCGGCGAGATCGCGACTTGCGGCTCGCTCCTGTGGACGATAGCGCTACCTGACTATTGAGCTGAGGTGGCCCTCTACTGAGTAGCGGACGGGGATCTGGATCTCGCGCGACAACCCCCAACAGAGCCCAGCAGATGCCCCCAAAGCACCAGAAAGGACCTATTAACTATTAGATAGGACTTGACTGACTCGTGATGGACGCGGCAAGCTGGCCAACGGCTCCCAGGGGTCATGAAACGGAGCTCGGCCATCGAGGGGAGACCCGACACGGCCGGCGAAGTACCCGCGTCGATCACGCTACGCCATTGTCTCGGCTCATTACTCCTGGCCGCACACCGCCCCGCGGCCAGTGGATTCTACGTTTCGCCGCCAACAGGCCCGGGGTGTCCTTCTCGTGCACGAGGAGCACCTTGCGGCGCACGCGACACATGGACCCGAACGCGAGAAGTGGATGTCCAACGATGAACAGGCCACTGAAAAGCGCGAAATTACTTTCTCAGGCACAGTTGAGCGAGGACGACTCGAGCTGGCATCGCGCCGCCTATGACGACATCGCGACCCGACTACTGGACCCCGGTTTTCCGTGCATCTTCTCCAGAAACGCGTTCCGTAAGCGCATACTGAAACTGATCTTCGTTGAGAACGTGGAGCGCGACGGCATCGCGCACCTGGCGGAGGGCCTGACCGAGTACGTTGAATTGTCCAACGAATGGGACGGCCGGCTGGACAGCGCCTATCCGCTGCTCGTGGCGTTCTCCCAGGACGCCGTGGACGCCGGATCCGTGCGGGAGTACCACGCCTTCGGCTGGAAGGTGCTGCAGAAACTCCACGAGGTCGACCCCGCGCCCTGGCCGGAGGACGTCGCCAAAGACCCCGAGTCCGAGTCCTGGTCCATGACCTTCAACGGGATGCCGCTGTTCTGCAACATGAGCAACCCCGCCCATCAGGTGCGCCGAAGCCGCAATCTCGGTGGGCATTTCATTCTGGTCATCAATCCGCGCGAGCGGTTCGACGTCTTCGCCGGGGACACGCCGAGCGGCCGCAAGGTCCGCTCGAACATCCGCGGCCGCGTCGACCGCTACGACGGCGCCCCGCGCTCCCCCGCGCTGGGCACCTACGGGGTCGGCGCGCTCGAATGGCGCCAGTACGGGCTGTCGGAGGACAACACCGAGCGCACCGACGGATGCCCCTTCAGGTTCCGGTCCCCCTAGCCGGGACCGTTCCGCATTCCCCGACCGCAGAACGAACAGGAAAGGGTGGCGATCCTTGATCGACCTCATCGTCTCTCAGGGCCGCGTGGCCGACCGGGCGGCGCGGATGATCGAAGGCGCCGCGCGCATCGCGCGGGCGCTGGAACAGCGCTACGAGGTGAAGGCGAACTACATCGGGAGTCCCGAGCCGGCCGTCGACGACGACTGGAGCGTCAGCCTTCCCCAGGCCCGGGAGACGCTCGACGGACTGGAGCGCGCCATCACCGCGAGCTTCGGCGGCGGAGGCACCCCGGTGATGGTCGCCAACACCTGTTCGGCGAGCATCGCCACGCTGCCGGTCGTGGCGCGCGAGCACCCGGACGCCGTGGTGCTCTACATCGACGCGCACGGCGACTTCAACACCCCGGCCACGACCGGCTCGGGCTACCTCGGGGGCATGGTGCTCTCGGCGGCGTGCGGGCTCTGGGACAGCGGTCACGGCGCCGGGCTGCGGCCCGAGCAGGCCGTCCTCGTCGGGGCGCGGGACATCGACGAGGCCGAGCGCGAGCTCGTGCGGACGGCCGGCGTGCGGGTCATCCCCCCGAGGGAGGCGACGCCCGAGAACGTCCTGGCCGCCGTCGGCGACGCGCGCGTGTGGGTGCACATCGACTGGGACGTCCTCGAACCCGGGTCCGTGCCGGCCGACTACACCGTCCCGGACGGCGTGTACCCGGCGCAGATCCGGGCGATCTTCGAGGCGATCCCGGCGGAGCGGCTCGTCGGGGTCGAGGTGGCGGAGTTCAACGCCCCGGCCGACGAGGAGAGCAGCGCGGCGGCCGTGTCCGTGATCCTCGACATGATCGCGCCCGTCTTCGAGCCCGCGCGGGCGGCCTAGCGCGGCTTCCGCAGGGCCTCGGTTCCGACTGCGACAGGCGGCGGCTTCCAGATGACGACGACACCGGGCAGGACCTCGGCGGTCCTGCATTTCAGCAAGATGCACGGCGCGGGCAACGACTTCGTGGTGCTCGACCTGCGGCACGCGCCCGAGCCCGCTCCGGCGGTGTGCCGGGCCCTGGCCGACCGCCACACCGGGGTCGGCTGCGACCTGATCCTCGGCGTCAAGGCCCCGCGCACCGCGGCGGCCGTCGCGTCCTACGTCATCTGGACGGCCGAGGGGGCGCCCTCGCAGCAGTGCGGGAACGGCGCGCGGTGCGTGGCCGCCTGGGTGCTGCGCGCGGGCCTGGCGCGGGGACCCCGCTTCGCGCTCGACAGCCCGCTCGCCACGCACGCGGTGGACGTGCTGGACGAGTCGTCCTTCCGGATCGCCATGGGCGTGCCGCGGTTCGGGCCGGAGCAGATCCCCGTGTCCGGGTTCGACGGCGAACGGGACCTGTACGAGGCCGACCTCGGCGGCGGGCTGCGCCCGCGGTTCGCCGCCGTGTCCATGGGCAACCCGCACGCGGTGATCGAGGTCGACGACGTCGACGCGGCCCCGGTGGCGCGGGTCGGCCTGGCCCTGCAGAACTCGCGTGTGCTCCCGCCGACGGTCAACGTCGGCTTCGCCGAGGTGGCCGCGCGCGACCGCGTCCGCCTGCGCGTCTACGAGTACGGCGCCGGCGAGACCCTGGCCTGCGGCAGCGGCGCGTGCGCCGCCGCCGCGGTCCTGATCCGGCGAGGACGCGTCGACCGTCTCGTCCATGTGGCCCAGTCCGGCGGCGAGCTGCACATCGGCTGGCCGGACGCCGCCGCGGAAATCTCCCTGACCGGCCCCGCCGCGTTCACCTACGAAGGGCAATTCCCCCATGGCTATCTACAACAGCATCCTTGAGACCGTCGGCAGCACGCCCATCGTCAGGCTGAACCGGCTCGCGCCCGAGCACGTCACGGTCTACGTCAAGGTGGAGGCGTTCAACCCGGGCGGCTCGGTCAAGGACCGTCTCGCGTACTCCGTCGTCCTCGACGCCGAGAGAAGGGGGGAGCTGAAGCCCGGGGACACGATCGTGGAGTGCACCTCGGGCAACGTCGGCATCGCGCTGGCGATGGTGGCCGCGGCGCGCGGCTACCGGTTCGTCGCGGTCATGGGCGACACCTACTCGGTGGAGCGGCGCAAGCTGATCCGCGCCTACGGCGGGAAGGTCATCCTCTTCCCCGGCGTCGAGGGCACCAGCAGCGGGAACCGCCGGGCGGACGAGCTGGCCGAGAAGCACGGCTGGTGGCGCGCCCGGCAGTTCCAGAACCCGGCCAACCCCGCCTACCACCGCGAGACGACGGCGTCGGAGATCCTCGCCGACTTCGCCGGGAGGCGGCTCGACTACTTCGTCACCGGCGTGGGCACCAGCGGCACCCTCACCGGCGTCGGCCAGATGCTGAAGCTCGCCCGGCCCGAGGTGCGGATCATCGTCACCGAGGCGGAGAACGCCGCCGTGCTGGCCGGCCGGGAGTGGCACGTGCACCCGTTCCAGGGCTGGACCCCCAACTTCGTGCCGGAACTGCTGGACAAGGGCGTCATCGACGAGCTCCAGACCATCGACGAGACGTCCGGGCTCGACGTCGCGCGGCGTCTCGCGACCGAAGAGGGGATCTTCACCGGCGCCTCCTCCGGCGGGACCCTGGCGACCGCGCTGCGCGTCGCCGAGTCGGCGCCCGAGGGATCGGTCCTGCTGGCGATGCTGCCCGACACCGGCGAACGCTACCTGTCCACCTCGCTGTACGAGGGGGTGAACCAGGGATCGGACGACGAATGGCTCGCCTCGCTCGACGCCGACCCCGGGGCCTGAGCCCCCAAGCCGACGTGCGGTCGGGTGCCGCCGCAGTCCGAGTGAGAGGCCATCGCACGATGGGAACGCGCGCATGAGGGAGTTCATCCCCCCGGCGACCCGCTTCGTCGACCTGCCCGCCGGCTTCGCGATGAGGCACGGCGGCGTGCTCGACGGCGCGCGCATCGCCTACGAGACCTACGGCCGGCCGAACGCGGCGCGCGACAACGCCGTCCTGATCCTCACCGGTCTCTCGGCGGACGCGCACGCCGCGTCGCACGCCGGGAACCCCTCCCCCGGCTGGTGGGAGGCCATGGTGGGGCCGGGCGGGCCCATCGACACCGATCGCTGGCACGTGATCTGCGTGAACTCCCTGGGCAGCTGCAAGGGGTCGAGCGGGCCGGCGTCGATCGACCCGGCCACGGGCGAGCCCTACCGGCTGGACTTCCCCGAGGTGGCGATCGAGGACATCGCGGACGCGGCGGCGCTCACCGTGCGCGCGCTGGGCATCGAACGCCTCGCGTGCGTCATCGGCGTCTCCATGGGCGGGATGAGCGCGCTGGCGCTGCTGGCCCGTCACCCCGAACTGGCGCTCAGCCACATCAACATCTCCGCGGCGGCGCGCGCTCTGCCGTTCTCGATCGCGGTCCGGTCCCTGCAGCGCGAGGCGATCAGGTCCGACCCGCTGTGGAACCGGGGCCGCTACGACGAGGAGCGCTTTCCGCGGCGCGGCATGCTCACCGCCCGCAAGCTCGGCACGATCACCTACCGGTCGGCCCAGGAATGGGAGGGGCGGTTCGGCCGGACGCCGGCGAGGCCGGACGGACGCGCGGAATCCGGGCAGTTCGGCATCGAGTTCGAGGTGGAGAACTACCTGGAATTTCACGCGCAGCGTTTCCTGCACCGTTTCGACCCCAACAGCTACCTCTATCTCAGCCGGAGCATAGACCGATTCGACCTCGCCGGCTCCCATGACGGGAACGCCGTGGAGGCGCTGTCCCGGCTGCGCGTGGAGAAGGCGCTGGTGATGGGCGTTCAGACCGACATCCTGTTCCCGCTGAAACAGCAGCAGCAGATCGCCGAGGGCCTGAGCGCCGGTGGCGCGGACGTCCAGTTCCTGGCCCTGGAGTCGCCGCAGGGGCACGACGCCTTCCTCGTCGACACCGGCCGTTTCGGGCCCCCGGTGGCGAAGTTCCTGTCCGTCGGCTGACGGAGGCCACCGGCGCCCGCGTGTTCAGGAGGAGACCGGTGACCGCACGTTCCCCCCGTTCTTCGAGAGAGGAAGTCAGTTTTGCCCGAACAACCGTCCCGGGTGGCCCTCGTCACCGGCGCCAACCGGGGAATCGGCTTCGAGATCGTCCGCGGGCTCGCCGGGAACGGCGTCCACGTCCTGCTCACGGGCCGTGACCGGGCGGCGGCCGAGGCTGCCACGGCGAACCTGCGCGCCACCGGCCTCGACGTCGAGCCCCTCGTCCTCGACATCACGAAGCCGGACAGCGTCTCGGCCGCCGCCGCCGAGGTCGAGAACAGGTACGGACGCCTCGACATCCTCGTCAACAACGCGGGCATCCGCGTCGAGGAGTACGGCAAAGCGCCGTCGGAGCAACCGCTGCGGCAATGGCGCGAGACCTTCGAGACGAACGTCTTCGGAATGGTCGAGCTGACCAAGGCCCTGCTGCCGTTGATCCGCAGATCCGAGGCGGGGCGCATCGTCAACGTCTCCAGCATGCTCGCCTCACTGGGCACGCACAGCGATCCGGACTCCTACATCTACAACGACAAGTTCAAATCACTCCCGGCCTACAGCGCGTCCAAGAGCGCCATCAATTCCTGGACCGTGCACCTGGCCTACGAACTGCGCGGAACACCGATCAAGGTGAACTCGGTCCACCCCGGCTACACCAAGACGGACATGAACGAGGGAGACGGCGACCAGGACGTCGCGAAGGGCGCCGAGACGAGCGTCATGATGGCCCTGATCGGTGACGACGGCCCCAGCGGCGTCTACGTGCACCTGGGCGAGGTCCTGCCATGGTGATCCGCCCCGTCCGTCCCGTCGCCCTGGTCACCGACGAGGAGAGCCTCCCCATCGACTGGGACATGCCGCTCCTGCTCAAGGCCTGCGAGGTCATCGGCCTCAAGACCGACGTGCGCTCCTGGGAGGACGCCGACGTCGACTGGTCGCGGTACAGCGCCGTCCTGCTGCGTTCCCCCTGGACCTATGTGGAGCGCCTGCCGGACTTCCTGGACTGGTGCGGCCGCATCACCGCCCACACGCTCCTGCTCAATCCGCTCTCGGTGGTGCGGTGGAGCCTGGACAAGCGTTATCTGGCCGACCTCGCCGCGCATGGCGTGCCGGTCGTCCCGACGGCGTTCGTGGAGCCCGGCGAGGATCCGTCACGGGCCGTCCGGGAGTTCCTCGCGGCGCACCCTCGCTCTGAGGAGATCGTGGTGAAGCCCACGGTCGGCGCGTACTCGAAGAACGTGCAGCGGTTCGCGCGGTCGCGGGAGGCGGAGGCGGCCGGGCACGTCGCCCGGCTGCACGAGGACGGCGCCGTCCTGATGCAGCCCTATCTCCCCTCGGTGGACCGCCACGGCGAGACCGACCTGATCTACTTCGACGGCGCCTACAGTCACGCCATCCGCAAGAGCGCCATGCTGATGGCGGATGGAACGGTCAACGTGCCCACGCTCGAAAGCCGCCGGGCGCGGGACGCCGGTGCGGACGAACGCGCCGTCGCCTCGGCCGTGCTCGACGCCGCCGCGTCCCACCTCGGTCTCGACCGGCCGCTGCTCTACGGGCGCGTCGACCTGATCCGGGGCGAGGACGGGGCGCCGATGGTCCTGGAGGCGGAGCTGTGCGAGCCCTCGCTGAGCCTGCCCTTCGCCGAGGAGGGCGCCCTGCGCTTCGCCGAGGCCCTGGCCAAGAGGCTGGAGTGGCGAAGCGGCTGACCGGATGAGGCACCGCGCCGCCGCTACCGGACGTTCTGGCGTGCGAGCTCCTCCCCGATGACGCGCGCGCCGTCGGGGAAGGCGCCGGGATTGGGGCCGGAGTAGTTGAGCCGGAGATAGGCGGCCGTCGGCTCGGCGGGGAACCATTCGTTCCCCGCCGCGACGACCACGCCGGCGTTCTCGCAGTCGCGGACCAGCCGCGCCACATCGGTGGCGTCCGGCAGCCGCACCCAGAGGTTCAGCCCGCCCTGCGGCACGACTTCGAGGCGCGCCGCGGGGACGTGCTCGCGGAGCGCCTCGATCAGCAGGTCGCGGCGGGCGGCGAGCTGCTGCCGGACGCTGCGCAGATGGGTGCGCCAGACCGGCTGGGTGACGACGTCGAGCGCGACGGCCTGCAGCAGCCCGCTGACGTACATGGACTCGGCCTGCGCGTCGACGAGGATGCGCTCGCGGGCGGGCCCGCGGGCGATGATCCCGGCGATGCGGACGGCGGGGGACACGCTCTTGGTCAGGGAGCGCAGGTGGACGACGTGCCCGCCGTCGTCGCGGGCCGCCAGCGGGACGGGGTCGGCGCGGATGCCGAAGTCGTGCGCCCAGTCGTCCTCGACCAGGAACGCGCCGTGCCTGCGCACGACGTCCAGGACCCGGTCGGCCAGATCCGGCGACCACTGCGCGCCGGTCGGGTTCGCGAAGTTGGGCTGGGCGTAGAACGCGCGCGCGCCGGTCCGCTCGAACGCGCGCGCCAGTTCGTCCGGGTCGGGGCCCCGGCACCCGCTGGGGACCGGGATCCCCTGGACGCCCACCTGCGCGGCGGCGAGGATCGCGCCCCAGTAGGTCGGGGACTCCATCAGCAGCGAGCGGCCGGCGCCGACGAGGGAGCGGAAGACCGTGCTGAGCCCGCTCTGGCTGCCGGGCAGGATGACGGCGTCGCTCGGCGTCGGCGGCGCGACGCCCACCTGCGTCACGGCACCGAGCTCGGCCGCGAACCACGCCTGGAGCTCCGGCAGCCCCGCCGCCGGGGGACGGTTCACGGCGGCGTCGCCGCGCGCCGCCCGCACGAACGCCGCCTTGACCAGACGCTCGGGTAGCAGTTCCCTGTCCGGGTAACCCGAGTGGAGTGCGATCACATCGTTCTGGACGGTCCGCAACGCGGTCGACAGCGGCGGGATGCGCTTTTGGGGCGATCCCAGTGCCGCGGTCTGCCATCCATATTCGCTCGGCCGGGCCAGGCGTACCGTGCGGACGAAGGTCCCCACCCCGGGCCTGGTCTCCACCATCCCCTGCGCCACCAGGGTCCGCAGCGCCTTCTGCACCGTGACCGGGCTCGCCCCGTACTGGGCGACCAGAGCCCGTGTGGACGGCAGCCTCGTCCCCGGGGCGACGGCGGCGATCCACTCCCGGAGATCCTTCACAATGCGGGAACTGCTATCATCTTTCATGGTACACAATAGTAGCGCTACCGTCATTGAGAGACCAGCGCTATCCCCGTCGCGGGCGGGCCTCTGGTGGGGCCTGCTCGGGGTCGCGGCGTTCTCCTTCACCGTTCCGTTCACCCGCGTCGCCGTCGAGGACGACGGGATGTCGCCGCTGTTCGTCGGCTGCGGCCGCGCGGTCGTCGCCGCGGTCCTCGCCGCCGTCGCGCTGCTGGCCACGCGGCAGTCGCTCCCCCGCGGCGTCCAGTGGGCGCGCCTGGCGGTCGTCGCCGGCGGCGTGGTCGTGGGCTTCCCCGTGCTCACCTCCTTCGCGCTCACCACCGCGCCGGCCGGCCACAGCGCGGTCGTGATCGCCCTGCTGCCCGCCGCGACGGCGGTCATGGCCGTGCTCCGCGGGCACGAGCGGCCCCCGGCGCGGTTCTGGCTCATGGCCGCCGTGGGCGCGATCGCCGCCGTCGTGTTCGCCGCGCTCCAAGGCGGCGGGCTCAGCGGGCTGGAGTGGTCCGACCTCCTGCTGCTCGGCGCCGTCCTCGCGGCGGCGATCGGCTACGCGGAGGGCGGGCTCCTGTCCCGCGAGCTCGGCGCCTGGCAGACGGTCTCCTGGGCGCTCGTGCTCTCCGCGCCGGTGATGGCCGTCCTCACCGGCGTCTCGATGGCCCGGCACGTCCCGGACGGCGGCGCGACCAGGTGGGCCGCGTTCGCCTACCTGGCCGTCGTGAGCATGTTCCTCGCCTTCTTCGCCTGGTACCGGGGGCTCGCGATCGGCCCGATCGCCCAGGTCGGCCAGGTTCAGCTCGTCCAGCCCGTGATGACCATCGCCTGGGCGGCGCTGCTCCTGAACGAGCACCTCACCTGGCCCACCGTCCTCGGCGGCGTCGCGGTGATCGCCTGCGCCGGCACCGCCGTCCGGGCGCGGCTGGGAGAGTCCGGCCGCGCCCGCGCGGGCGACCCGGAGTGAGACCCGGCGGGCCCGCACCGGCGGCGGGCCCGTCACAGACGGATAAAACACCCAAATCGAAATTATCTTATTTTCTCCCCATATAGAGGGTATTTGGCGCCCGTAACGGCGGCTATCCGAGGCGTGACAACCTCGTTTACAGGACGTTCGGCTTATGTGGCGGAAGTCCTCCTTTCCGCCTCCGGAATCGAGCCATTAGCGTGCAGTCCGTAACTCCACGTGACCATTGCGCGACCGCTCACGCGAGGAGGCATCGCCCCCGGTCCCGGCGGGGCGGCCCGGTCTTCGGGATCGGCCGCCGCGCGCCGGAAACGGCCCGTACAGCCCGATCGCCCCGCAACGGGACGGTCCCCCAGAGGGGAGCCCTTCGTGAGCAGCGAGGACAGCGCCGGGCCCCGGGCTGGACGGAGCGGACCGGCCGCCCGTCCCCAGGGCGCGTTACCCGGCCCGCGGGCGGCGCGGCGTCGCGCCGGCGCCCCGTCGAGGGCCTCGCAGCGGGCCCCGCCGCGCGGACCCGGCACCGTCATTTTCCTGGCGAACACCGCCGCGTCCGGCAGACGAAGATTCCCGCGGTTCAGAGGAGCAGCCATGACCATCACCAGCGACTACCAGAACGACGTCGCCAACTACTGGAACGCCGAGCGCAACCCGGTCAACCTGCGGCTGGGGGACGTGACGGGGATCTACCACCACCACTACGGCATCGGTGAGGTCGACTGGTCCGTGCTCGAGGCGGCCGACGACGCCGCGCGCGAGGAGGCGATCATCGCCGAGCTGCATCGGCTGGAGAACGCCCAGGCCCGCCTGCTGCTCGGCCACCTCGGCGAGATCCGGCCCGAGCACCGCCTGCTGGACGCCGGCTCCGGCCGGGGCGGCTCCAGCATCATGGCCAACTCCGCCTTCGGCTGCCGGGTCGACGGCGTCTCCATCTCGCAGGCCCAGGTGGACTTCGCCAACCGGCAGGCGGCCGAGCGCGGCGTGGCCGACAAGGTCCGGTTCCACTTCAAGAACATGCTGGAAACCGGCTTTGAGCCCGGTGCCTTCCAGGCCATCTGGAACAACGAGTCGACGATGTACGTGGTGCTCGACGACCTCTTCGCGGCGCACTCCCGGCTGCTGGCGCGCGGCGGCCGATACGTCACCATCACCGGTTGCTACAACGACGTGTACGGGCTGCCGTCCAAGGCCGTCTCGCTCATCAACGCCCATTACGTGTGCGACATCCACCCGCGCAGCGCCTACTTCCGGGCGATGGCGGCCAACCGGCTCGTCCCCGTCAGCGTCGTCGACCTGACCGCCGACACCATCCCCTACTGGGAACTGCGCCGCAACGCCTCGATCGCCACCGGCATCGAGGACACCTTCCTCGACGCCTACCGCGACGGAAGCTTCCAGTACCTGCTGATCGCCGCCGACCGGGTCTGACCCCGCGCGGCCAGGACGTGCGGGCACGGCGGCGCGGCCGCCGGGCGCCGATCCGACATCGCCCGAACCGACCTCCCAGACCGGCCCCGGCCGGAGACAGGTGAACCGATCCATGCGCCCGTCACACCACCAGCCGTGCCAGGCCCCCGCCCCCACCCGGCTCACCGACGCCTCGTCCCCGCGTCCGTCCGGGCTGGGGACGGCCGCGGCGCTGCTGCCCGCGCTCCTGGCCGCCGCGCGCCCCAGCGGCGACACGATCGGCACGCCGGCCGCCAGGCTGCCGGCCGGTCCCGTCCGCGGTCCCTCCCTCTACGCCGAACGGCCGTGGGGCGACGGCTCGGCCCCGCCGCTGTACTGCCCGGCCCCCGAACGCGTCGACGAGACCCTCTCCGCCGAAGTGGAGGCCCGGCTCGCCTCGTGGGCCCGCGACATGGGGTTCCAGGACCACGAGATCGACGCCCTGGGCGGGGCCCGGTTCGGGCACCTGGTGACCCTCGCCCATCCCGACACCGACGACCCCGACGCCCTGCTCATCGCGGCGCAGCTCAACGCCGCCTGGTGGGCCGCCGACGACTACTACGCCGACGACACCGCGCTGGGCGCCGTGCCCGCCCAACTCCCGCCGCGGCTCGCCCTGGCGATGGCGGCCATGGACCCGGTACCGGCCGTGGGGTCCTTCACCCCGCCGCTGGAGCGGACGCTGCGCGACGACCTCGTCCTACGGATGCTCGACTCCGCGGTCGGGCACATGCGCCGGCACAGTACGCCCGCCCAGGTCCAGCGGGTCTGCTACTCGACGTTCGCGATGTTCGTGAGCTGGACCGCCTACGCGGCCTGGCGCGAGACCGGCGTCCACCCGCCCGCCTGGCAGTACCTGGCGACGCGCCAGCACGACACCTTCTACACCTCCATGACCCTGATCGACATCGTCGGCGGCTACGAGGTGCCGGCCAACCTCTACTACGAGCCGGACGTCCGCCGCGCCGCCTTCCAGGCGGGCACCGCGAGCGTGATCGTCAACGACCTGCTCTCGGTGGCCAAGGACGCCGCCGACGAGAAGCCGGTCTGCAACCTGGTCCTGCTGATCGCCGCCGACCGGGACTGCTCGGTCGGCGAGGCCACCGAGATCGCCGTCGGCGTGCACAACGACCTCGTCCGCGACTTCGAGGCCGCCCACCGCGACCTCGCCGCCGTGCCGTCGCCCGAGCTCCAGCGGTTCCTGCGCGGGCTCCGGGCCTGGATGGGCGGTGGGTTCGAATGGCACACGACGAGCCCGCGCTACGCCACCTCACCGGAGGACCGTTGACCGCTCCCCCGGCGGGCCCGGGAGTCCGCCGGGCCGATGACCGGCGGCCATTCCCCAATTCGGTGTGAACGGCGAAAGGTGATCATCTGGAAGGCGCCCGCGCGATGTATCCCGGTCCCCTTCCCACCGGTTCCGCTGGCATTCGAGGGGCGGCGATGCGACCATTGAACCGCGTTTTCCCTCAAGGGCATCCCGGCCGTGGCGTCGATCGCCGTCCCCGGCCACCTCTTTCGTCCGGAGAGAGCCCGCCCGAAAGGCGGCGGGCCGTCGGCAGGAAGGGACACCCCGCATGGCCTTCGTCGTCGAGAAGGAACAGCGGACCACGCTCTCCCACCGGATCAACGCCGTCGGCCGCCCCTCCTCGCGCGACACCGTCACCTGGGACTACGAGGGCCGGGCCTGGCTGGTGGAACGGCCCGACGACGGGAGCCCCGCGGTCCGCCGGTCCGTCCGCTGCCCGGTGTGCGAGAAGGCGCTGAACTACACCGTCCACAGCGTCGCGGCCACCCGTGCCAGGCGGACGCGCCGATGGGCGTGGGCCGTCTCCGGTTTCGTCGCCGCCGCCGTCGCGCTGCCCGGCCACCTCGTCCTCAGCGGCGGCCCCCTGCGGCTGGCCATCGCCCTCGCGGTCACCGCGGCCGGGGTCGTCGTCGGATATCTCAGCGCCTACGTCGCCGCGCGCGAGACCGGTTTCACCGGGCACGGCGCCGGCTGGCCCGTCGTCCCCAAACACCTGGTGGCCCTGCCCCATCTCGACCCCTCGGCCCCGCCGTGACCCAGCGGCACGGTCAGGTGATCGGCATGGTCACGGCCAGCGGCCAGGCCAGCGCGACCCCGCCCACCAGGGCCGTCAGCCACACCGGCGCCCGCAGCGCCCGCAGCGCCGCCGCCTGGACGCCCTGCCACAGCAGCAGCGCCGCGAGCAGCGGCGCCACCAGCAGCACGAACGGCGGCACCGCACCGGCCGGCACCGCGACGAGCAGCCCGGCGAGCGCGCCCGCCGCCGTCCAGGCATGGATCAGCGCCGCGGCACGGCGGCCGTGCCCGGCGCACCACGCCTCGACCCCGCCGAAGAACACCGCGCCGCACGCCGTGAGCGGGACGAGCGCCCAGCCGCGCGGCCCGGTGGGAACGGCGTGCGCCCAGCCCAGGTGCGCGGGGACGGCGAACGATGCCACGGTCACCGCCACCAGGACCACGGCCGCGCCGGCGGTCCGCGCCCGTGGCCGCGCGCCGTC
>NZ_CAACVB010000066.1 GCF_900659635.1 Actinomadura roseirufa | reverse complement strand
TCGGTCGGGTAGGGGGAACGCCCGGCCACCATCGTCTCCACACTCAGGGCGCGGCATCAGGCAACATGCCCCGCCCTGACCCTTTTCAGACACCCTCTAACTTAGAACCCTTCCAGGCCAAACTGCGGCAGCGCGCGGCGCCTGCCGGCCAGGATCGGCTACCCGCCCGAGGAGCGGGAGGCGGTGGTGCTCGTCATCAAGCAGATGGAGACCTTCGCAGTCGGCTGAGCCCCACATCGGACGGCCCCCAAACGCGGGGTGACTCTTGTCAGTAGAAGCTGGCAGTCTGCGTTCCATGGATGCCCAGCGATGGTTCTATTTCGCGATGGCGGAGACTGTTCTCGGGCTCGCCCCGCCGCTTCTTGCCGGGGCCGCGGTTGCGTTTCAGTGGTGGACCTACCGAATCAGCCAGGCGAAACCAGAGGTCTGGCTCGACTCGATCTTCTATATCCTCATCGGCTCCATCACCGGGGCGACAGCAGGGCGTGGAGCATCCGACGCGCCTTCCGGTGGGTTTGTCTGGGCGTACGTGACAATCTTCCTGGCTTTTTGCAGCGGCCTCCTGGCGGCATGGCTACATTCGGCGCTCGCACGAATGTCGCGCCCGAGCCGCGTCAGCCCTCAGATCTACCGCCAGGACATCAGCTACCTGACCGGCCTTCCCTCGGTCACGATCCTCAGCTCACAAGAGTATGAGAGGTGGCAGAACCTCGCCGACGACCTCAAAGCTCACGGAACGTCAGTCAAGGCCCGAGCACCTCGGCATCGGAGTTTCCAAAGTTGCTGGACAGCTGCGAGTCGGATGACCCGATCCGGGATAGTCCTCTCGGTGATCGCCGGGGTGCTGCTGGCCACAGGCAGCGCACTCGCCGCTGACCAGCCTTGGCTGCTTCTGGGCCTGCCCGCAGGGGTCTCTCTTCCTTGCGCTGTGTGGCTCACCTTCTGGTGGCACAGGCATATGCTGATCCGCGATGGCGGAAACATGGTCGATGCGAGCGACCAGATACGGGAACTCCTGCAACAGTTCGAAGTCGAGAGACCAGGCACTCCGCGAACCAGCATGCGGCTCCGCTTGAGAGACTGGCTGCAGCGCTTTTGATAGTGGAGGGCGTCCACCCCTGCCTGGGCTTGGCCGCCACTGAGGCGCGTGACGGCGTGGCCGCCTGCCAGCGCACCACCGCCGTACGACACGATCGCCAGCGCGGAGGCAGGCAGCCAGAACGCATAGACGAACGGGACCGACAATCCGCGTCGCGAACGCCGCCTACTGCCAGAAGCCGGACAGCGACGACCGCTCCCCTCAAATCCCTCTTCGCTTCTGAGAAGCTGGGTATCTGTGCGACGGCAGGCGTTTACTGGACCGATTCAGCGACACGACCGGCGGCGCCAGTGCCTGCACCTTCACCGAGAGGCACAGTCAATCCCATCGCTCCCCGGCATCTCCCGTCGACTGCCCACGCGTGGTCGATGTCGACGACGACCAGAGTGCGCCGCACTCTGTAATCGGGCGTTTCTGTGCACATACCGGCTCGAACGTGGCGACCTGGTGGTCGAGCGGTTCGTCGCCGATCATCCCGACCTGCCGGCGGACGAGAAAGGATCTGCTGCTGGGCCGGCGGGATCTGGTTCAAGCCATGTTCGAGATCGAGGGGCCGCACAGCGACGACGGCATTGTCGCGTTCAACACATCGACGAGCTCACGTACCGGGTCCGGTCCAACATCGGGCCGGAGGGCGTGAGTCCACTCACCCGAGACACGATCACGGTCGGCGGGATCGTGCCCGTCGGTGGCGAATGGATGACTAGCGGTACAGCGATGGTGTTCCCCGCCGAGCAGGCCGAGGAGGTTCTCGCCGGGCTGCCCGTACGTCCTCGCCCAGCAAGCCTTCGCCACCCTCGCCTGATCCGGAAACGCGCGTACCGGGAGGTCACCACCTAGAATCTGCGCGGCGAGGGCATCAGTCCTGTCTCCATTCGGCGGCTGGTCACCGCACGCCCCGGAGGCGCCGACCGGGTCTTTCGTGCCCTCCTAACACTCAGAATTCTGTTGGGGACTCGATGGCGAGGCTCCGCCTCGCAGGTACAAGGACAACTGATATGCCGAGCCTCCCCTGCTGACGGTGTCAGTGGCATCGGCCGCAGTTGGTGCGGCGGTTCTTGCAGCGCTAGCGACTGGGCTTCGTCCCGCACCATTGCCCACAATGCCGCGGCGCGGGCACGGTCCGGAGGCCGTGCCCGCGCTGTGGGTGGGGGAGCGTCAGAACTTGAAGCAGTCGGTGTATTGGAGTTGGCGGGTGAAGGTGGTGGAGAGGAAGCCGCCGGCGTTGCGCTTGACCTGGGCGGCCTCGGTCGCGTGCGGGGCGGTGACCTTGCAGGACGTCGGGGAGCTGTGGCCGGACATCAGGTAGTCGCAGCGGCCGTTGCGGTTGTCGGGCAGGCCGAGGGCGTGGCCGAGCTCATGGGCGGCGATGCGGGGCGGGTAGAAGCCGTCGTTGACGGCCTCGCGGCCCATGTAGATGGTGGCGCGGCCGAAGCCCTGGGACATGGTGCGCGGCCAGCCGTTGTCGGCGTACACGCGGATGGTGGCCTGGCCGGCGGTGGCGGGCTTCAGCGAGATGGTGGGGACGGCCTTGTTCCACGCCTCGGCGCCCTCGTCGACGGCGGCCTTGAACTCCTGGGCCTGGGTGGCGTCGTAGTAGATCGTGCGGACCGCCACCGGGGCCGGGGCCGGAGTCGCGGCGGTCGCCGATCCGGTGAACGGGGCGAGGAAGGCGAGGCCGAGGGTGAGGGCCAGCGCTGAGGTGATCTTGCGGAAGGACATGAGGGGGTTCCTTCGCTCGGGGGGCGGGGGTCAGCGGCCGATCTGCTGGTTGATCCAGGCCAGGTGGGGGGCGATGCCGGTGTAGAGGGTGGAGGTGGCGCACTCGCCGCGGTTGTCGCCGGGGCCGTGGGTCTCGCCGACGAGGGTCCAGTTGCCGCGGGTGCCGGTGACGGCCGGGCCGCCGGAGTCGCCGTGGCACGCCGAGTGGCCGCGGTCGCCGGAGACGCACACGTCGTTGGCGGTGCCGCCGCCGGCCGAGCAGCTGCTGCTCGGCAGGATCGTGAGGTCGATCTCCTGGAGGGTCGTGGCCTGCCGGCAGTTCGGCCAGCTCATGCAGCCGAAGCCGAGCAGCCGGACCGGGGTGTTCGCCGCCGGGTTGGTCTGGGCCATCTTCACCGGGGCGCCGGTGGCGGGGCTGCTCAGGTGCATCACGGTGAGGTCGGTACCGGGCTTGGTGGAGCGCCGGTCGATCCGGACGGTCTCGCCGCCGGAGCTCTTGCTGTTGGAGCCGGCGCGGCCCGAGGACGCCGAGCCGCAGTGGTTCGCGGTGACGATCCACTGGGGTGCGACGAGGCTGCCGCCGCAGCCGTTGCTCAGCGCCACCATCCAGGAGTAGGTCTCGGTGGCGTTGTGCCCGCCGATGATCGGCGCGCCGCCGGCGGGACCGGTGGGCTCGGCGGCGCTGGCGGCCGTCGTGCCGTACATGGCGAGGGTGAGGGCGCACGCGCCCAGCGTCGCTTGGAAGATCTTGCGCATGGCAGGTCTCCTATCGGGGCGGTTCGTGCCGCCGGTGGGCCTCCGGACGCTGCGCGGCAGGTCCGGGGGCACGACCCGGAACGGCGGGGACGCTCGGGTCCCGGGGCCCGTCACCGGGCCGCCGAGCACGGCCGGGTCACGCCATGGCGGGGCCGGCGCGCGGCCGCGCATGGCGTCATCGGGCCATGTGATTCCCGAATGGCGGGCGGGCCGCGTTCCGTCGCGGCGGGCACGTCCATTCGGGTGATACCGGCGATGCCGTGGGGCGGGGGGCGGGAGTGGGGGCGGGGGCTGGGGCATCGCACTTATCTGATAGGAAACCGTTTCCTATCAGCTGGATACGCTAACCACGACTTCTAATGGCGGGCAAGACCTCTTTGCGGTCATGGATTCGGGCGAACCCATCGCCGCAGATCGGTGCCTTGATCGTTTCTTGCGCGGGTGAAGTTCGTCGGCAAGTGACCAGTGGAGGGGGTGAAGATTGGCAGCGTTCGCGGCAGGCCGAGCTGAGGGGGGCCGCCGGAGATTCCTGGCACGGTCCTTTTCGGGGCGGCGGCGTACCGCGCGGACGGCCGCCGTCGCGGTGACCAGCGGGGCGACGAGGGAATGCGGTGCCCCGCTCCCCGTGGAGATCAAGGCACGGATAACCATTGTCCAAGGCAAGAATTGCACAACGAACCCGCGTAAATAAGATGGCCGCGGGAACGCGGCGGAGGCGATTATCCGCCAAGGCCGATGGCCGCCATCTCGGCGACGAGGGCCAGCGCGAAGGCCGCCGCGTGCGCGGCGGCCCTGGGCTGGGAGCCCGCCGCGTCGGCGGCGGTCTTCTCCCCGTCGGCGTGGTCGCTGATCCCGCGGACGGTCAGCGTGCGGCAGCCGTGGTTCATCTGGGCGGCCTTGGCGCTGCCCGCGCTCTCCATCTCGATGGCGGCGGCGTCGTTGTAGGTGCCGTGCAGCTGGCGGGCCAGCGGCGAGGTCCGGGAGTTGAGGACGACGTCGCCCGCGACGATGGGTTTGAAGTGCACCGCCGGGACGGTCTCCGGCGGCTCGTCGAGGAGGTCCGTCCAGGGGCGCCCGTACTCGACGAGGCGGGCGATCTGCGTCAGGTCGTGGGACGCCTCCCATGCCTGGGGGCGGGCCAGGAAGGCGTCCCGCTGCTCCTTGCCGCCGTGCGGGGCGTAGATCTTCGTGCCGACCACCACGTCACCGAGGCCGATGTCGTCCTTGAGGCCGCCCGCCACGCCCACGTACAGGACGGCCTCGGGCCGCCAGTGCCGCACGGCGCGCTCGGTGACGACCGCGGCGTTGAGCGTTCCCTCCCCCGCGACGGCGGTCACCACCCGCAGTCCCACCTCGCGGAATCGGCCGACCTCGAACACCGTGCCCGTCGCGTGGCGTTCGACGACCCTGTCGTGGAGCAGGGCCCGCACCGCCCTGTACTCGGCGTTCAGCGCCGTGAGGATCACGACCGCGGGGGCGTCCGGGGCGAGGGGACGGCCGGCGCCGGGCCGCAGTTCCAGGCCGGGGACCTCGGACGAGGCCAGGAGACCGCCGAGGGGGAGGTCGAGCGGACGGTCCGCCGGTCCGTTCATGTCGGCTCCAGGGGGTTCGCGCGCGAACGGCTCCGGGCGCCGAGGACGCGAGGGTAGTCTCACTTTAGTCAAGGCGCCGGAGGACGGGCGCGCGATGCCGCGTCCGGCCGCCCGCGTGGCCGTGAGCGGACGGACGACCCTTCGTGACCCATCGTCTCGACCTCTACGTCGAGGAGCCCGTGCTCGGCCGGGACAGCCGGTTCGTCCGCGAGGCGGGCGTGGAGTTCGGGCGCCCGACGGTGCATCCGGTCGCCGCGGCGGAGCTGACCGAGCTGGCGCGCCGCCGCCCCGACCTGCGTCAGTGGCACCACACCGTTCTCATCCTGCCGTTCGACCTGGAGGAGCCGCCCGAGGGGCGGCGGTACGTCGAGGCGACCGTGCGGGCGACGTTCGACGACGAGGACGTCCGCGCGCTGAACCTCGGCGAGCCGTCCTACGGGGCGGCCCCGCCGGGCGGGACGGCCGACGCCCTGCTGCTCACCCGGGGCTCGGGACGCCACCGCCTGACCTGGCAGCTGACCGCCGCGGACCGCGCGGCCGGGATGCGCGCGAGCGGACGGGCCGTCCTCGCGGTGCTGGAGTCGCCGCGGGGGACGGACCGGCTGACCGGCGTCCTCGACGCGCGGGTCACCTACGCCTACACGCTGCTCGGCGCGGTGAACCGGGTGAAGGCCGAGACGCGGGAGCCGCTGCCGTTCCACCTGGACGTGTCGCAGGGAGACTTCGCCTTCGCCGGTTGAACGCCGGCCCGGTTGAGCTCCGGCCAGGTCGCGCACCGGGGTCAGAACGTCCCCATCGGCACCAGCGGTGCCCAGTGGTGGACGCGCTCCGCGCGGACGCCCTCCTGCCCCAGCAGCCAGCGCGTCGCCTCGTGCAGCGCCTCCCAGATCGGGCGGCCCGGCATGGCCGCGAGGAATTCCTCGACGTACCGGGTGGCCACGAACGTGTCGCCGAGCTCCCCGACGGTGGCCAGCACCTCCGCGGAGCCGCCGGCCAGCGCGATCGTCGCCAGGCTCAGCGGGTCGGTCGGCGGACGGTCGGGGACGGCGCCGCCCCAGCAGGCTATGGCCACCAGGCGGTGCGGCGGGCGGCGGCCGATGAGGTCGACGGGCCGCAGCCGGGCGTCCCGGTCGAGCTCCAGGTAGTGGATCGGGCCGGGCGCGGGACGGCCGTGCGCGGTGACGATCATCGCGTCGACGCCCGCGCCGAAGCAGTCCCGGGCGGCGGCGGCGCTGGGCAGCGCCTCGACGTCCCAGCCGGCGTCGGTCTCCAGCGTTTCCAGGGCGTGCCGCCTGATCAGCGGGCTGCGCCAGACGTGGACCCGCTGCGGGCGGGCGGGCGCCGCCCGGTCCCGGGACGCGAGCCGCCGCTGGACCGTCAGGGATGGGCACAGCACGTAGCAGGCGGCCTCTCCCAGCATCCGGGAAGCGGTCACCGGCACCGCGCTCCACGGCACCAGCCACAGCTCCCCGACCGGGACGAGCAGGAGCCGGTGCCCGCCGCCGGCCGCGAGCGCGTCCCGCAGCCCGTCGGGCAGGAGCGCCGACAGGGGCCCCAGGTCGGCCGGGCGCAGCGCGGCGCGCCGGTCGTCGTTGCCCTGCAGAAGGCGGATCAGCTCGACGGCCCGCTCCGTCAGCTCGGTGCCGCCCAGCCGGACCTCGCCGCCCGCGTCGCGCCAGAGCCAGCGCAGGCGCGAGCCGTCCTGCGGGTCGAGGAGGACCTGGAGGACGTGGCAGCCGCCGGGGAGCGCGTCGAGCAGCCCGTCGCCGCTCTCGGCGGGCGGGAGGTAGAGGGCGGCGAGCATGTCGTCGATCGGCGTGCCCTCCGGCGCGGGAGCCGCGGGGACGCCGAGCGACCGCACGACCCGCGCGCGGCGGCCCGTCTCCCCGGTCAGGTTCCGGTCGGCGCGTTCCAGCAGGTCGCTGAGCGAGGAGCGCTCGCGCCCGTCGGCCTCCAGCCGGACGGTCTCCTCCAGCAGGCCCGCCAGGCGGCGTCCGGCCAGGCAGTCGGCGACGAGCGCGAACGTTCCCGGGTATCCGTGCCGGGACGCGCCCTCCAGCGCCATGGAGTACGTGGCCCCGAAGCGGGCCCGGTACTCGGCCTGGGAGCGCTCGTCGCGGTGGGTCGCGCGGTACTCCTCCACGGCGAACACCGCCTGGACGCGCACGCGCAGCGACTCGGCCGGGTCGCCGAGCCGCTCGTAGGACTGGGCCAGCCGGTGCGCGGCGTTGCCCATGCCGAGGAGTTCGTCGAGGTCCTGGTAGGCGGCGAGGGCGAGCTCGAACCGCTCGGCGGAGGCCGCCCAGTCCTCGCGGGCGTGGGCGACCCGGCCGAGGTCCTGGAGCGCGTGGGCGCGGCTGCGGGCCAGCCCGGCATGTTCGGCGGTGCGCAGCGCGGCGAGGAAGTACTCCTCGGCGCCGTCGTGCCGGCCCTCGTCCAGCATGATGTCGGCCAGGCCGCTCAGGGCGTTGGTGATGCCCATCGGGTTGCGGACGCGCTGGCAGTCGGTGAAGGCCCGCTCGTGGCACGCGCGGGCCCCTTCGGCGTCGCCGAGACGGTGCAGGACGGCGCCGAGCCGTCCGGCCGCGTTGGCCCGGCCCAGC
Source organism: Actinomadura roseirufa (assembly GCF_900659635.1). Lineage (GTDB taxonomy): Bacteria > Actinomycetota > Actinomycetes > Streptosporangiales > Streptosporangiaceae > Spirillospora > Spirillospora roseirufa. The sequence goes on along the minus strand of NZ_CAACVB010000066.1, from coordinate 26,795 downwards.
GCGTTGCCGAGGTCGTCGAAGGCCGCCAGCGCCGTCCGGGCGAGGTCGGCCGCGGCGGGCAGGTCGCCCAGCCGCTCGTGGCATTCGGCCAGGCCCAGCGCCGCGTTGGCGCCGTAGCCCAGGTCGCCCAGCGCGTGGGCGAGGTCCAGGGCCTCGCCGAACCGGGTCCGGGCGGCGCCGGCCGAGTGGTACATCAGCGTGACGTAGCCGAGCGCGACGAGGGCGCGCATCCTGCCGAAGCGGTAGCCGTCGTCCCGGCAGATCGCCAGGACCGCCTCGTACTCGCCGACGGCGCCCTCGGCGTCGTCGCGGGCGCGCGCGACGTCGCCGAGGGCGAGCCGGGCGTGGACGGTGACGACGCGGTGGCCGGCGGACGGTTCGAGGTCGCGCAGGCGCGCGCACAGGTCGCGCGCCCCGTCGAGGTCGTCGCGGCGGACCGCCCGGTCGAGGTCGGTCTCCACCCGGATGATCTCGTCCCAGTGCTCGCGGGTCAGCCCGGGATCCCACGGGCCCGGGGGCGCCTCGGGGTCCAGCAAATGGAGGTATCTGCTGCGCAGGGCGATGTCGCGCGGAATCCCGAGGCCGTCCAACGGGGCCCGCCGCGCCTCTCCGGAGGCTCGCCAGGCGGTGAAGACGGCCGCCGACACGTCGCTCATGATGGCCTCCAACGGACACTTCACTTTAAGGCCCGAGCGCGGCGTGGACACTCGAAATGGAGCGCAGTAACGGCGGCACTGAAAAAGCGGTGCCGGACGAGCGGTACAGGAAAGGCGGCGAGGGTCCCGCGCATGTCAGTGATCGATGAGACGCCGTTCCGCCCCGGACTGACCTATGACAACGTCTACATCCTGTTCCTCGACGCCGCCGGTTACTCCAGCATCGTCCGCGACAACCCGCGGGACCGCGCCGCGCACGCCTTCGACCTGCTGCGCGGGCGCGTGGTGGCGCGGACGGCCGAGCTGTCCGCGCGGCTGCGCTGCGGCCGGACGGCGCTGTGGAGCTGGCGCGGCGACGGCGGCTGCCTGGTGTTCCACGACGACGACGAGAGCACGGCCCGCGACTGCGCGCTCGGGGTGGCGCACTCGATCATGGCCGTCGACCTGCCCGCGCTGCGCGCCGAGCTGGCGCCGGCAGGGCTGCACGGGACGCTGCGGCTGCGGGCGGCGGTGCACAAGGGACCGATCCGGTACGCGGCGGGCCACGACACCGGGGCGATCCACTCCCCCGACCTCAACTTCGCCGCGCATCTGGAGCGCGCGGCGCCCGCCGACTGCCTGATGATCTCCGAGGCCGTGCACCGGGTCTGCGGGGACTTCGCCGGGCTGTTCACGCCCGCTGGCACCTACGAGTCCCACCGGGTCTACGTGATGGGGCCGGGCGGGTCCGCGGCCGAGGGGCTGCGGTCCTGGCTGGGCGGCCGGGGGCTCGCCGGCGGGGCGCCGGTGCACGCCTACGCGCAGCGGCCCGCGCAGGCGGAGAAGGCGCGGTTGGTGGACGCCGCCGCCGAGACCGTCCTCGACCTGGGCACGGCGCTGCACACCTGCGCCCGCTACCTGGTCACCACCGAGCGCCCGGCGCGCTACCGGGACGCGGTGCTGTCGTTCCTGCGGCGGGGCGGGGTCTACGACTGCGTGCTGCTGGATCCGGCGAGCGAGACCACGGCGCTGTGGTCCCAGCTGCGCCGCGAGGACCTGGCCACGAAGATCAAGAACTCGCTGGCGATGTTCGCCCGGTTCAAGGAGCGGCACGGGGCGGACGCCGGCGGCCTGCGCGTCCACCAGACTCCGGCGTTCCCCGGGCTGGCGGCCCTCGGCGTCGACCTGCACGCGCCGGGCGCCCTGCTCCTCTACTCCCCCTGCCTGCAGCACGCCGCCGTCGGCGTCCACCAGCTGGAGCGCGCCGACATGCCGCACTACCTGACCACCCCGGCGTCCGGCCAGGTCTTCACCGGCCTGCTGGACCTCATCACGGGCCCCGGGTGCGAGGACGCCCGCACCCGCGTGCTCTGACCGGGGCCGCGCCGATCGGGCGGCTTTAGCGTCACACAGGCTCCCTATGGTGGGCTTGGGTTTTCGTGTGACGAGCGCAGCCGGGCCGCGGGGGGACGCGGGTGGACGGCGCGCGGAGGAGCGGCTCCTTCATTTCTCGTTCACTTCGATGATCACGGGCGGCGGCACGGCGGGGCGGTTCGGCGACGGCCCGGTCGTGTCCGGCGGAGTCCGATGACCGGAAGTGGGAGGGCATCGAGTGGAGGCCACGGGGGACGTCCGCGCGGAGGGGCCGCGGCTCGGGTTCGGGGTGCTGGGCACGCTCCAGGTGCATCGGGACGGGACGCCGGTGCGGGTCAGCGCCGCCAAGCAGCGGTCGATGCTGGCGGCGCTGCTGGTGCGGGCCGGCCGGCCGGTGTCGATCGACGAGCTGGCCGAGTGCGTCTGGGCGGACGACGAGCCCCGGCGGGCGGTGCCCGCGCTGCGCGTCTACGCCATGCGACTGCGGCGGGCGCTGGGCGAGCCGGGGCCGATCGAGACCACCTCGACCGGGTACGTGCTGCGGGTCGGGGACGGCGACCTCGATCTGTGCCGCTTCGAGGACCTGGCGGCACGGGGGCTGGCCGCGTCGGCGGCCGGCGGCCCCGGCGCCGCCGTCGCGCTGTTCGACCGGGCGCTGGCCGAGTGGCGCGGCCCGGCGCTGGCGGACGTCAGCTCGGAGTTCCTGCACCGGGTCGAGGTGCCGCGCCTGCGCGAGCGAAGGCTGGACGTCGAGGCCGCGCGCAACGACGCGATGCTGCGCGACGGAGGGCACCGGGCCCTGGTCGGGCCGCTGCGGCGGCTGACCGAGCTGCATCCGCTGCGCGAGCAGTTCTGGGCGCAGCTCATGCTCGCCCAGTACCGCTCCGGTGACGGGGCGGCGGCCCTGGACGCCTACCGCGCCGTGCGCGACCTGCTCGCCGAGGAGCTGGGGATCGACCCCGGGCAGGAGGTGGAGGACCTGCGCTCGGCGATCCTCGCCCGGGACCCGTCCCTGGACCCGGTTCCGGCGCCCCGGGAGAGCGCGGCCGTGGCGCCGCCGTCGCAGGTGGCGCCCGTGGTGTCCGACTTCGTGGGCCGCGAGGACGACGCTGAGGCGATCGCCGGGTTGCTCGGCGCGGGCGGCACCGGCGCGACCGCGCCCGAGGTGATGCCCGCGGTGATGCCCGTGGTGACGGTGTGCGGGGCACCCGGGGTCGGCAAGACCGCGCTGGCGGCGTTCGTGGCCCGGCGGACGCACGAGCGGTTCCCGGACGGGCAGCTCTTCGCCGACCTGCGGGGCCACTCGGCCGGGGCGCCGCGGGCCACGACGGCGGTGCTGGCCGGTTTCCTGCGCGCGCTCGGCGTCCCGCCCGACCAGGTGCCCGTGGAGCGGGACGAGCAGGCCGCGGTCTACAGGGCGATGCTGGACGGCAGGCGCGTGCTGGTGGTGCTGGACAACGCGGCCAGCGCCGAGCAGGTCCGGCCCCTCCTGCCGGGCACGCCGGGGTGCGCCGTCCTCGTCACGAGCCGGCACGAGCTGCGCGGGCTGATCGTGACCAACGACGCGCGGCTGGTGCCGCTGGGGGTGCTGGAGCCCGCGGCGGCGGCCGAGCTGCTGACCCGGATCCTCGGCGAGGACGCCGTCGCGGGCCAGGCCGGCGCGGTCGAGCGGCTGGCCGAGCTGTGCGGGTACCTGCCGCTGGCGCTGCGGACGGCCGCCGCCAACCTGGCGGGCCGGGTCCGGCCGGACGTGTCGGCCTACGTCCGGGAGTTCGGCTCCGGGCGGCTGGCCGCGCTCGCCACCGAGAGCGGCGAGGTGGCCACCAGGGCGGCGTTCGACCTGTCCTACGCCGAGCTGCCGCCGCCGGTCCAGCGCACGTTCCAGCTGCTCGGGCTCGTCCCCGGTCCGGACTTCACGCCCGAGGCGGTGGCGGCGCTGACCGGGGTGCCGGTCGTGCCGGCGGCCCGCCGGCTGGAGCGGCTGGCCACGGCGAACCTCGTCCAGCGCCGGGCGGGCGGCCGGTACCACCTGCACGACCTGCTGCGCGACTACGCGCTGCTGCGGCGGGCGGAGCGGATCGGCGAGGCGGAGGCGCGGGCGGCGCTGGTCCGGCTGCTGGCGTGGTATCTGCATGCGGCGGACCGCGCGTCGGCGGTCCTGCACCCGGGGATGCCGACGGCGGCCCCGGCGGCGCCGCCGCCCGCGGCCCCGCTGCCCGAGTTCGCCGACCACCGCGCGGCCCGGGGCTGGCTGGACCACGAGCGCCTGAACCTGCTGGCGGCGGCCGAGCACGGCGCCCGCTCCGGGCTGCTGCCGCTGGCCTGGCAGATCGTCGACCGGCTGTGGGTCTACCTGGGGCTGAACGGTCACCACGCCGAGCAGCTCGCCACCACGAACGCCGTGCTGGCCGCGGCGCACGAGCAGGGCGACACGGCGGCGGAGACGGTGATGCGGCTGCACCTCGGCTGGGCCCACCGGAACCTGGGCGACCACCCGGTCGCGCTGTGGCATCTCCGGCGGGTGCTGGCGGCGGGGGCGGACGGGCCGGAGCCGCGGGTCGTGTCCGCGGCGCACGGCGTCCTCGCCGGGGTCCTGCTCGATCTGGGACGGCTCGCCGAGGCGCGCGACCACCTGGAGCACATGTGCGCCCTCGACGAGTCCGACGCCGCGTGGCCGTTCCTGCGGTCGTGGGCGCTGATCGGGCTCGGCGCGGCGGACCTCATCGGCGGCCATCCGTCCCGCGCGCGGGCGCGCCTCGGCGCGGCGGCGGAGCTGGCGCGCGGGATCCGGGCGCCGATCCTGGAGGCGGAGGCGCGGGCCCTGCTCGGCCGCGCCGCGACGTTCGAGGACGACCTCGACGCGGCGATCGACCACCTGCGCGCCGCCCTCGACCTCGCCCACCGGACCGGCATCCGGCTGAAGCCGCTCATCATGATCTTCCTGGCGGACGCGCTGGACCGCGCCGGCTCCCCCACCGTCGCGCTGAGCACCGCCAAGACCGCCGTGGACCTGGTCCGGCAGGACGGCGGCCGGTGGTTCGACGTGACCGTCCGCAACGTTCTCGGCACCATTCTCCAGCGCCGCGGCGAAGCTGAAACTGCTGTTACCTGGCACGAGGAAGCGCGTGAACGGGCCGAGGTGAATGGTTTTCCCTACGGGTTGTCGCAGGCGCATCTCGGTTTGGCGCACGCCCGTCTCCGATCGGGCGATCCGGAGGCGGGGCTGCTGCACGCGCACGAAGCCCTTTCCATCGCCAGGAGGCACGGCTTCGCATTTCACGAGGCCGCCGCGGCGAATCTGGTCAGTGACTGCGAAAGCCATTTCACCGGGTTAGGGTCGAAGGGTTAGACAAGTCAGTCCAGAAGTGACGTTTCGAACGGACGGGGGTCGGTCGACGTATGCGTCCACAGATGGAATTCGGTCTGCTGGGACCGCTGGAGGTCCGCCGGGACGGCGCGCCGGTCCCGGTGAGCGCCCCGAAGCTGCGGGTGGTGCTGGCGACGCTGTTACTGCGCGCGAACCGGGACGTCTCGCTCGGCGAGCTGGCCGAGAACGTCTGGGGCCCGGACGGGCCGGCGCGGCCGACGGCCTCGCTGCGGGTCTTCCTGATGCGCCTGCGGCAGCTGTGCGAGGCGCCCGAGCTCATCCGCACGACGCCGGACGGCTACCGGCTGGAGATCGACGACGAGGCGCTCGACCTGCTCCGCTTCGGGAACCTGGTGGAGCGGGGCCGGGCGCTCGCGGCCGGCGGGGACCTCGGCCGGGCCGAGTCGGCGCTCGACGAGGCGATGCGGCTGTGGCGCGCCGAGCCGCTGGCCGACGTGCCGTCCGAGGCGCTGCACGCCGAGGCGGCCCGCCTGCAGGAGCTGCGGCTGCGGGCCGAGCACGAGCGGTTCGAGGTGAAGCTCCGCGCGGGCCTGCACCACGGCGCCATCGGCCGGCTGCGCGAGCTGGCGGCGGAGAACCCGCTGCGCGAGGACCTGTGGGGGCAGCTCATGCTGGCCCTGTACCGCGCCGGGCGGCAGGCCGAGGCCGTCGCCGCCTACCAGGCGGTCTCCGGCAACCTCGCGCGCGAACTCGGCGTGGTCCCCGGCCCGGCGCTGCGGGAACTGCACGGGTCGATCCTGGTGGCCGACCCCGAGCTCGCCACCCCGGGCCCGCCGAGGGAGGCGGCCACGGTGACCGGAGGGGAACCCGCGGAACCGGCCCCGGCCGAACCGGTACGGGCTGGATCGCAGCTGCCGCCGGCGATCGGGAACTTCGTGGGACGGGGGCCCGAGCTGGACCGGGCCGTCCGGCTTCTGCGCGGCGGGGGCCAGGTGTCCGTCCCGGTGGTCACGGTGTCCGGCCCGCCGGGCGTGGGCAAGACCGCGTTCGCCGTCCGCGCGGCCCACCGGCTGAGCGAGGCGTTCCCGGACGGGCGGTTCTTCGTGGACCTGCACGCCTACTCGGCGGTCCGGGGCCCGTCGACCCCGGCGGTGCTCGCCCGGCTGCTGCGCGCGCTCGGGCACGCGGCCGAGCACATCCCCGTGGACGAGGACGAGCTGGTCGCCGCCTACCGCACGGCGCTGCGCGGCAAGCGGGTGCTCATCACGCTGGACAACGCCGCCTCGGCCGGCCAGGTGCGCCCGCTGATCCCCGGCGAGCCCGGCTGCGCGCTGCTGGTGACCGCGCGCGACGAGCTCACCGCGCTGGCGGCGCGCGACGGCGCGCGCCGGATCCGGCTCGACACGCTGAGCGAGCGGGAGTCGGCGGGGCTGCTCACGGCGATCCTCGGGGAGCGGGTCACCACGCCGCAGCGGGCGGCGGCCGCGCAGCTCGCGGAGCTGTGCGGGCGGCTGCCGCTGGCGCTGCGGATCGCGGCGAGCAATCTCGCCGGCAGCCACCGGCCCGACATCGGCGGCTACATCCGGCGTTTCCTGGAGGACGGCCGCGTGCGGGCGCTCGCGCTGGACGGCGACGAGCACATCGCCGTCGCGCGGGCGTTCGACCTGTCCTACGTCTCGCTGCCGCCGGAGGCCCGCGCGATGTTCCGGCTGTTCGCGCTGTTCCCCGGCCCGGACGTCACCCCGGAGACGATGGCGGTGCTGGCCGGCGGCACCCGCCGCGAGGCCGGGCGGGCGCTGGAGCGGCTGGCCGCCGCGAGCCTCGTCCAGCGGCTGCCCGGGAACCGGTACCAGATGCACGACCTGGTGTCGGAGTACGCCGCGGACCGGGTCCGGGCCGAGGACGGCGAGCAGGACGCGGCGGCGGCGCGCGACCGGCTGTTCGGCTGGCAGCTGCGCGCGGTCGGCGACGCGGTGGGCGTGCTGTACCCGGAGTTCGCGACGGCGCCTCCCGAACCCGGCGATCCGTCCGGCGACGTCTCCGGAGAGGCGTCCGGAGAGGCGGTCCCCCCGTTCGTCCCCCGGGACCGGACCGAGGCGCTGCGCTGGCTGGACGCCGAGCGGCCCGGCCTCGTCGCGGTGATCGAGCACTGCGCGGAGCACGGCCCGCGGCCGGTGGCGTGGCGGCTGGCCGAGGCGATGGCGTGGTACCTCGGCATCCGCGGGCACCACACCGAGTACCTGACCGCGGCGAACGCCGGGCTGCGGGCGGCGCGGGACGCGGGCGACCCGGTCGCCGAGACCGCGATGGTCGGCTCCCTGGTCTGGGAGCACCGGAACCTGGGCGATCTCGCGACCGCGCTGCGCTACGTCACCGACGCGCTCGACCACGGCGGCGCGGCCTCGCCCGGCCTGCCGCCGCTCACGGTGTGGCACGGGTCCGTCCGGCTGGAGATGGGGGATCTGGAGGGGGCCCGGACGTGCTTCGCCGGGCTCGCCGGCCCCGCCGTGGGCCCGGAGCCGCCGCCGTTCCTCGCCGTCGCGGCGCCGCTCGGCCTGGGCGCGGTCGAGCTGCTGGCCGGGCGCGGCGAGCGGGCGCTGACGCTGCTGGAGGAGGCGCTGGACGCGGCGACCCGCGCCGAGACGACCGTGCAGCGGGTCGAGTGCCTGATGGTGGTCGGCCGGTGCCACACGCTGCTCGGCCGGTACGAGCGGGCCGCGGAGCTGCTGCGCGCGGCGGTCGAGCAGGCGTCCACGCTCGGGAGCCGCTACCACCAGGCGGACTGCCTGGCCTACCTGGCGACGGCGCTCAACGAGGGCGGTGACCTGGCGGGGGCGGCGGAGGCCGCCCGTGAGGCGCTCGCCCGGTCCGAGGGGCTGCGCAACCGGTGCATCACCGTCAACGTCTGGAACGCCCTCGGCGGCGTCCGCCGCAACCAGGGCCGGGCCGAGGACGCGATCGAGGCGCACGAGCACGCCGTGGCGGCCTCCAAGCAGGGCACGGTACATCCCTACAACCTGTCCATGTCCTTGATCGGGCTGGCCCGCGCCCATCTCGCCGCGGGCCGCGCCCCCGAGTCGTACGAGCACGCCCAGGCGGCCGTGGCGATCGCCCGCGAGCACGGCTTCGGCGGGCTTGAGGCGCGGGCGGTGCGGCTGCTCGCGAGCCTCGAACCGGCGTCCTGAGCCGGGGCCTCCCCCGGCCCGGGACGCCCGTCCCGGCCCCTGGCCTAAGCGCCCCCGTCCTCCGCGGCGCCCCCGTCCTCCACGGAGCCGGCGGGGGTGCGCGGGTCGGCGGCGAACCGCCGCAGGATCGCGCCGAGCCGCGCCGCGATCTCCTCGACGGCGTCCCCGCCGAGGACGCGGCGCTGGTACTGCAGCGCCACCCGCAGGTGCGGGTCCTCGAACGCCGCCACGCCCAGCGGGTAGTGGGAGCCGCTCGTGATCCCCATGCCGGTGAGCGCCAGCCCCGCGGCGGTGGTGGCCTCGCGGATGCCGGCCCGGTCGATCGGGTAGGACTCGAAGACGAGGAGCGTGTCGTACAGCGCGGCCGGCCCGGTGGCCCCCGCGATGGTGCCCGGCGCCGCGTGGTGGTGGTCGAGCAGGGCACCCTGCCTGCGCTGGAGCCCGGCCGCCAGGTCGCCGAGGGCGGCGTCCGGGTCGCACGTCAGCCGGACCGGCACGTTGTTGATGAACAGGCCCACCATCGCGTGGACGTCCGGGACGGCGGGCGGGCGGCCCGACACCGTCGCGCCGAACAGCACGTCCCGCCTGCCGGTGAGCCGCCCGAGCAGGACGCCCCAGGCGACCTGGACGACGGTGTTGAGCGTGACGCCCAGCTCGGCGGCGCGCCGCGCCAGCTCGCGCGCCGCGTCCACCGGCAGCGGGACGTCGACCACGCCGAAGCCCTCCCACGGGGCGGACGGGTCCGCGTCCGGCGCGACCAGGGTGGGCCCGTCGATCCCGTCGAGCTCCTCGGCCCAGGCCCGCGCCGATTCGGCGGGGTCCTGCTCCGACAGCCATGCCAGGTAGCCGCGGTACCCGGGCACCGGCGGCAGCGCCGACGGGTCGCCCTCCGCCCCGTACAGCCGCAGCAGATCCTCCATCAGCAGGGGGCTCGACCACCCGTCCAGCAGCGCGTGGTGGACGGAGAACACCAGCTCGGAGGTGGCCGGGCCGGTCCGCACCAGCGTCATCCGCAGCATCGGCGGCTCGGCCGGGTCGAAGCCGTCGCCGAGGTCGTCGGCCAGGAACCGCCGGAGCGCCTCCGCCCGCTCCGCTTCGCCGAGGCCGGTCAGGTCGAGGTCCCGCCAGGGCAGGCGGACCCCGTCGAGCACGAGCTGGACGGGGTCGCCGGCCTCGGTGGCGGCGAACGCGGTCCGCAGGTTGGCGTGGCGGTCCAGGAGCGCCTGCGCCGCGCGGTGCAGCCTGCCGGGGTCGATCTCCCCGGACAGGTGGATCACGAGCTGCATGTGGTACGGGTCGAACGGGGAACCGGCCGACGCGTGGGCCAGGAGGTCCGGCTGCAGAGGGGCGAGCGGCCACACCTCCACCAGGCCCGGACGGTCTTCCCGCCACGCCCTCAGCTCGGCGGACGGCACCGGCACCAGCGGCACGGGCGGGCGGTCCGGCCCGTCCGCGGTCCGCGCGGCGGCGGCCCGGGTCAGCCCCTCCAGCGCGGCCGACCACAGCTCCACCAGTTCCTCGGCCTCCGCGCGGGACAGGACGCCCGTGGGGAAGGCGACCCTGGCGGCGAGCACCGGCCCGTCCTCCGCGTCGGTCACGTAGGCGTTGACGTCCAGCACCGACAGCGCGGGCATGTCCGGGTCGAGGCCGGCGACCAGGTCGGCGCCTTCGGCGGCCTCGGTCCAGCCCGTCCCGCGCAGGTGCTCGGGCATGTCCGCCGCGGAGAACCGGCCCAGGTAGTTGAAGGAGATCTGCCCGGTCGGGTACGGCTCCAGCTCCACCGCGGTGTCCGGGTTCAGGTACCGCAGCAGCCCGTAGCCGATGCCCTTGTCGGGCAGGGCGCGCAGCTGCTCCCTGATCGAGTCGACCACGTCACCGGCGGCACGGCCGCCCGCGAAGACCTCCTCCAGGTCCACGTCGCCGACGTACAGGCGCGCCGGGTAGACGCTGGTGAACCAGCCGACGGTCCGCGACAGGTCCGCACCCGGCACGACCTGCTCCTCACGGCCGTGGCCCTCCACCCTCATCAGCACCGAGGACTCGGCCTCGCCCCGGTCGCGGCGGCGGCGGGCCACCGCCAGCGCCAGCGCGGCGAGCAGGCCGTCGTTGACGCCGCCGTGGAACGCCGCGGGCAGCGCGGTCAGCATCGTCGCCGTCAGCCGCGCGGGCAGCCGCAGCCAGACGGCGTCGACGGTGGACGCGACGTCCACGGCGGGGTCGAGCCGCCGGGCGCCGAGCAGCGGATCGGGGCCCTCCAGCACCGACCGCCACAGCGGCAGCTCCGCGACCCGCGCGGGGTCGGCCGCCGTGTCCGCGAGCGCGTGCGCCCATCGCCGCATCGAGGTACCGCCCGGCGGCAGCACCGGCGGCGCGCCGTCCCGGATCCGGTCCCAGGCCGCCGCGAGGTCCGGGAGCAGGATCCGCCACGACACCCCGTCCACCACCAGGTGGTGCAGGACGATCAGCAGCCGGCCCGCCTCGGGCTCGGGCGGGGCGAACCAGACGAACTGCGCCATGACGCCGCCGGTGGGGGCCAGCCGGCCGTTCGCGGCGTCCAGCTCGGCGGCGGCGACGTCGCGCCACCGCGCGTCCCAGCGGCCGTCGCACGCGACGCGGCGGATCAGCCCCGCCGCGCGCGCCGGGCCCGGCGGGTCCACCACCAGGACGTCGGCGTCCGGTTCCAGCCGGGACCGCAGCAGGTCGTGATGGCCGATCACGGCGTCGAGCACGGCGGCCAGCCCGGCGGCGCCGATGCCCGGCGGCAGCTCCACCAGCATCGACTGGGAGAAGCGGTCGAACCCGGTCCCGAGCCCGCGGATCCACCGCGCCACCGGCGGCAGCGGCAGCGGGCCGGTCCCGCCGCCGTCCAGCTCGGCCAGGGCCGCGCCCGCGCCGGAGGCGTCCCCCGCCGCCGCGGCGAGCGCGGCGACGGTCCGGTGCTCGAAGACGTCGCGCGGCCTGATCTCCAGCCCGTGCGCCCTCGCCCGCGACACCACCTGGATCGACTGGATGCTGTCCCCGCCCGCGGCGAAGAAGTCGTCGTCGATCCCGACCCGGTCCAGCCCGAGGACCTCGGCGAACACCGCGGCGAGGGCCTCCTCCGCCGGGGTGCGCGGCGCCCGGTGGGCGGCGCCCGCGACGTCCGGGTCGGGGAGCGCGCCGCGGTCGACCTTCCCGTTCGGGGTCAGCGGCAGCCGGTCCAGGACGACGAACGCCGACGGCACCATGAACTCCGGCAGCCGGCCGGTCAGGAAGGCCCGCAGCTCGGCCGCCGACACGCCCGCCGTCAGGTCCAGCTCGCCGCCGCCGAGGCCCTCCGCTCCCGCGCCGTCGAGGGCGCCGACGGGTACGACGTACCCGGCGAGCCGCCCGGACCCGGCGCCCCCGGCGGACTCGCGGACGGCGACCACCGCCTGCGCGACCCGCGGGTGCGCCAGCAGCGCCGCCTCGACCTCGCCCGGCTCGATCCGGTACCCGCGCAGCTTGACCTGCGCGTCCACCCGGCCGAGGAACTCCAGCTCGCCGCCCGTGGTCCAGCGGACGAGGTCGCCGGTGCGGTACATCCGCTCCCCCGGCCCGCCGAACGGGCACGCCACGAACCGCTGCCCGGTCAGCCCCGCGCGGCCGAGATAGCCGCGGGCCAGCCCGGACCCGGCCACGTACAGCTCGCCCGCGACGCCCGGCGGCACCGGCCGCAGCCGGGCGTCCAGCACGTACACGCGGGCGTTCGGGATCGGCGACCCGAACGTGGGCGCCCGCCCGTCGCCCGTCATCGATCCGGCCATGGCCGGGCACACGGTCGTCTCGGTCGGGCCGTAGGCGTTCGCCATCCGCCGTCCCGGCGCCCAGGCGGCGACCAGGTCCGGCGAGATCGGCTCCCCGGCGACGATGAGGGTCGTGACGGTGGGCAGCGATCCGGGCGGCAGCGCCGCCAGCACCGAGGGCGTCAGCAGGACGTGCGACACGCGGTTCGCGGTGAGCGTCGCGGCGAGCGGCTCGCCCGCCGCCAGGTCGTCCTGGCTCGCCAGGACGAACGCGGCGCCCGAGAACAGCGCCATGCACAGCTCCCACACCGAGGAGTCGAAGCTCGGCGAGTTGAACTGGAGCACCCGGCTCTCCGGCGTCACCTCCAGCCGGTCGATGTGCGCCTGGAGCAGGCTGGCCAGGCCGACGTGGGTGACCACGACGCCCTTGGGCAGCCCGGTCGACCCGGAGGTGTAGATGACGTAGGCGGCGTTGGTCACCGCCACCGGGCCGAGGCGGTCGGCGTCGCGCACCGGGCCCGGGTCGGCGGCGGCGAGCGCCGCGACGGTCTCCGGATCGTCCACGCCGATCACGGACGCGGCCAGATCGGGCAGCTGCTCCGCCGTCTGCGCGTCCGCGATCACCAGGTGCGCCTCGGAGTCCTTCACCATGAACTCGATCCGCCCGGCCGGGTAGGCGGGGTCCACCGGCAGGTACGCGCCGCCCGCCTTCGTCACCGCCAGGGCCGCGATCCACAGCCCCGGCGAGCGCGGCAGGGTCACCGCGACCACCGTCTCCGGGCCGACGCCGCGTCCGATCAGCAGCCGGGCCAGCCGGTTGGCGCGCTCCTCGACCTCCCGGTAGGTGAGCGTCTCCCCCTCGAACACGAGCGCGGGGGCGTCCGGCCGCGCGGCCACCCGCCGCTCGAACAGCTCGGGGATCGTCCCGACCGGCACCGGGACGGACGTCTCGTTCACCTCGCGTAGCAGCCGGTCCCGTTCGGCGGGCTCCAGCACCTCCACCCGGCCGACGGGCACGCCGGGCTCGGCCACCACCTGGCGGACGACGCGGACGAACCGCGCCGCCATCGCCTCGGCCGTGCCGCGGTCGAACAGGTCGGCGGCGTATTCGAGGCGGCCCCGGATGCCCTGCCCGGGGAAGTCGAACATGGTGAGCTCCAGGTCGAACCGCGCGACGCCGGTCGAGACCGGCTCCAGCTCCGCCCGCAGCCCCCGGAACTCGAACTCCTCCCAGGCGATGTTCTGCCAGGCGAACGCCACCTGGAACAGGGGGTGGTAGGACGTGGAGCGCTCGGGGTTGAGCAGCTCGACCAGCCGCTCGAACGGGGCGTCCTGGTTGTTGTAGGCGGCCAGCGCCTTGTCCCTGACCTGCGTCAGCAGGGTGTCGAAGGCGGGGTCGCCCGACACGTCGGCGCGCAGCACCCACGTGTTGACGAAGAAGCCCACGAGGCCGGCCAGGGCGTCGTCGGTACGGTTGGCGATCGGGGACCCGACCGTCAGGTCGTCCCGGCCGGTGAGCCGGTGCAGCAAGACCACCAGCGCCGTCTGCAGGACCATAGCCACGGTCATGCCGTGCGCGCGCGCCAGTTCCTCGGCCGCCGCGAGGATCTCGGGCTCCACCGTGAACTCGACGGCGTCGCCGCGGTGGCTCGCGACGGCGGGACGGGGCCGGTCGGCGGGCAGCGGCAACGGCTGCGGCGCCCCCGCCAGCTCCCCGCGCCAGTGGCCGAACTGCTGCGCCGCGACGCTGCCGGAGTCGTTCTCGTCCCCGAGCAGGTCCCGCTGCCAGAGCGTGTAGTCGGCGTACTGCACCGGCAGGTCCGGCCAGTCCGGCGCGCGGCCGGACGCCCGTGCCGTGTACGCCGCCGACAGGTCCCGCACCAGCGGCGCGACCGACTCGCCGTCCACGGCGATGTGGTGGATCAGCAGCACCAGCACGTGCTCGTCCGGCCCGGACGCGAACACCCGCGCCCGCACCGGGATCTCGGCGGCGAGGTCGAACCGGTACCGGGCGGCCTCGGCCACGGCGGCGTCCACCCCGTCGGGCCCGGCGCCGGTCACCGGCACCGCCACCTTCTCCAGCACGTCCTCGACGGGCAGCACCCGCTGGAACGGCACGCCGCCCTCGTCCTCGACGATGAGCGTGCGGAGGCTCTCGTGTCGGGCGACGATGTCCCGGACGGCGGCCTCCAGCGCCGCGGCGTCCAGGGCGCCGGTCAGCCGCACCCGGAACGGGGAGTTGTAGGTCGCCGACGGGCCCTCGAACCGGTGCACGAACCACAGCCGCCGCTGCGCGTAGGACAGCGGCAGCCGGTCGGGCCGCGCGGCGGCGCGGCGCAGGCCGGGCCGGACCCGCCGGCCCGCCGACAGGTGCGCGACCAGGCCGGCGACCGACGGCGACTCGAAGACCGACCGGATCGGGATCTCGACGTTCAGCTCGGCGCGGATCCGGCGGACGAGCCGGGTCGCCAGCAGCGAGTGCCCGCCGAGGTCGAAGAAGTCGTCGTCGACCCCGACCCGCTCCAGGCCGAGGACCTCGGCGAACAGCCCGCACAGGACCTCCTCCCGCGCGGTGCGGGGCTCGCCGCCGGTGAGCGCGGCGGCGTACGCGGGCGCCGGGAGCGCCCGCCGGTCCAGCTTCCCGCTCGGGGTCAGCGGGATCTCGGCGAGGGTCACCACGGCCGACGGCACCATGTACTCGGGCAGCCGCCCGGCCACGTGGGCGCGCAGGACGCCGGCGAGCGTCTCGCCCCCGCCCTCCCCGGCCGGTTCGCTGGCCAGCGGGCGCCCCGCCCGTCCGGACGGCACGAACCCGCCCGCCAGCACCCGGCCGGAGGCGCCGCCGTCCGGCAGCACGACGGCGTCGAAGCACTCCACGGCGTTGGTCGACCAGGTCGCCAGCACGTCCCAGCCCCGCTCGGCGGCCCAGCCGCGCAAATCCTGCGGGTCGACGTGCCGGGACGCGCCGGCCGGCGCGCCCGCCAGCGACGCCGCGGCGGCGGCCTCGGCCTCGCCCGCCAGCCGGGCGTTCGGGATCCGCGCGATCCGCACCGGCCCGCCGCCCCGCGAGCGCAGGAGCTCCGCGATGCCGGCGAAGTCCCCGAGCTGCTCGCCCCACACCCACGTGGGGACGTCGTCGAGGGCGACGGCGTCCACGGGTTCCTTGTGCAGGACGACCTCGTAGCGGTGCCGGGTCAGCTCGTTGTGCGCCCGGCCGGGCTTCAGCCGGACGTCCGCGGTCGCGCCGTGCCGCCCGGCCCAGCGGGTGAACCACTCCGGGTCGACGAGCAGTTCCTTCTCGGCGCGCATCGCCTTGGCGACGGCGGCCCGCACGACCGGAGGCGCCGCGTCCGGGTGCCGTGCCCGCTGCACCCCGGCGCGCAGCAGCCGCAGCGAGCCGGCGTTGCGGACGTCCCCGACCACGATCCGGCCGCCCGGGGCGAGCAGCTCCATGGCCTGCCGCAGCACCCGCTCCAGGTAGGCGGCGTCGGGGAAGTACTGCACCACGGAGTTCAGCACGACGGTGTCGAAGTGGCCGCGCGGCAGGCCGGACGCGTCGTCGGCGGTCTGCGTCCGCAGCCGGACCCGCCCGGCCGCGGTCTCGGACCGCGCGGCCTGGTCGCGCAGCCGCTCGATCACGGTGGCCGACAGGTCGGTGCCCCAGTACTCCTGAACCGAGGGCACGATCCTCGCCATCAGCAGCCCGGTGCCCACGCCGATCTCCAGGACGCGGCGCGGGGACCAGGCCAGGATCTGCTCGACGGCGGCGTCGCGCCACTCCGCCATCTCCGGCAGCGGGATCGGCTCCCCGGTGTAGGTGGAGTCCCAGCCGGTGAAGTCCTCGCCCCACGGAGCGTCCGCTGAGGCGTACACCCGGTCGTGGACCTCGCGCCACGCGGCGACCTTGCCCGCCGCCCCGCCGAGGGCGGCGCCCTCGGGGGTCGGCACGACGTACCCGACGAGGCGCCGGTCGCCGCCCGGGTCGCCGGACGCGACCACGACGGCCCGCTCGACGCCGGGGTGCGAGGTCAGCGCCGACTCGACCTCCCCCGGCTCGATCCGGAAACCGCGGATCTTGACCTGGGCGTCCGCCCGCCCGGCGTACTCCAGCGCGCCGCCGGGGGTCCAGCGGGCGAGGTCGCCGGTGCGGTACATCCGCTCGCCCGGCCCGCCGAACGGGCAGGCCACGAACCGCTCGGCGGTCAGCGCGGCGCGTCCGGCGTACCCGCGCGCCAGGCCGGGCCCGGCGGCGTACAGCTCGCCCGCGACGCCCGGCGGCACCGGCCGCAGCCCCGCGTCCAGGACGTAGAGGCGGGTTCCGGCGACCGGCCCGCCGATCGGCGGTGCGGCGCCGTCGCCCGTCAGCGGCGCGCTCATCGAGGCGATGACCGTCGTCTCCGTCGGGCCGTAGGCGTTGACCATCCGGCGTCCGGGCGCCCACGCCGCGACCAGCTCGGGGGACGTGGCGTCCCCGCCGACGACCAGGCACCCCAGGCCGGGCAGGGACCCGGGCGGCTGCGCGGCCAATACCGCCGGGGGCAGCAGCGCGTGCGTCACCCGCCGCTCGGCGACGGTCCGCGCCAGCGGGTCGCCGGGCGCCAGGGCGTCCCGGGGGGCGAGCACCAGCGCGGCGCCCGACAGCAGCGCCGTGCACAGCTCCCACACCGACGCGTCGAAGCTCGGCGAGGCGAACTGCAGCACACGGCTCTCGGGCGTGATCCCCAGCGCCGCCACCTGGGTCGCCAGCAGGCTCGCGACGCCCTCGTGGGTGACCGCGACGCCCTTCGGGCGGCCCGTCGACCCGGAGGTGTAGATGACGTAGGCGGTGTTGCGCGCCGCCAGGGGCGCGCGGCGGTCGGCGTCCCGCAGCGGCGCGGCGTCCGCGACCGCCGCGGCGGTGCCCGGGGCGTCGATCTCCAGGACCGGCGCCGTGAGCCCGGCCATCCGCTCCGCTGTCGCCGCGTCCGCGATGACCAGGCGGGCGGCCGAGTCCCCGACCATGAACGCGATCCGCCCTGCCGGGTAGGACGCGTCGACCGGCAGGTAGGCGCCGCCCGCCTTCAGCACGGCCAGCACCGCGACCACGAGCTCGGGCGAGCGTGGCAGCGCCACGCCCACCACCGACTCCGGTCCCACGCCGCGCCCGGCGAGGACGCGGGCGAGCCGGGCGGCGCGGTCGTCGATCTCCCGGTACGTCAGCGTCCGCTCCCCGAACACGACCGCGGCGGCGTCCGGCCGGTCCGCGACGCGGCGCGCGAACAGCTCCGGGATCGTCGCGGGCTCCACCGGGGCGGCGGCGCCGTCCCCGCCCGACAGCACCCGGTCCCGCTCCGCCGGGTCGAGGACGTCCACCCGTCCCACCGGGATGTCCGGATCGGCGACCACTTGCCGCAGGATCCGGGCGAACCGGGCCGCCATGGTCTCGGCGGTCTCCCGGCCGAACACGCCGCGCCGGTACTGGAGGGCCACCCGCAGGTGCGGGTCCTCGAACGCCAGGACGGCCAGCGGGTAGTGGGTGCCGCCGGACGTCCTGATCCCGGTGGTCTCGATCCCGGCGGCGCCGCCGGCCTCCCTGATCCCCTCCCGGTCGACCGGGTAGGACTCGAAGCCGATGATGGTGTCGAACAGCGCGCCGGTCCCGGCGGCCCGCTGGACGGCGGCCAGCCCGTGGTGATGGTGCTCCAGCAGCGCGACCTGCCGGTTCTGCACGTCCGCGAGCAGCTCGGCGAGCGTGGCGTCCGGGGCGGGCCGCACGCGCACCGTGACCGTGTTGATGAACAGCCCGATCATGGCGGCGACGCCGGGGACGGCGGGCGGGCGGCCCGACACCGCGGCACCGAACAGCACGTCCCGCCTGCCGGTGAGCCGCCCGAGCAGGACGCCCCAGGCGACCTGGACGACGGTGTTGAGCGTGACGCCCAGCTCGGCGGCGCGCCGGGCCAGCTCGCGCGCCGCGTCCACCGGCAGCGGGACGTCGACCACGCCCGTTTCGTCCGTGGCGTCCGGGTCGGGGACCGTCCCGGCCGCCAGAAGGGTGGGTTCGTCGACGCCGTCGAGTTCCTCGGCCCAGGCCCGCGCCGACTCGGCGGGGTCCTGCTCCGACAGCCATGCCAGGTAGCCGCGGTACCCGGGCACCGGCGGCAGCGCCGACGGGTCGCCCTCCGTCCCGTACAGCCGGAGGAGGTCCTGCATCAGCAGCGGCAGGGACCACCCGTCGAACAGCACGTGGTGGGCCGTGACGACCAGTTCCGACCGCCCCGCGCCGAGCGTCACCAGCGCCAGCCGCAGCATCGGCGGCTCGGCGGGGTCGAAGCGGGCGTCGCGGTCCCCCTCCAGGAACCGCCGGAGCGCCTCGTCCCGCTCGGCTTCGGCGAGGCCGCCGAGGTCGACGTGCCGCCAGGGCAGCCGGACCCCGTCCACCACGAGCTGGACGGGGTCGCCGGCCTCGGTGGCGACGAACGCGGTCCGCAGGTTGGGGTGGCGGTCCAGCAGCGCCTGGCCCGCACCGCGCATCCGCTCCGGCTCCACCTCGCCGGACAGGTGGACGACGAACTGCATGTGGTAGGCGTCGGAGGCGGCGTCGGCCAGCATCGCGTGGAACAGCAGGCCCGCCTGGAGGGGGGCGAGCGGCCACGCCTCCACCAGGCCCGGGTAGCGCTCCCGCCACGCCTCCAGCTCGGCCGGGTCCACCTCGACCAGCGGCCCGTCCGCGTCCCGGGACGGCTCCACCTCGTTTCCCGGGGCGCCGCCGGGGACGTCCGCCGAGGCGGCCGAGCGGGCGTCCACCGCCTCGGCGAGCCTGGCGACCGTCCGGTGGTCGAAGACGTCGCGCGCGCTGATCTCGATCCCGCGCGCGCGTGCCCGCGACACCACCTGGATCGACCGGATGCTGTCCCCGCCGACGGCGAAGAAGTCGTCGTCGACTCCGACCCGCTCCACGTCGAGGACGTCCGCGAACACCTCGGCGAGGATCTCCTCCGACGGGGTCCGCGGCGCCCGGTACACCTCGCCGGTGAACTCCGGGGCGGGCAGCGCCCGCCGGTCCACCTTGCCGTTCGGCGTCAGCGGCAGCGCGCCGAGGACCACGAACGCCGACGGCACCATGAACTCCGGCAGCCGTCCCGCCAGGAACGCGCGCAGCTCCCCGGCCGACACGCCCGCGCCGAGGTCGAAGTCGAAGTCGCGGAGGTCGGCCACGTTCCCGAACCCGGCCTGGCCCGCGCCGTCGGGCACGACGTAGCCGACGAGGCGCCTGCTCGCGCCGCCCCCGGCGTCCTCGCGGGCGACGACCACCGCCCGCGCCACCCTCGGATGCGCCACCAGGGCGGCCTCGACCTCGCCCGGCTCGATCCGGAAGCCGCGCACCTTCACCTGCGCGTCGGCCCGTCCCCGGAAGGCCAGCGCGCCGTCCCGCGTCCACGCCACGACGTCGCCGGTGCGGTACATCCGCTCGCCCGGCCCGCCGAACGGGCAGGCCACGAACCGCTCGGCGGTCAGCCCGGCGCGGGCGACGTAGCCCCGCGCCAGGCCCGCCCCGGCCAGGTAGAGCTCGCCCGGCACCCCGGGCGGCACCGGCCGCAGCCGGGCGTCCAGGACGTAGGCGCGGGTGTTGTCCATCGGGCCGCCGATCAGGACGTCCCCGCCGGGCTCGGCGGCCGGGTCCAGCGGGCCCGCCGTGGCGTAGACGGTCGTCTCCGTCGGGCCGTAGACGTGCACGAACCGCGTGTCCGGGCACGCCTCCAGCGCGCGCCGGAACGAGGACGCCGAGCCGCGCTCGCCGCCGGTCCACACCTCCCGCAGCCCCGCCAGGCACGTGGCGTCCTCCTGCACCAGCAGGTTGAACAGCGCCGTGGTCAGGAAGACCGAGGTCACGCCCTGGCGGTCCGCGTACTCCGCGAGCGTCCCGGGGTCGAGGGAGCCGGGACGGGCCGCGACGACCCGCCCGCCGCGCAGCAGCGGCACCCACAGCTCCCATACCGACGCGTCGAACGTCAGCGGCGAGTGGAGCAGGACCCGCTCGTGCGCGCCGCCGCCCCAGCGCCGGTCCAGCGCCAGCGCGGCGAGGGCCCGCTGGGTGACGGCGACGCCCTTGGGGCGCCCGGTGGAGCCGGACGTGTAGATGATGTACGCGGTGTCGTCCGCCGACGCCGGGCGCACCCGGTCGGCGTCGCCCATCGGCGCGGGATCGGCGGCGGCCACCGCCGCCGCGACCTCCGGGTCGTCGATCTCCAGTACCGGCACCGCCGGGCCGGCGAGCCGTTCCGCCGTGGCGGCGTCCGCGATCATCAGGCCCGCCGCCGAGTCCGCCACCATGAACGCGATCCGGTCGGCGGGGTAGGCGGGGTCCACCGGCAGGTACGCGCCGCCCGCCTTCACGACCGCCAGCACCGCGACCACCAGTTCCAGGGAGCGCGGCAGCGCCACGCCCACCACGGACTCCGGTCCCACGCCGCGCCCGGCCAGGACGCGGGCCAGGCGGTTGGCGCGGGCATCGAGCTCGCCGTAGGTGAGTGAGGCGCCCGACGGGGAGACGTCGCCGGACGCGACCGCGATGTCGCCCGGCCGTTCGGCGGCCCGCCGCGCGAACAGCTCGGCGACCGGCGCGCCGGGCACCGGGACGGCCGTGTCGTTCACGCCGCGCAGCACGAGGTCCGTCTCCGCCGCGTCGAGGACGTCCAGCTCGTCCACCGGGCGGGACGGGTCGGCCGCCGCCTGCCGCAGCACCCGCTCGAACCGGGACGCGACCGCCTCGGCCGTCTCCCGGTCGAACAGGTCGGTGGCGTACTCCAGCTGGCACAGCAGGCCCCGCCCGTCGGGGTCGTGGGCGAAGCTGAACTCCAGGTCGAACTTCGCGGTCCCCGTCCGGACGCCCTCCAGCGTCGCCAGCACCCCGGGCAGGTCCATCTCGACGCGGGCCTGGCTCTGCCAGGTGAACGCCACCTGGAAGAGCGGGTGGTAGGACGTGGAGCGCTCGGGGTTGAGCAGCTCGACCAGCCGCTCGAACGGGGCGTCCTGGTTGTTGTAGGCGGCCAGCGCCTTGTCCCGGACGCGTCGCAGCAGCTCGTCGAAGGCGGGGCCGCCCGACACGTCGGCCCGCAGCACCCACGTGTTGACGAAGAAGCCCACGAGATCCGCCAGGCCCTCGTCGGTGCGGCCCGCGATGGTGCAGCCGATCGTGATGTCCTCGCCGCCGCCCAGCCGGTGCAGCAGGGCGCCCAGTCCCGCCTGGAGGACCATCGCCACGGTCGCGTCGTGCCGCCGCGCCAGCTCCTCGACCGCGGCGCGCAGCGCGGGGCCGAGCCGGAACTCCACCATGTCGCCGCGGCGGCTCGCTACCGCCGGGCGGGGACGGTCGGCGGGCAGCGGCAACGGCTGCGGTACCCCCGCCAGCTCCCCGCGCCAGTAGCCGAACTGCTGCGCCGCGACGCTCTCCGGGTCGTCCTCGTCGCCCAGCAGCTCCCGCTGCCAGAGCGTGTAGTCCGCATACTGCACCGGCAGCTCCGGCCACACCGGCACACGGCCCGACGCACGCGCGGTGTAGGCGGCCGACAGGTCGCGCACCAGCGGCGCCATCGACTCGCCGTCCATGGCGATGTGGTGGATCAGCAGCACCAGCACGTACTCGCCGGGCCCGCAGGCGAACAGCCGCGCCCGCAGCGGGATCTCCGTGGCCAGGTCGAACGGGTACCGCACCGCCTCCGCCACCGCGGCGTCCACCTCACCGGGGTCCACCACGACGAGCGGGACCGTCACGCCCGTCTCGTCCAGCGGGACGACGCGCTGGGACGGCACGCCCCGCTCGTCCTCGACGATCAGCGTCCGCAGGCTCTCGTGGCGCGCCACGACGTCCCGGAGCGCCGCCTCCAGCGCCCGCACGTCCAGCGCGCCCGCCAGCCGCACCCGGAACGGGACGTTGTAGGTCGCCGACGGGCCCTCGAAGCGGTGCACGAACCACAACCGGCGCTGCGCGAAAGACAGGGGAATCATCAGCCGTCTACTCCTTGACCTTCATCCGGCGCAGGCGCGGCCTGCTCGATTTCGTGAAGTCGTCCAGCTCGCGGGCCAGTTCCACGACGCTCGGGTAGCGCAGGACCGCGCCGACCGGCACCTCCAGCCCGAGCGCGGCGCGGATGCGGCCCGACAGCCGGGTGGCCAGCAGCGAGTGCCCGCCGATCGCGAAGAAGTTGTCGTCGACGCCGACCCGGTCGAGCCCGAGCACCTCGGCGTACAGCCGGCAGAGCGTCTCCTCCCGGGGCGTCCGGGGCGCCCGGTAGCCGGCCTCGGTGAGCTCGGGTTCGGGGAGGGCCCGGCGGTCCAGCTTCCCGTTCGGGGTCAGCGGCAGCCGGTCCAGCACCGTGAACGCCGCCGGGACCATGAAGTCCGGCAGCCGCCGCGCCGCGTGCTCGCGCAGCTCCCCGGCCGTCGGCCGGGCCGGTCCCGCCGATTCCGCCGGGACGGCATAGGCGGCGAGCCGCACCGTCCCGGCCGCGTCTCGCCCGTCCCGCGCGACCACGACGGCCTGCGCCACCGCCGGGTGGGTCAGCAGGGCCGCCTCGATCTCACCCGGCTCGATCCGGAAACCGCGCACCTTCACCTGCGCGTCGCCGCGCCCCAGGTACTCCAGCAGCCCGGAGGCGTTCCAGCGCACGAGGTCGCCGGTGCGGTACATGCGCGCCCCGGGCGGCCCGAACGGGCACGCCACGAACCGCGCGGCGGTCAGCCCGGCCCTGCGCACGTATCCCCGCGCGAGACCCGGGCCCGCCAGGTACAGCTCGCCGGTGACGCCCGGCGGCACCGGGCGCAGCGCCCCGTCCAGGACGTAGGCGGACGTGTTGTCCAGCGGCCCGCCGATCGGGACGTTGTCCGCCACCCGCCCGCCCGGGGGCAGCGGGACGCCGGTGGCGTACACCGTCGTCTCCGTCGGCCCGTAGACGTGCACGAACGTGGTGCCGGGGCACGTGTCCAGGGCGCGCTGGAAGGAGGACGCCGAGGCGCGCTCGCCGCCGGTCCACACCTCCCGCAGCCCGGCCAGGCATGTCGCGTCCTCCTGCACCAGCAGGTTGAACAGCGCCGTGGTCAGGAAGAGGGACGTGACGCCGTGGTCGGCGACGTGCCTCGCGACGGTGGCCGGGTCGAGCGCCTCCGACGCGGCGACCACGACGCGCCCGCCGCCCAGCAGCGGGATCCACAGCTCCCAGACGGACGCGTCGAACATCAGCGTCGAGTGCAGCAGCACGCGATCGTGGGCGCCGCCGCGCCACCGGCGGTCCAGGGCGAGGTCGGCGACCGCCCGGTGGGTCACCCCCACGCCCTTCGGTACCCCGGTGGAGCCGGACGTGTAGATCACGTACGCGAGGCCGTCCGGATGCGGTGTCCCCTCGGGGGCCGTGCCACCGGATTTCACGGCCGGGTCGTCCAGCAGGATCACCGGGAGGTCGCGGCCCGGCAGGCGCGCGGCGACGTCGCCGGTGGTCACCAGGACGGCCGGGCGCGTGTCGTCCATCATCACGCCGATCCGCTCGGCCGGATGGGCGGGGTCCACCGGCAGGTACGCGCCGCCCGCCCGCAGCACGCCGAGCAGCACCGCCACCAGGTCGGCCGACGGCGGCAGCGCCACCGCCACCACCGACTCGGGTCCCACCCCGCGCCGGGTCAGCGCCCGCGCCCACCCCCCGGCGCGGGCGGCGAGCTCCCCGTAGGTCAGCGACCCCTCGTCCGAGACGACCGCGACCGCGCCGGGCGCGTCCGCCGCGCGCCGCGCGAACAGCTCGGGGATCGTGAGGGCGGGGGTGTCCGCACGGGGCCTCGCCGTGTCGTTGAGCTCCCGCAGGAGGCGGTCGCGCTCGGCCGGGTCCAGCGCGTCGACCGCGCCGACCCGGCGGCCGGGATCGTCCGCCACCTGGCGCAGGACGCGCCCGAAGCGGGCCGCGACGGACGCGGCGGCGTCCGCGCCGAACACGCTCCGCCGGTACTGGAGGGTCAGCCTCGGCCCGGTGCCCTGGCCGGCCATCGCCATCACCGTCAGGGGGTAGTGGGTGGCGCTGACCAGGCGGACCCCGGTGCAGGCGATCCCGGCCGCCGCGCCCGCGGCGGCGATGGCCGGGCGGTCCACCGGGAAGGACTCGAAGGCGACGCAGGTGTCGAAGAGCGCGCTCAGCCCGGTCAGCCGCCGCACCTCGGTCAGCGCGGCGTGATGGTGGTCCAGCAGCGCGGCCTGCCGTTCCTGGAGGCCGGTCAGCAGCTCGGCGACGGAGTCCCCGGGAGCGCACCGCACCCGCACGGGCACGGTGTTGACGAACATGCCCACCGTCGCGTCCGCGCCCGGCAGCGCGGGCGGGCGCCCGGACACCGTGGCACCGAACACCACGTCCCGGCGCCCGGTCAGCAGCCCGCACAGGACGGCCCAGGCGCCCTGGACGACGGTGTTCACCGTGACGCCCAGCTCCGCCGCGCGGCGGGCCAGCGCCGCCGCCTCCCGGGAGGACAGCGGTACCGCGACCCGACCGACCTCCGTGCCGCCAAGGTCGGACGCCGTTTCCGCACCGGTGCCGGACGCGCCCGGCGCGAGCATCGCGGGCTCGTCCAGCCCGTCGAGCTCCCGCGCCCAGGCCCGCGCCGCCGCGTCCCCGTCCTGCCGGGACAGCCAGGCCAGGAAGTCACGGTAGGAGCGCGCCTCGGGCAGCGCGGACGCGTCGCCGCCGGTCGCGTAGAGCCGCAGCAGCTCCTCGGCCAGCAGCGGCAGCGACCACCCGTCGAGCACCGCGTGGTGGGCGGTGAGGACCAGCTCCGACCGGTCCGTCCCGAACCTCAGCAGGGCGAGCCGCAGCAGCGGCGGCTCGGCCAGGTCGAACGGGACGGCCCGGTCTCCGGCCAGGAACCCGTCGAGGGCCTCCTCGCGGCCGGCCTCCCCCAGCTCGCCCATGTCGGCCTCGCTCCAGGGCGGCGACACGCCATCGACGATCAGCTGGACCGGCCGCCCGGCGGCGTCGTGGACGAACGCGGCGCGCAGCCCGGCGTGGCGGTCCAGCAGGGCCCGCCACGCCTCGCGCAGCCGGGACGGGTCCACCGGCCCGCTCAGGTGGAACACGCTCTGCACGCGGTAGGGGTCGAACTCCGACTCGTTGGCCAGGCTGTGGAACAGCAGTCCCGACTGCAACGGGGTCGTCGGCCAGATATCGGCGAGCGCCGGGTGGCGCCGCTCCCATGCCTCGATCTCGTCCTGTCCCACTCGGACCAGCGGCACGTCCGAGGGCGTCAGGCCGCCCGCATCCGGCTTCGCGGCGTGCGCGGCCAGGCCCTCCAGGGCGGTCAGCCACAGCTCGGCCAGCTCTTGCACCTCGGCGGGCGAGAGCACGCCCGCCGGTGCGCCGAACTCGGCGTCCAGCCCCGGCCCGTCCGGGCCGCCGGTGACGGTGACGACGACGTCCAGCTCGGCGGGCGCGGGCATGGCCGCCTCGCGCAGGGCGTCCTGGACGGCGTCCAGCACGGCCGGCTCGGCGACCTGCGCCCACCCGGCGCCGCGCGGGTCCGCCTGCGGCCCTGCCGAGGCCAGGTCCCGGTAGGTGAAGGCGATCTGACCCATCGGGCGCGCCCGCAGGACGGAGGACGTGCCCGGGTTCAGGTGCCGGAGCAGCCCGTACCCGACGCCGCCGTCCGGGGCGGCGCGCACCTGCTCCTTGACGGCCTTGAGCGCCGCGCCCGCCGCCGGACCGCCCGCGAGCGCGTCGGCCGGGTCGAGCCCGGCGAGGTCCAGCCGGGCGGGGAACACGGCGGTGAGGCCGCCGACGGTGCCGGACAGGTCCGCGCCCGGGAGCACGCCGTCCGCGCGTCCGTGGCCCTCCAGCCTGACCAGGGCCGAGGCCGCCACGGCGCCCTTCCGGCGGCGGCGCTCGGCCACCGCCAGCGCCAGCGCGGCCAGCGGCCCGTCGGCGGGGTCGCCGTGGAAGGCGTCGGGCAGCCCGGACAGCACCGTCCCGGCCACGTCCTCGGGCACCCGGACCCGCACCCACTCCACCGTGGACGTCACGTCCACCGCCGGGTCCAGCCGCCGGGCACCGAGCAGCGGGTCCGGGCCGTCCACCACCGACTCCCAGAACGGCAGCTCCGCGACCCGTTCCGCGTGCGAGGCGTCCTCCACCAGCGCGCGCGCCCATCGCCCCATCGGCGTCGGGACGGGCGGCAGCGACGGCGGCGCGCCCGTCCGGACGCTCTCCCACGCCTCCGCGAGATCGCGCCGCAGGATGTCCCAGGACAGGGCGTCGGCGACCAGCCGGTGCAGCACCACCAGCAGCCGGCCGGGGCCCGCCGCCGGTGGCGCCGCGCCGTCCATGCCGTCCATGCCGTCCGCGCCGTCCATGCCGTCCGCGCCGTCCGCGCCCGTCGGGTCGAACCAGACGAACCGCGCCATCGCGCCCGCCGCCGGGGCCAGCCGCCGCGCCGCCGCGTCCAGCTAGATCGGAAGAGCACACGTCTGAACTCAGTCACTCCAGCCAATCTCGTATGCCGTCTT